>JBKEDN010000229.1:0-28061 GCA_047975435.1 Draconibacterium sp. | reverse complement strand
CAACAGTCAGCCTCGCATTTGAACTGCGTGATAAACTCCTGAAAATCTCTTGGATATTTCTCAATCTCGTTCATGTATCAAAGATAAATCTTTACTTGACTAAAAGGGATAAGCAGTTAATTTAGTTTCCATTTTTTGGTTTTTTGTGTTAAAATTTGGCATAAAAAAGCAAAGCAAAGCAAAGCTTGTTTCGCCTAAAAAATAAGGGTTTAAAATTTCGTAAAAATTATTCGGATTGAGCAGCCTGAGTTATTGTTAAAGTATTGCTACAGTTCATCCACAGTACATTTATAAGCAAAATCCGCTCTTCTGTATCTTGATTGGGTTCAAGTTCAACATTCACCAACGACAGACGCTTAGTTTCCTCGTCAAGCTTTGTTACAATGTTAAACCAATCCTTTGATATGTTCTGAGGAGTGGTTGCTACATCTTGACTTTCCACATTAATCGAATAACGGACAGTGTCGGTTCCCTGGATGGTTGTCACATAATCAACACAAAAAAAAGATTCATTCTTCTTGACGTTAAAACTAGTAGCCCCTCCCTCTGCCGCTACCGAAGCATTTAATTTTGCCATAAACGGAACATCACAGTTCCCGTCTACAAGATCGTTATCATTACAGCTTGTAAGTAAAGACAAGCCACAAAAAAACATTACAAACAATAAAACATTGTTCTTTTTCATGGTAATATGTATTTAAGTTATAAAAAAAGGATCATAATAGTCATTCAAGGGCCTTGAGTATTTGAAACAAACATATGTCAAATCATTCAATATTTGCAATCAATTCGTTATGTTTAAAAACATAAGCGAATGAATTATTAAAACATGCTTAATAGGTGAAAAGAATAAAAATTTGAAAAAACTATTTTCTGATCAAAACTACTATAAAGCACTAACTCTACACCTGATTGCCAAATCGTTAACATCGCAGCATTAAGTTCCGCATTGAAATACAAAAAGATTCAGTAAAGAAACATGTGAGACAATAGCAACATGCAACTATGCTATATCATTCACTTTGTTTTGTGGTACACTCTTTTGGTTAACAGATACAACACCCAAACGGTCTGCAGCATAGATTTCCTCGGCATGTCCGGGAATTTATTTAAACTGGCCAGCGGAACTTACCTTATTTCAGCAAAAAAATAGATCTTTGCAGCCAGAAAGGGATTAATTATGCTTGAGATTTGTGCTATCGCTTCCGGAAGCAACGGAAACTGTTATTACATAGGAAACCACACCGATGCGGTTTTGATCGATGCCGGTATTTCGACCAAACAGATTCTGTTGCGCATGAAAGAACGCGACCTGGATGCGGAAAAAATCAAAGCATTGTTCATCACTCACGAACACGGCGATCATATGCGGGGGGCGCGCGTATTAGGGAAAAGGCTTCAGATTCCGGTGTACCTGACCGCCAAAACCTACAACAGCTCGTATAAAAACCTACGGCCCGACTATCCAAAATTCTTCTCTCCCGAGGATGTCATTCCAGTCGGAGATTTTTCCATTCACCCGGTGCTGAAGAACCACGATGCCGCCGAACCTTGCTCTTTCAGAATTGAATATCAAAACCGAAACATTGGCGTTTTTACCGATATTGGCGAAGCCTGCAACAACGTAAAAACACACCTTCAACTGTGCGACAGCCTGTTTCTGGAATCAAATTACGACGAAAAAATGTTGTGGGAAGGAAGTTATCCGTGGCACCTGAAAAAGAGAGTGGCATCCGATGTCGGGCATCTTTCCAACGATCAGGCTTTTGAACTCTTAAACCAGCATGCCGGAGAAAACCTGCAATGTGTGTTCCTTAGTCACTTGTCGAAAGAAAACAATACGCCGGAAATAGCCTTCGAAACCATGCAGCCGTTTACCGAACGCTTTGCGGTTAAACTCACTTCGCGCCACGAAGCCTCCGAAGTTTTTCAGCTTCAGTAAAAAAAATCCCGAACCGGTTTTACAACCAATCCGGGATATCTGTATCTCCTGTATTTTTTTAGCTGTTTAACAGGTGGTCGCTCAGCGCCTGCAATGTTTTTACTTTTTGCGAGGTGGGCACCAGCACCGAAATATTGTAACGGCTTCCTCCGTACGAGATCATTCGAATGGGGATTCCGTCCAGTGCATGGAAAACCTTCGACGCAAAACCCTGCTCTTCCTGGATAATATCGCCCACAATACAAACAATCGAGAGATCGTGGTCGATTTCCACCGTACCAAACTTATTCAATTCTTCGTGAATCGCTTCCAGGTTCTGCACATGGTCAATCGACAGGGAAACGGCAACCTCCGAAGTGGAAATCATATCGATGGGTGTGCGGTATTTCTCAAACACCTCGAAGATGCTTTTTAGAAAACCGTAAGCCATCAACATTCGTCCCGAACGAATTTTAACCGCGGTAATTCCGTCTTTGGCTGCCACGGCTTTAATTCCTTTGCCATCCGATTCTGCGGTGATCAATGTTCCGCCATCCGAAGGATTCATGGTATTTTTCAGGCGAACCGGAATGTTTTGAACCCTTGCCGGCAAAACGGTTTGCGGATGCAGAATTTTTGCGCCAAAATAGGCCAACTCAGCCGCCTCGTTAAACGACAGTTGCTCAATTTTCCGGGTATTTCCCACAAAGCGGGGATCGTTGTTATGAAAGCCGTCAATGTCCGTCCAAATCTGAATTTCGTCGGCATCAATAGCAGCTCCGATCAAAGAAGCAGTATAGTCGCTTCCTCCTCTTTGCAAATTACTAATATCGCCATTGGCATCAAGGCAAATAAATCCCTGCGTAATATAATAGTCGGCCTCCCCGGCTTTTTCGATCACCGGTTTAATGTGCTCCCGGATGTACACCATATCAGCCGACTTGTCTTCATCAATTTTCATGAACTCAAGAGCAGGAAGAAGCTTGGTATTGTAACCATTTTCGTTCATCAAAACCGTTACCAGCTGGGTAGAGATAATCTCTCCCTGTGCAAGAATGGTATTTTCGCCCACCTCCGAAAAAACGCCGGCAGTAAAAGATTTGATGGTATCAAAACTGGCCTTCACAATGGCGAGGCCGGCCTTTTTGTTTTCTTCCGACTGAAACAATTCGGCAACCACCAGCTTGTACTTGGCTTCCAGTTTACCAATGGCAATATTCGCACTGTCCTTGTTCTTTTTGTGCAGAAAATTTGAGATTTCAACCAAAGAATTGGTTGTTCCCGACATGGCCGAGAGTACTATTATTTTTTTCTCGCCATCAGTCACCAGGTTCATCACAGCCCGCATATTCTCAGGCGAGCCAACCGATGTTCCTCCGAATTTCAATACCTTCATACCTATAAATTTTCAATCGATTTTCGAATTATTTTAAAAAGTCTGTTTGATAGCCGTCTTAACTGCTTATCAGTGCAATAAAACAAAAAAGCCCGGATTTTGTGCGAAATGCCCCCCGCTTCATCTTCACTTTTACAATAGATTTAAACTCTCCATAAAAAGCAGACGAGATCGCCTTTTTAAAACCCGTTTTTTCTACGCGTTAAAAAACAAAAAAGTTGGATACAGACAGGCTCTTAAAAAGCAAAAACTTACATTAATGCCGCAGACAAAAGCCTTTTAAAAGAATAAGAATCATCTTTTCCGCAACACAGAACAGTGAAGTATACCGAGAAATAAATATGAATATCCAGGCAACAAGAAAAGTACCTTGCTTTTTCCTGACACTTTAAACAACGGAACTTACGCTTTTAGCTTTTCAAGAAAGAAATCAACCATTCCAATGCCCGACTCATCCTCAATGCCAATAGCCGGAGCATAGATTACAGCCTCCAGCCCTAGTTTATCGGCTTTGTTTTTCAAAGCCTTGGCATGCAAGGGATGATGATTCAGCTCATCTTCACTCGTGGGGATACCTCCTTCAGCTTTATTCAGCACAAAAAAGGGCGGGGCGTTTTGATCCATCTTGCCCAAAAAATCGAGCTCCTGCCGAATGGCGGTTTGCTTGTACAAATCCATTCCTTCCGGCGATTTAAACCCAAAGGCGCGTGCAATCACCAGCAAATCCTGCGGACTTTTCATTTCCGGCAAACCCAGTATTCCGGACCATTGCAGAATATCGTAAGTTGCCTGCGTGGCAAAAGCTCCGGCACAAACAATCCGGGTTGATTCGCGCAAAACAGGATCTGAATTTTGAGGATCGGCCATATCTTCTGAGAAAGCCAGCCACAAGCAGGTTCCGGCTCCTGCAGACCCTCCGGAACAGGCAAGCCTGTTTTTATCAACATTGTATTTTTTGGCCTTATGCCGGATGTATTGCACACAACGTTTGGAATCTGACATACATCCCAGGATTCCATAGGGGGGTTCGTTCAGATAACGATAATTAATGGTTGCCACCGAAACACCGGCTTCCAGTAAACGGGGCCAGTCTTCCGAGCCGTAATATTTTGATTTATCGCCGCCAACAAAGCCTCCACCATGAATAAATATAACAATCGGAGTAGGCTTATCCGAATCAGCCAGCCAAATATCAAAAGTATTTTTCTCGTGATCACCGTAACGTTCGTTACAAAAAGTAGCGCGTTCACCCGCCGCATTAACAGGTTCAACCATTTGTTGCTGTTCCTTCATAGTTTTTCAGAATAGGCGAACAAATGTAAAAATATTGCCTGCACGAGCAAAAGACAGGCAGGATTATTTACCAAACTACTGACAAACAAATGTTTTCTAAACCTAAAACGTCCCAAAAATGGCGTGCTTTTCAGAATTAAAATAAATGGTGGAATAAATATGGAAATTTTCTTTGTTGGTAGTCAGTTTTCGCTCCATGTACAGCACCGGCTGCCCGGGTTTCAAATGCAACAATTGCCTGATTTTTACGGTTGGTTTTACCGCTTTCAGCTTTTGCTCTCCCCCAAGGATTTCAACCTGATAATGTTGCCGTAAAATCTCGAACAACGATTTATTTTCGAACGAACGCTGCGCAATCCGCGGCAGGTAAATATTCGGAAGATGGTTGATATCATAAAAAACCGGCTCGTCTTCCACATACCGCAGGCGTTCCATGTAAACACATCCAGACTCTTGTTCCAGCTCCGAAAGCTCAAAAGGAAAGTCTTCGGGCCAGGTTTGCACCGTTGGTTTTTGCAGGATATCTGTTTTCAGGTAACGCACCCCAACCGCCGAAGCTGTTCCCGCAATCGAAAGAATACCAATATTTTGCGGAGGTTTCCGTACAATGCTTCCTTTGCCCTGTTTTTTAAAAATAAGCCCGTCTTTTACCAAAGTCTCCAGTGCATGCCGAACAGTTGGCCGCGTCATCTCATGAGCCGAACACAATTCATTTTCGGAGGGTAACAAATCACCTTCACAATACACACCATTAATAATGTGCTTGCGAAGCAGTTCATACAGTTTTCGGTATTGCGGTACGTTGTCCATTGTGACTTCAAAGTTAAACTAATTTTAAAAAACACAAAACAACTTGTAAATACAAGTTATAAAATATATTTTTACTTCGAAAATTAATTTATTTATTTATATTTTTGAATTTCAATTAATTACAAATAATTGGTTTTTAAATTTGTACCAACAAGTTAAATAAAACTACAAACTTATTCTATATGGCAGTACCAGTAATGATGCCGCGACAAGGACAGTCGGTTGAATCCTGTATCCTTGGTCAATGGTTTAAAGAAGTAGGCGAAGAGGTAAACGAAGGCGACATCCTTTTCTCCTACGAAACCGACAAGGCATCTTTTGAAGAAGAAGCAAAAGAAGCCGGAGTTCTACTCGCAACCTTTTTTGAAGAAGGCGATGAGATTCCGGTGCTCACCAATGTCGCAGTAATCGGGAAAAAAGGAGAATCGGTTGACGAATTCAAACCCGGAGCCGAAACCGCAACCGAAGAAACTCCTGCTGAAAAATCAAGTGAAGAAACCGTTGAAGAGGCTCCAAAAGTATTCGAATTCGAAGTGGACGAAAACGAAGCCGGTTCACGGATAAGGATCTCGCCACTGGCACGCAACATGGCGGCCAAGCTAGGTGTTGACATTAACTCATTAAAGGGAACCGGACCTCACGGAAGAATAATTGCCCGCGACATTGAAGAAGCCGCTCAAAAACCAGCTCCCAAAGCAGTTATTGAAACACCGGCACCCAAAGCAGCGCCTGTGAGCAAACCTGCTCCCGCAGTCGTTCTCGAAACCGGAGATGATTTTGAAATAAAAGCCATTCCGAATATTCGTAAGCTGATTGCCAATGCAATGCATCAGTCGCTGCAAAACTCGGCACAGTTGACGCACCACATGAGTGCCGATGCCCGCCAGGTGATGAAACTGCGTAAGAAATTCAAAGCTCAGCTCGAAGCCGGCGAAATCAAACAAAACGTTACCATCAACGACCTCGTTTGTTACGCTGTTATCCGCGCACTGGAAAAATATCCGCAAGCGAACACGCATTTCCTGGGCGATAAAATGAGATGGTTTAAGAAAGTTCACCTTGGATTAGCTGTTGACACAGAGCGTGGATTGATGGTGCCTGCATTGAAAAATGCCGATGATCTTTCCATTACCGGTCTTTCAAGCCAGTTAAAACAATTGTCAACTGCCGCCCGTGCCGGAAATGTAAATCCTGATTTACTAAGCCCTGCTGCCGCTACTTTTACCGTTTCGAACCTTGGAAATTACGGAGTGGAGATGTTTACGCCGGTGATCAACCTGCCGCAAACTGCTATACTGGGAGTTTGTACCATTGTCCCGCGCCCAAAAGAACTGGAAGATGGTGTTTACGGCTTTGTTCCGATGATGGGACTCTCGCTGACTTACGACCACCAGGCACTTGACGGCGGAGAAGCAACACTGTTCCTTGCTGAAATCAAAAATCAAATCGAGAATTTACAAGTTTAGAGTTCAGTGTTCAAAGTTCAAAGTATGTTCTACTCTGAACACTGAACTTTAAACTCTGAACTGGCTGTTAGAATTTTGAAAAACATATAAATCAGAAGAAATGCCAAAAGTACAATATATAAATCCGGACGAAGTACGTAAACCCGGTCAGATTGAGTTCAAACCAATCCCGGTGAACCAGTACAACAAAACAATAGAAGACGAGAAGGAAAATTTCTCAAACGACGACCTGATGCGCATTTTCCACGACATGGTGGTTATCCGCGAATTTGAAACCATGCTCAACCTCATAAAAACACGGGGGGAATACAACGAGGTTCCTTACAACCACCCGGGCCCCGCTCACCTTTCCATCGGACAGGAAGCTGCGGCAGTGGGCATGGCTTACACGCTGGGAGTGGAAGATTTTATTTTCGGCTCACACCGCAGCCACGGCGAAATTCTGGCCAAAGGTCTTTCGGCCATTTCCAAACTCAGCGACGAGCAACTGGAAAAAATCATGGACTCGCATTTTGACGGAATTACTGCCGCACCGGTAAAAGCCGGCCACACAGGAACAACCAAAGAACTGGCCATTAAATTCCTGATTTACGGAACGCTGGCTGAAGTTTTTGCTCGCGAAACAGGCTTTAACAGAGGGCTTGGCGGTTCGATGCACGCTTTCTTTACTCCTTTTGGTGTTTACCCAAACAATGCCATCGTCGGAGGTTCGGGCGACATTTCGGTGGGTGCAGCGCTTTACAAAAAAGTAAACCGCAAACCGGGTATCGTGGTGGCTAACATTGGTGATGCATCAATGGCTTGCGGCCCTGTATGGGAAGGCCTGACTTTTGCCACCATGGACCAGTTTAATGAACTGTGGGAAGGCGACATGAAAGGCGGACTACCGCTAATCATTAACATTATGAACAACCAATACGGGATGGGTGGACAAACCTGTGGCGAAACCATGGGATATAACATTGCAGCCCGCATTGGCGCCGGATTGAACGACGACCAGATGCATGCCGAACGTGTGGATGGTTACAACCCGCTGGCAGTGATCGACGCTTACAAACGGAAAAAGAAAATTCTGGAAGAAAAACGCGGTCCGGTACTGCTCGACGTGCTGACTTACCGTTACAGCGGCCACTCGCCTTCTGACGCCTCATCGTACAGATCAAAAGAGGAAGTGGAAGCATGGGAAGCTCAGGATTCGATCATCTGGTTCGGAAAAGAACTGGTAAAAGCCGGCGTTGCCACCGAAGAACAACTGGAAGCGATCAAGACTGCGACAACCGAACTGATCACTTACGCGCTGAAACTGGCGATCGATGATGAAGTTTCGCCAATCATGAACATGAAAAAGCATCCGAATCTGATCGGAGAAATGATGTTCAGCAATCAGTCGGTGGACAAAATGGAAGACCGCCCCGTGGAAGTGAACCACCCGATGGAAGAAAACCCTCGTGTTCAGCAACTGGCAAAAAAAGAACGCTTTATGTTTGACGCCAACGGAAAAGCGCATTCAAAAATTAAAACCTACGGATTACGCGATGGTATCTTTGAAGCCATTTTTGACCGTTTCTACAAAGACCCAACCCTGATTGCCTATGGAGAAGAAAACCGCGACTGGGGTGGCGCATTTGCCGTATACCGCGGATTAACCGAGGCACTTCCTTACCACCGATTATTTAACTCGCCTATTTCGGAAGCATCGATTGTTGGAACTGCAATTGGCTATGCGATGTGCGGTGGCCGCGTTATTCCGGAGATCATGTATTGCGACTTCCTGGGCCGCGCCGGCGACGAAGTTTTCAACCAGCTTCCAAAATGGCAGGCCATGAGTGGTAACGTACTAAAAATGCCGGTGGTGATCCGTGTTTCTGTAGGTTCAAAATACGGAGCGCAACACTCGCAGGACTGGACAGCTCTGGCTGCTCATATCCCGGGACTAAAAGTGGTTTTCCCGGTAACTCCCTACGACGCCAAAGGCTTGATGAACACAGCCCTGCAGGGAACCGACCCGGTTATTTTCTTTGAAAGTCAACGTTTGTATGATATTGGCGAGCAGTTCCACAAAGAAGGTGTTCCGGCAGAATACTACGAACTTCCGATGGGCGAACCGGATATTAAGAAAGAAGGAAGCGACCTAACCATTCTGACCATCGGTGCTACTTTGTACCGTGCTTTGGATGCTGCAAAAACACTGGAAGAAAAATACGGGGTGTCGGCAGAAGTGATTGATGCACGTTCGCTGGTACCGTTTAACTACGAAGCCGTAATCGAATCGGTGAAAAAAACCGGCCGGATTGTGATTTCGGGTGATGCTTCGGCACGCGGTTCTTTCCTGCGCGATTTGGCTTCAAACATCACCGAACTGACTTTCGATTACCTCGATGCGCCGCCGGTGGTTGTAGGTTCGCGCAACTGGATTACTCCGGCACACGAGCTCGAAGATTATTTCTTCCCGCAGCCTGAATGGATTATCGATGCCATCCACGAACGGATTGTTCCTTTAAAAGGACATGTGTGTGAAAATGATTTTACCGAGGCAGAACAATTGGACAGGAATGCCAGAGGTATTTAATACCGGGCTCTGCGTTTTGTAAGCGCAGTTTCCTCCGGAAGTTAAAAACTTCCGATCCCTGAAAATCCGGTTTCGTAGCGAGGCCGGATTTTTTATACTCACTACTCCCTTCACTCTTTTTAAGCTTTTGCCAATTTTTCTTTTAAATTTGAGCAGGTGAATAAATTCGAATGAGACTTTTTACTGTTATCAATACCATTTTTAATCCCAGAAACGAAAACCGTTTTCTGGAGTTAACCAATAAAGTCTTTTTTCTTTTAACCCTTGCACTGTTTCTTCTTTCGCTTTACGACATTGGATTTTCGGTTCATGAAAACCACGACGAACTGATTTACAACCCGTTTTTCCTGGTACTCTTTCCGGCAACCTGCATCCTCTATCTTTTACGGGCGACTATTTTTGCCTTACACAAGGGCAACCGAAAAATCTTTTTTGCCAACTTATTGGTAGGGATACTTTTTTTTTGGCTGTTTTTCAGAAGGGAACAAATCAGCCGGGGAATTTTCAGCGAAATTGTTTTATTTCATTTTACCATATTTCATTTCTTTAGTTTCTTTCTTTTTGTAGTTGAGCTTTCAAGGTTTAAACTCGACAAACTCATCCGCCTGTTTAACCCTGCACAATTGTTTATCGTTAGTTTTGCCCTCATCGTTTTTATCGGAACCCTGCTATTGTTGCTGCCGCAAGCAACCACAAAACCCATTTCTTTTATCGATGCCATATTTACCTCAACCAGTGCCGTTTGTGTTACCGGGCTAACGGTTGTTGACACTGCCAGCCGTTTTACCTCCCTCGGAAAAATAATTATTCTCGGCTTGATTCAAGTTGGCGGAATCGGAGTAATGACCATCACCAGTTTTTTTGGGGTATTTTTCAAAGAAACTTCTTCGTTTCGCGAACAAATAATGCTGCGTGACTACCTGAGTACCGACAGTTTCTCCGGTATTCTGAAAACGTTGGTAAAAATTATATTAATCACCTTTACCATTGAAATTATTGGTGCATTTCTGATCTATCTTACCATTCACAAAGAAGGTCTGGAAACCGTTGGTAGCGACATACGCTTTTCGGTTTTTCATGCTATCTCTGCCTTTTGTAATGCTGGTTTTTCAACCCTTAGCCAAAATCTTTTCGACACAAGTGTCCGCACCAATTACACTTTTCAGTATTCAATTGGCGGACTGGTTATTTTGGGCGGCCTCGGATTTCCCGTTTTCCTGAATATTTACAATTACCTGAAAATACAGATCACTTCGGTTTTTAATCATTTTATACGCCGCAAACCCTTTATTCACCGGGTGGGTATGATTACGTTCAACACCAAAATTGTAGTTATAAGCACCGTCTCATTACTGGCATTCGGAATGCTTATGTTCTTCTTTCTGGAACAGGATTTTACCCACAAAGACATGAGTATTGCAGGAAAATTAAGCACTTCATTTTTTTTGAGTGTAACGCCACGCACCGCCGGGTTTAACACTTTCAGCATGGATGCACTGTCGAAACCGGCCATTATCCTTTTGATTTTTTTGATGTGGATTGGAGCCTCGCCGGCATCAACCGGTGGTGGGATCAAAACCAGCACTTTTGCGATTGCCCTGCTCAACATTTTCAGGATTAACCGCAACAAAAACCACATTGAAACCATGCGCCGCGAAATCCACGAATATTCGGTAAACAAGGCTTTTGCCATTATGACCCTTTCGATATTGATTATTGGAACTGCTTCTTTTGCTGTTTTTATGATCGACGGGAGATTTGGGCTCGGACGAATTGTTTTTGAATGTTTTTCGGCTTTCGGCACGGTTGGGCTTTCGCTAAATTTAACTCCCCTGCTTTCGGGTGGCTCAAAATGGATCATTATTTTATTAATGTTTATCGGACGAATGGGAATGATGACTTTGCTGCTTTCGCTGGCACGAAACAGAGCAGAAGGTTCATCACTGTATCGTTATCCTAAAGAAAATATAGTAATTACCTAACATCAACAAATATGAATATTGTAACAATCGGACTCAGCAATTTTGGGGCTTCACTGGCAAAAATACTTACCGGCATGGGGCACGATGTTTTGGGGGTTGACAAGAACAGCGATAAAGTAGAGTTTTTCAAAGACTCGATTACAAATACCATTTGTTTGGATGCCAGCGACCCGCACGCGCTGAAAATGTTGCCGTTAAAAGAGGCCGATGCATTTGTAGTGTGTATTGGCAGCGATTTTGGCGTTTCGGTAATGATTGCTGCCTTGCTCAAAAAATTCGGGGTAAAACAGGTATATTGTCGCGAGAGCTCGGCCATCCACCTCGAAGTGCTTCATTCCATAGGCATTACAAAAACGGTTAATCCTGAATACGAATGGGCAAAAATACTGGCGCACAAATTATCCTTGCCCGGGGTAGAAAACCTTTTTAGCATTTCGGATACTTTAAAACTTATTGACCTGAAAACTCCAAAAGACTATATCGATGAAACGGTGTTGCCACAAGCCTTTAAAGAAGAAACACGACTTGAAATAGTGGCAATAAAAAGAAATGAAAAAACCACTTTTTCCGCGTCCCGCTTAACGGGTTCGCAGGATGCGAAGGAAATTACCCTACTGGAAAACGACATTCTTGTTCTGGCCGGCGAACTAAAAGATATCCGCCGGTTTTTGAAGGTTTAGGAAAAAGTAAACTTCCAGAAATATTTTTGAGTGTATTACCAGCATACACCCCTGCCATTAATTCATGTCACACTTTCTCTGATATTATTTCGTATATGTAAAGCCTGAAATCAAGCGCAATTCGGGGCATAGTTCTTAATTGACCTTTATAAAAGAACGGTAAAACTAAACTTAAAGACAAATTAATCGTTATATCTTCTATTGAGAAAAACTACTTAACATCAGATAATTATGAAAAAGATCTTTACAATTCTACTAAGTTTGATTGCTGTATTTGCCACCGCACAAACCAACGCGCCAAAATCGTTAACAGAACTTGCTGCATCCGGCGGCTCCCTGGAAAGAGTGAATACACCGAGTCCGCAAAATTTAAAATCGGCCAGTGCTTCAACGGCGGCGGGCATTACCTACTATAACAGCCGGGCAACTTTCGACAATGATTTTCCGGGGCTTCCGGTGGAAGGATTTGAAAATGGGAACGTGTCAGACAATAGTATTATAAGTTTTGCAGCACCCTTAAATGCAAGTACAAACAACAGCGCTTTTTCCCTGGGAGATATATTGCCGGGAATTGAATTTACCACATCAAATCCCAGTTATCCAACCGCAATAGTTTTAATCGGAGCCAACTATGCGGGGGTTTCAAGCAAAGTTCCACTGGCAAATGTCTTTGGTGCAAAATACGTTATGAATTTTAATCAGGCAGTAGAGGCTGTTGGCATGGACGTTGTAAATATTTTTGGCGGCTCGTCAGCTAACATAGAAATATACGATGCCAACTCTAACCTGCTGGCTTCAACCAGTGCTGCATGTAGCCCGGCAGGTGTATTCTGGGGTGTTACATCCGATACTTCAATTGGCCAAATTATTATTCACGATGCTGCCAGTGGAGCAGAAGGAGCCGACAACATTGCTTTTGGAAATGCTCCCGTTGTAGTACCTGTTTCGAGTTGGGCAATTTACCTGGTCTTTTTCCTGATTGTGGCATCAACCGTTTTTAGGTTTAGAAAGTCAATCTTTAAAAAAGCTCACGCATAAAACATAACGCTATCCCGGAAATTCACCCGGAATAATAAAATGAGGCTGTCCCAAAAGTACTTATTCGTCATCCTGAACTTGTTTCAGGATCATTAAATAGATGTATAAATTAGTGTCGTGTCAAACGTGTTTTATCACGACGTCATGCTGAATTCATTTCAGCATCTTTGCTCAAAATGCACATTCCGAAATAAATTCGGAATGACGGTACGTCAATTTAAAGTTGACACGATATTAGTAAGGATTTTGAAATAAATTCAAAATGACGTTATTTCAGACTTTTAAAACAGCCTCATTTTTAGTTACTACCCTCACAGAGAGGTTAAATACAAATTCTTAATTTCCCGCTAACTCACGTTTTTGCCGTTCTGCCTGCAATCTGATCAGGATTGAATCTTTCAGGATAAGAAAGAAGATAATAAACCCAAATATCTGAAATCCCATAAAAAGAACAGCCGTTTTTATTTTCGACTCTCCGAGATTAAGCAACAGGGGAAACAAAAATTGCAGAATAAATACCACCAAAAAATTGATAGCAAAAAACTTTAATGCACGTTTTCGCCTGATCCTTGAATCAAAAAAAAGTGAAAGTTGCCAGGCAAACAGTATTACAATCGGTAAACAATGTTCCAGCCCCACCTGTGTAGTCCGGCCGGGATACTGAATACATAAAATCGCTTTCCCATCTTTCTCATGTTCTACATATGCCTTTTCGACGGAAGAAAATTTTGGTGCAAATTGTTCAATTCCTCCTGCCAGCAATTTAGCATAAACCGTTTCGCCTCCACCGTTCCACAAAAGATAAAACAAGATACTTGCAACAAAAAAGACCGTATTTCTTAGATATCGTTTCATTCGTTTAAAATTTTCAAGTTTTCCAAAATCTACTTTAAAATTTGAGAACGGATGGAACCGCTCCGCTCTCACATAAACTTTTTTAATCATACTTGTTTGTGTAGTTATGATTAAATAAGTTCATGTTCGTTTCATTTGGTTTTAGTAAGTTTTTTATTTGAAAATTCCCACAAGCCCCACAAAATTATCACGAGTAAAATGTTCCAGATATAGTCGTGCATAACATGTAACAATGCCGGAAACTTATCTCCAATCACGCCAAGAAAAACAATGCGAAGACTGTTTAGTATTGCCAAAACAATCAAAATAACAACTCCATACAATAGCTTATCTTTAAGTTTCCATGCCGAAAACAAAACCAGGGCGATAAGTGCAAAATAAGCATGATAGGCGGTACATTCAATCCCTACTTCCAACGGATAACCAGCAATTAAAAGCATACCCGAGCTTGAGGATAAAACCGCATTGGCGCCAACTCCCATTTCCTTTACCGGTACAAAAAGCACTTTACTTAACAAAATGGTTAATTGAGTTGTAAATTGAACAAAAAACTCGGAAAGCCAACGAACCGATGCATAATCCGTTGCCATAATTGCAACCAGAACAATCCAAACACCAAACGATTTTATCAATGGCAGCAAATGCCTGAATAGTTCCTTCCTGTCAATTGATTTCTGTTCGCTTTTGGTAAGGTGTTTATGTTTTCTGTGGTTACTCACGGGACAAATCGTTACGTTAATTATGTTGAACCTGTAATTGTCAAAAATAATTTTAATTCGTGAGAAAGGCAGAAAAAAATATTAAAAAGTCTTATTCTGGGTTAATCGGTGTTTGAATAAAAAGAGTATCTACAAAAAGGTACAAAGCTTATTTAATAACCTGAGTCCAATCTCCAAACCATTCAGGTTAATACATCCGCAGTGGTTGTCCGATTTGCAATACCGAATTTTCAGTGATATTATTTAGCTGGCAAAGTTCTTTTATCGGAGTTTTGAATTTACGTGAGATCACCCAAAGCGAATCACCCGAGCGTACTTTGTAATATTCGGGGATGGCAACATTATTCGAATAACCTTTGGGTTTTAAGGTACGGTGTAAAGCTACCAGTGTTTCAAAACCTCTGGCCTCGTCGCGAATCTGTTGCTCATTAAAATCAAATACCAGCTCCGGGTCAAATGCCCGGCCATCTTCGTGCATTTCAAAATGCAGGTGTGGGCCACGTGCCCTTCCGGTACTGCCTGCTAATCCAATTGCTTCACCTTTATTCACCCACTCACCGGCTTTCTTTAAAAATTTTGAAAGATGCGCATAATAGGTTTCAAGGTTATTTGCGTGTTGAATAATGATAATATTTCCAAAACCGGTTCCCCATCCCGAGCGCGTAATACTTCCGTCGTTAACAGCATAAACAGTATCACCTTTTGCCATTTTTATATCGGTCCCGTAGTGCATTCGCCCCGATCGTGGCCCAAAATCACTGATCACTCTCCCACCGTTTCCGGGAATAATAAAACCTGCCAGAAAGCTTTGATGTTCTTCGGCCTCTTGTGCCTTAATCACACTGTACTCGGCTAACGAAACCGGAGATTCATGTCCGGGTACAATTACCAGTTCGTCGGTATTTATATATTGTGCTTTACCCTGAAAAACAACAACTAACAGAAGTGTCAGAAATAGAAAAAATCCTTTCATACAATAATATATCCGGTCATTTTCACGCAATAGTAATGAAAAATATCTTTATTGATACAACTGATCCGGGCTTTTAGAAACTCTAACATTTCATTTACTAAACATTAACAATGTTATAAAGCGGGAATCTTCTTCCAAACCATCCAAAACAGCAAAATCCAGCCGGCTATAAAACTCAGGCCACCAATTGGAGTAATTGCCCCCAATACTTTCATTCCACTCAAAGCCATGGCATACAAACTACCTGAGAACAACAGGATACCGGCAAACAATAAAATGCCCGGCCATTTAAAATTCACATCAGGCAGAACAAGTGCCAGTACGCCAATCAATAACAAGCCAAGTGCATGATAAAAATGATAATCAACGGCTGTTTTCCAGGTTTGTAACATTTCGGAAGAAAGATGCGTTTTTAAGGCATGTGCACCAAAAGCACCAGCTGCAACAGCCATTGCCAGTAAAACGGATGCTGTCATTAAAATTATTTTACCCATGATTTGAGTTTTTATTTGAATTGAACAACAGAAAAACGGATTGAATGTTTGATTCAATTCAAACAAATCCGGTTAACGTAAAACAGGATACTAAAGGACACCTAAAAAACGGCAGAATTGTTTCTTTGTATGTACATTCAGAAAAAAGTATATGACAGACTCAAAAAGTATATTCAGCAACTTCCCCACGCCGGAAGAATTATTAAAATGGTACAGCGAGCAGCCAAAAACAGCTGTTCCCGATATTAACGGACACATTCACACGCCGCATTCGTTTAGCGCGTTTTCGGCGGTTGAACAACCTTTTGAACTGGCAAAATCGGAAGGCGTTTCGGTACTCGGAATCAACGATTTTTATACCACCGACGGCTACAATGAATTTGCTGAGATGGCAGAAAAACACAAAATTTTTCCGCTCTTCAATATCGAATTTATGGCGCTGCAGAAAGATTTGCAGGAAGCCGGTATCCGGGTAAACGACCCCAGTAACCCGGGGCGTACTTATTTTAGCGGGAAAGGACTTTGCCAGCCTGCAAAAATGAGCGAAGCTTCGGCGAAAAAAATAAACGACCTGCAGGAAGAAAGCAACCGCCAAACTTACCAGATGGTGGAAAAACTCAATGCCTTTTTTGCTGAGAACAATATCGACATTCAATTCGATGCTACTGAACTACAGCGTCGTCTGGCAAAAAACCTGTTTCGCGAACGCCACATTGCACAAGCTATCCGAATTGCCGTTTTCGAAAAAGAATCAACCGATTTGGGCAGGGCAGCACTTTTCAATGCCATTTTCCAGGGAAAAACTGTTAAATCGGCCATCGACGATGTGGCCGGCTTGGAAAACGAAATACGCGGCAACCTGTTAAAATCGGGCGGGGCGGCTTTTGTCCCGGAAGACCCGAAAGCATTTCTGTCGTTGGAAGAAGTACAGGAGATCATTATCGACGCGGGCGGAATTCCATGTTACCCGGTTCTTTTAGACTTTGGCAATGAAAATTACACCGATTATGAAGGCGATAAGGAAAAACTACTGACTGAACTAAAAAGCAAAAATGTATTTAGCATTGAGCTGATTCCTGGCAGAAATAAGTTCAGCATTCTGAAAGATTTTGTGAAGTTTTTCAACGACAATGGTTTTGTAATCACTTTTGGGAGCGAGCACAACACGCCCAAACTCGACCCCATGAAACTTAGTGCCGGTGGCGGTGTTGATTTGGATGACGAACTGAAACTGATTAATTACGAAGGAACGGCTGTTGTAGCAGCGCATCAGTATCTAATGGCAAAAGCAGAAGAAGGATACATAAAAAACGGCATCGCTAAAACAGAAGAAAAAGCAGCTTTTGTTGAGCTGGGTAAAGCTGTAATTGCAAAATTTCTGGCTCTTTAAATTGCACCGTCCTTTAGGGCGGTGATCAAAATGAAATAATTACACAAAAGGATTTGCAGCAAATTTTGTATTATTCAAAGTACAAAATTTGCTGCAAATCCGACTAACAATAATTAACAGTTATCACCGCCCTGAAGGACGGTGCAAAACATAAACAACCATGAACCAAGGAATAAAAAACTTAGTAGAAATCTCTCAATTCTATGGGTCAAATAAAGCAATGGTGATTGCCGGCGGTGGAAACACTTCGTACAAAACCGATGAGAAACTTTGGATAAAAGCAAGCGGCTTTGCCTTGTCAACCATTGGCGAAGAGGGTTTTGCGGTGATGGATCGCAAAAAGCTGGATAAAATCTCGGTAAACGAATACAGCCCGGATTCATTCGAACGCGAAAACCAGATTAAAGATGACCTGGCCGATGCCACCATTACCTTAGGCAAACGTCCATCCGTGGAAACATCGTTTCACAACGCCATCAATTATAAATTTGTGATTCACCTGCACCCGACGGCAGTAAACGGAATCATGTGCAGCAACAAAGCAGAAAAGTTGGTAAAACCTGTTTTTGGCGACGAAACCATTTACATTCCTTACATCGATCCGGGCTACATTTTGTTTAAAGCTGTTGAAGCAAAAATCGTTGCGTTCAGGGCTGAAAAAGGATACGATCCAAAAGTTATTTTACTCCAAAACCACGGTATTTTTGTAAGCGCCGACACCACTCAGGAAGTAATCGACATTTACGACGAAGTGATTGCAAACATTGAAAAAGCAGTCATAACCCCGGTTGACGAAGAAATACTTCCTGTTGCTGAACATGTTACTGAAGTGGTTCCGGCCATTCGTGCAATTGTTTCGCAGGAAGGTCTAAAAACCATAAAAGTAACCAACTCGGTATTGGTCGATAAATTCAATTCAAGCGCTGAAGCTTTTGAGAAAGTGAATTACCCGTTTACACCCGACCTGATTGTTTACTGCAAATCGAAATACATTTATATCGATGAAGTTGCTTCTCCGGAAGCAACGATCGAATCTTTTAAAACAAAATATGAGGCTTTTGTTGCCGACTATGGATTTGCACCCAAAGTTGTATTTATAAAAGGCATCGGGATGCTTTCGATTGGCGACAATGCAGCGCAATCAAACATCATAAAAGAGGTTTTCGAAGATGCCATGAAAATTTCATGGTTGTCGGAATCATTCGGCGGTCAGCATTTTATGACACCGGAACAGATCAACTTTATCGATACCTGGGAAGTTGAGAATTACCGCCGTAAAGTTTCTGCGGGAGCTTCTGCCGGGCGTGTTGAAAACAAAATTTCGATTGTTACTGGTGCCGCTCAGGGATTTGGCGAAGGCATTGCACGAGTGATGAAAGAAAACGGTTCGAATATCGTGGTTGCCGACCTGAACGAAGCCGTTGGTAAAGCCACTGCAGAATCGTTCAATGCAATAAAAAACAGTAGCCGCGCCGTGTTTGTAAAAGCAAATGTTGCTGACCAGGGTTCGCTAAAAAATCTGATGCACCAAACCGTTTGCGAATTTGGAGGGCTGGATGTATTTGTCAGCAATGCCGGTATTTTGCGTGCCGGAGGTTTGGAAGAAATGACTCCGGAGAATTTCGATCTGGTTACAAAAATCAATTACAACGCTTATTTCTATTGCACAAAAGCGGCTACGCCAATCATGAAATTGCAGAATAAATACAACGCATCGTTTTATGCCGACGTGATTCAGATCAACTCAAAATCAGGTCTGGCCGGAAGCAAGAAAAACTTTGCTTATGCCGGTGGAAAATTTGGCGGAATTGGTTTAACTCAGTCATTTGCTCTGGAGTTAGCACCCGACAGAATTAAGGTGAATTCCATTTGTCCGGGTAATTTTTATGAAGGCCCGCTGTGGAGTGATCCTGAAAATGGATTATTTGTACAATACCTGAATGCAGGAAAAGTTCCGGGCGCAAAAACAGTTGACGATGTAAAAGCGTTTTACCTGGCACAGGTTCCGCTCGGGAAAGGTTGCTCTCCGGTTGACGTGGCAAAAGCTGTTTTTTATGCCATCGACCAGGAAAATGAAACCGGGCAGGCCATTCCGGTAAGTGGCGGACAAATTATGCTGAACTAACAGATGACGATAAAAGCAATCATATTCGATTTAGACGGCACGTTGCTCCATTCGATTGTCGATATTGCAGATGCCTGTAATCATGTTTTGGCGAAAAACAATCTGCCAACGCATGATACGGAATCGTATGTTTTGTGGATTGGAAACGGCGCAGCCAAACTGGTGGAAAGGGCACTCCCCGATCACATAAAAAGTGATCCGGAAAAACTGGATTATTTCGTTCAGGAATACAAAGATTACTACCTCGCACATTTGATGGTGAAAAGCCATTTGTACGAAGGAATTGATGAAGTGCTTGCTTTCCTGAAACAACATAAAATTCCGTTCGCAGTAAATACGAATAAACCACACAGCCAGACTGTTCCGATCGTAGAAAATTACATGCAAGATTTTCTGCCTGATTTGGTATTCGGCCAACAGGATAATATCCCCAAAAAACCGGATCCCTTTGCAGCCAGGCTGATTGCGGAAAAATTTGAAGTCGAAAATCAGGAGGTTTTGTTTGTCGGAGATTCTTATATCGACATTAAAACAGGTAAAGCAGCCGGGATGCGAACACTTGGCGTAACCTGGGGTTATGGAGAGACTGAACTGATGAAAGAAGCCGGTTGTTCTGATTTTATCGCGACAACAAACGAATTACTGGAGTTTATAAAAAGAAGCAGTAATTATTAAATTGAACCCACAAAGTCACGAAGACACGAAGAGAATTTAATCGAAAGTCTTAAAAACTTTGAGACTTGGTGTTCTTCGTGGTAATAGTTCTGATATTTTTTAACTAAGCAACTGCAATATTTATGAAATATCGAAAATGGAATTTTAGCAAATAACAAAAATTAAAAACAGATATGAAAACAAAAGCAGTTCGATTATACGGCAAAAAAGATTTGCGACTGGAAGAGTTTGAACTTCCACAAATCAAAGATGACGAAATATTGGCAAAAGTAGTAAGCGACAGCATTTGTATGTCGAGCTACAAAGCCGCCACGCAGGGAACCGACCACAAACGGGTTCCAAATAATGTTGCTGAAGAACCGATTGTAATCGGCCACGAGTTTGCAGGCGAGATTGTTGAAGTGGGTGCCAAATGGCAGGACAAATTCAAGCCGGGTCAGAAATATTCGATCCAGCCGGCCATTTATTACGAAAATGGCCCGGTGGGAATTTTAAGCGCGCCCGGTTATTCTTATAAATACATTGGCGGTGATGCCACTTATGTAATCATCCCCAAAGATGTGCTGGAACAGGATTGTTTGCTGGCCTACGACGGTCCCGGCTTTTACCCGGCATCGCTTTCCGAGCCACTGAGTTGTGTAATCGGTGCAATGCATGCCAACTACCACACTACACCGGGATCGTATGTTCACGAAATGGAAATTGTTGACGGTGGTAAAATGGCCATCCTTGCAGGTGTTGGTCCGATGGGACTGGCAGCCATCAATTATGTGATTAGCCGCGAAGACCGCAAACCATCGCTGATGGTGGTGACAGATATTGCTCAGGACCGTTTAGATCGTGCAGCTGAAATTTTTCCGGTGGAGTGGGCCAAAGCAAAAGGCATCGAACTGGTTTACCTGAATACAGGAAATGTGGAAGATCCGGTGGCAGCGCTGAAAGAAGCATCAGGCGGAGAAGGATACAACGATGTATTTGTTTTTGCCCCTGTTGCTCCGGTTGTTGAACAAGGCGACGCGATCCTGGCACATGACGGTTGTCTGAACTTTTTTGCAGGACCTTCGAATACTGAATTCGCAGCTAAGCTGAATTTCTACAACGTTCACTATGCTTACACACACATTGTCGGGACTTCGGGCGGTAACAACGACGACATGGTGGAAGCGCTCGATGTGATGAGCAAAGGACTCGATCCGGCAGGATTGATCACGCATATTGGCGGATTAAATGCGGTGGCTGAAACCACACTGAACCTGCCAAATATCCCCGGTGGGAAAAAACTTATTTACACGCACAAAAACCTGCCGCTGGTTGCCATTTCTGATTTTGAGGAGTTGGGTAAAAACGATCCGTTTTATGCAGAACTGGCAAATCTGGTAGCCGAAACCAAAGGTTTGTGGAACGTAAAAGCAGAAGAATATTTACTGGCGAACGCGCCGGAGATTTAAGTTATAAAATCTGAACACAAAGGCACAAAGACACTAAGCGGATCTTTCCCTTCGTGTCTTCGTGTTTAAAACAACCGCCTAACGTTTTGCCTCCAACTCGCGCAGGTGCTCCATCTTTTTGCGCTCCAGAAACTCGCGGATGCTTTCCTCATGCTCTTTTACGCGCTTATTTCCAAATTCATAGATTTTATGCACCAGCCCGTCGAGGAAATCACGGTCGTGCGACACGAGGATCAAAGTACCGTCGAATTCCATCAAGGCCTGTTTCAGGATGTCTTTGGTGCGAATATCCAGGTGATTGGTTGGCTCGTCGAGAATCAGCAGGTTCACCGGCTCCAGCAGCAATTTGATCATTGCGAGGCGGGTTCGTTCTCCGCCAGATAATACACTCACCATTTTATCCCAGCTGTCGCCACCAAACATAAAAGCCCCCAGAATATCCTTGATTTTTGTACGAATGTCGCCTTTTGCCACATCGTCGATGGTTTGAAAAACCGTCAGCTTTTCATCCAGCAACGAAGCTTCATTTTGCGAGAAATAGCCGATCATTGAATTATGACCGAGGCTTAATGTTCCACCGTATTCCAACTCCCCCATAATCGCTTTTACCAGCGTGGTTTTTCCTTCGCCGTTCTTCCCAACAAACGCCACTTTATCGCCACGATGAATCGTAAACGTTGCCCCAGAGAAAACCAAATGATCGCCGTACGATTTTTCCACCTGATCGGCAATTACAGGGAAATTCCCCGAACGCGGCGATGGAGGAAAACGAAGTTTCAGGTGCGAGGTGTCCATCTCATCTACTTCCACCAGTTCCAGCTTTTCGAGCATTTTTACCCGCGATTGCACCTGAAGTGTTTTTGAGTAGGTTCCCTTAAAACGCTCGATAAACTGCTCGGTTTCCGCAATCATTTTTTGCTGTTCGTCGTAAGCTTTCTGCTGCTGCTCGCGACGTTCCTTACGAAGTTCCAGGTATTTTGAGTAGTTCACCCTGTAATCGTAAATACGCCCCATGGTGACTTCGATGGTTCGGGTGGTAATGTTATCGACAAAGGCCCGGTCGTGCGAAATAACAATCACCGCTCTGGCTTCGCTGATCAGAAATTCTTCGAGCCACTGCACCGATTCAATATCGAGGTGGTTGGTTGGCTCATCGAGCAAAATAAGGTCGGGCTTTTTCAGCAGAATTTTGGCGAGTTCGATCCGCATCCGCCAGCCTCCGCTAAAATCGGAAGTCGGCCGTTGAAAGTCTTCGCGTAAAAATCCCAATCCCAGTAAAATCTTCTCAACTTCCGCATCGAAATTTATCTCGCCCTGACTGTATAATTTCTCGCTTAAATCAGAAACTTCTTCAATAATCCTGCTGTATTCATCCGATTCGTAATCGGTTCTAACGGTAAGTTCATGGTTGAGTTCTTCGAGCTTATGTTGCATCTCCAGCACATCGGCAAAAGCCTGAGAAGCCTCGTTGAATAAAGTGCGGCTGTTATCCACCAGCAAATGTTGTGGAAGATAAGCGATTACAGCATCTTTGGGCGCCGAAACCTTTCCGGCAGAAGGAGTCTGAACACCCGCCAAAATCTTTAGCAGTGTTGATTTTCCTGCCCCGTTTTTCCCCATCAGTGCAATGCGATCTTTCTCGTTCACCACAAAATTGATGTCTTTAAACAAAGTCGTTCCGCTAAATGTAACCGCCAATCCGTCAACTGAAATCATAATTATTCTCTGAATTTGAGGCGGCAAAGATAATCATCCGTCCGGTAAGTTTTCCATCAAAATGATTTTGCCATTTCCTTTTAACAAATGATATTATTTTGCTGCAAACAAACACTCGGCCGAGGTGAATTGTTTATACTTGCAGTCAAACAAAATAAGTCATGAAAGCATTTTACACCGTATTTGTTTTAATCATTGGTTTTTTGCTTGCCATTCAGGGAAGCATCAACACGCAGCTCACCACTTTTTTAAAACATCCGATGCAGGGGGCATTGGTTAATTTCACGGTAGGATTTATTTGTCTGCTGGCGCTGAATGTCATTTTCAGAACACAAATTCCCGATTGGGGCCATGTAAAAACAGCTCCGTGGCACGTGTTTGCAGGAGGAATGCTTGGTGCTATTTTTGTTTCGTCGGTGATCTTTTTTATTCCGAAAATTGGAGTGAGTACGGTTTTGGCGGCTTCCATAGCCGGACAGTTGATTGCGGCTTCGATTATCGATCACTTTGGTTTTTTCGGGTTAGCGGTTCACCAGATTTCTGCCGGACGTATTGCCGGAATCGCTTTACTTGTCGGCGGAATTTTTCTGATTCAGAAATATTAATGGATTATTAAACACAAGGCCACAAAGGATATTACTTCGTGTCTTCGTGTTTAAACTTTCAATGACTCCAGGTAGCTCAGCCCCATCCTTAAATCGGCGTAACTGAAGTCTTCTCCCAAAGCTTCGCGGGCAGGCGACAGGTTTTTATCCGGCGTATTTCTGAAATATTCCAGAATTTTTTCGAGTTTTTCTTTGGTAAGAAACTGAAAGACATCGATTTCTCCCGTTTTTACAAAATGCGCCAAATGACTGCTGATGGTTGTTTCCACTAAACCGCGTTCCTTTGCAATCGCTGCAACCGACTTTCCCGACTGAAACATTTCCAGACTCAGCTTTTTGGTATCCACCTTTGGTTTCTTTTCCGTTTTGGGATTCTCCTTTAACGGAATCTCGCCCCGGTTGATCGCATTCGCTTCACAAAATTCATGGATCAATTCAATAATATCAGCACCAAACTGATCGATTTTACGCTTACCCAGTCCATTTATCAGTTTCAGATCGGCTGTACTTAGTGGCAAATAAGTAACCAGTTCGACCAGCGATTTCTGCGAAAAAATAAAAAATGCCGGCTGATCAAGTTCCTGCGACTTCTCAAATCTCCATGCGCGAAGCAAATCATACAACTCAGGATGCGGAATAATTGCATTATGTTCCAACTCGCGTGCTTTTTTCTTTTTGGGGCTTGTACTCCCGGTGTCAACCACTGCTTTTGCGCGGGCATCCATAATTTCTTTCACCGAAAACTTATGGCGGCAGATTTCAAAAGCTGCCTTTTTTACTTTGGCCTCCTCCGCTATGTCGTTCAGGCGCTGATGAATCTGTTTTTTCACCGCCCTGTTATCAATCTCCCAATCGGCTTGTTCCAGCGCATCGAGTAAAATAACAGTTGTTTTATCACAGAAATAATTCGCCGCCTTTTTTAAGCGCTGCTGTAGTTCCTCATTTTTATCCACATCAGGTTCCTGTTTCAGATAGCGCTGAATTTGTTGCTGAAACTTTTCACCAACATCTGCCAGTTCGTTTTTCAGGCCATCTCTCATATTTCGGTACTGCTGAACAAAAACCCCGGTAAAACTACCCGCATTTTCATCCATAATTTTACCGATCGAATTGACCAGATACACCAGGCGGTGATAGCGAAACATTCCCGTTAGCAGTTCGTGTTGAAAAGCAAGTTTTGCAGCATTCAGTTCTTTTTCTCCGGGCGGATTTTCTTCTACTTTCTGAATAAATCCATCTACCGTTTCATCGGTAATGATGCTGGTAAGCTGAATGGGCGTTTTCAGTACCATACCTTCCAGCATTTTACACCGGCTAAGCGCCACGTAAACCTGGCCATGTGCGAACGAAGCCTGCACATCAATAATGGCCCGCTCAAAAGTTAGCCCCTGACTTTTATGAATAGTAATTGCCCAGGCCAGTTTCAGCGGAATCTGACTAAACGATCCCTCTACCTCCTCGGTAATCACCGAAGTATTTTTATCGATTGAATATTTTATGTTTTCCCACAGCAGGCTGCTCACCTCAATTTCATCCTCGTCGTCCGGACATTGCACAAAAATAGTTGAACCGTCAAAAGCGGTGATCTGCCCAATTTTACCATTAAAAAACCGTTTTGCCGGATCGGGATCGTTTTTCACAAACATGACCTGCGCTCCCACTTTCAGGTGTAGCTCGGCATCAGTTGGAAAGGCATATTCAGGGAAATTCCCCTCAACACGGGCACTAAAAGTTTTTGCTTTGCTGCTCAGCTCCTTCAATTTCGAATCGTTTATGCGATGTGCCTGAGTATTGTGTGTGCAGAGCGTAATGTAGCCTTCATCGTCATTTGGATTAAAACCGGGATTGTAACGCGCATTCAGTTCGTTTCGTGTGGCTTCATCCAGCAGATTGTCGCGTACTTTATTTAATATTGAAATGAACTTATCGTCCTGTTGCCGGAAAACCTGTGTGAGTTCGATACTCACATAAGGCGTTTCGCGCAAAGCTTTACTGCTGAAAAAATAGGCCGTTTCGTACTCGCCTTTCAGTAAAGCCCATTCTTCGCGTTTTACAATTGGCGCCAGCTGTTGCAAATCGCCAATCATCAGCAGTTGTGCGCCGCCAAAAGCTTTTCGCCGGTCTTTAAAACGGCGCATCACCCGGTCGATGGCGTCTAAAACATCGGCACGCACCATACTAATCTCGTCGATCACAAGTAAATCGAGGCTACGGATAATGCTGATCTTATTTTTGGTGAAACGCATTTGCCGGTTCTTTTCGCTTTCGTTGCCCACCTGCGGCCCAAATGACAACTGAAAAAAAGAATGAATGGTTACGCCTCCAGCGTTAATGGCTGCTACGCCGGTTGGCGCCACTACAATCATGCGTTTTGGTGAACGTTCCTTTAAGCTTTTCAGGAAAGTGGTTTTACCGGTTCCGGCTTTTCCGGTTAGAAAAACATTTTTCCCGGTAAACTGAATAAAGCTAAAAGCGAGATCGAGTTGTTTATTGGTTTGCATTAGTAATTTTTTAAAATGCTGTATAAAGATATCGAATTCCTTTCTTGTAACAAAAGAAAGAGGCTGACCCGACAGCCAGCCTCTTTTTAATCCCCCATTGAGTGTTACCTCAACCTAAAGCAGAACACTTTAGTAATATGCTGATAAAAAATAAGGGTCACACACAAATGTCTCATTCTTTATAGATGATCTTTCCGATTTGAGTTTTGCCACCCAGATTTAATTTGTACAGGTAAACTCCGGTAACATCACTTGCAGGGGTGTACTCAATCCGGTTCATTTCACCGCTTAATACCAAACGATCCAGAATTCTGGCGACGCGTTGCCCTGTGATGTTGTAAATTTCAAGTACTCCATAAGCATCTGCTCCTGATACAAATTCGAAGGTAACCTTATCCGTAAACGGATTCGGGTAAACTTTCAAACTGCTCGGAGCCAATTTGGGTTCAGTTGATGTGGCAATTTCTGCACTCTTACTTGGGATCTTACAGCTGATCAACTCACCATCGTAAGTATAACTACCGTTAACAGTAGGTGTTGTGGTAGTGCCCGGAATATGACAATCAACTGCGTGCGCAATCAGCCACATACCAGCTCCACTGAAATCAATCAGTTCGTTTGGAATTGTAACGATATAGTGAGTTACCATATTTAGTCCGACAATATTTACTGAATACTGTCCAGGAGATACGGATGCAGAGCCGCTTCCGGTAATTGCAAACGGATAATCTTCGCAATTCAGGTTTACATGAATCTGACTCATGTAGTACGGATCAAAGGTGGTGTACTCTACAATAATATCGCCATTTGCAGCGTATGTTACAACAGCCTCTCCAATTAGTGGCATAAATATTTCACAACTTGAGTTGCCCTCATATAAAGCCAAAGTGTAAACGGAGTCTTCTCCGGGAGTACCTGAAGGAACAATCCAGTTGGCCCATCCCCAGTTACTGAATGTGTAATCGGTAGTATTCTCCATGAAACAAACACTGTCGCTACGTACACCGTAAGCAGTTTCACATTTTTCACAAGGCGGTAAAGTAAATGTGCAGGTTACCGTATCACTTGTACAATAATCAGAAGCCCAATATTTAAAGGTAAGCGTTCCTCCTGTTGAAGGATCGATACCTGCTAATAAAGGTACGTCGGCAATATTTGTTTGAACCTGCCCCTCACAACCGCCTTCATAAGTAAAGCCAGCTACCCAGGCATCATAGGTGCTCTGAATATCAGCACCTTCACATTCAAGTACTGTATTATTGCAGTAAACCGCTATTGTATCTCTCGCACTTACACCAAAGCTCGCGCTCACTGTCGTTGTGTCGCATAAATCGGTCACGGTCCAGGTTATGCTGACAGTGTCGCCTTCGCAAATCGATGGATACAGGTCTTCCCAGTTGTCTTC
>JBKEDN010000125.1:0-4969 GCA_047975435.1 Draconibacterium sp. | reverse complement strand
TTGTGGTTTGGGCTTGAATTTGAAGTATGGTAATGATTCGCTCAATATCAAAGTCTGTCGCAAAAATATTTTGCAGTGCAGGTGTCTCTTCAAAATTTACATAGACCAGTTTTGCATACGATGTACGTCCGAACTCCTTTAATAGCCATGTTTTTCCTACCTGTCGGGCACCTCTTACAATTAGTGGCTTACGGAATTTGTCTTCTTTCCAGTTTTTTAAGTTAATAATAGACTCCCTATACATATTTCTCTGTTAAAGTTGTATACAAAAATACATTTTTATCCAGATAAAAAAGAAACAAAACTACACTTTTATCCAGATAAAATAAGAAAGCACATTTTCAGCCACAAGCTGCCACTAAAGTGCCACTTATTACCAACTCGTTTAGAATCGGAACATTGATATAAAACACGCCATACTTTCGCCCTTCAAATATTATAAAGTGAAAGTACAATGCAACAGGAAGACGATTTAAGGGCACTGGCAAAGGTCATGGACTTTATGCGGGCTTTGAGTATTTTATTTGTAGTTATAAACATCTATTGGTTTTGTTACCAAGCGATGGTCGAATGGGGCATCAATATTGGTGTAGTTGATAAAATACTTCTGAATTTCAACCGCACCGCAAAATTATTTGGCAACATCCTTTACACAAAACTTTTCGCATTGGTGTTTCTGGCTTTATCCTGTCTCGGGACGAAAGGAGTCAAACAGGAAAAAATCACGTGGAATAAGATAATCAGTTTCCTATTTATTGGCTTTGTCCTTTTCTTTTTCAACTGGTGGTTGCTGGATTTGCCGATACCGTTAGTTGCCAAAACAACTTTCTACATTTTTACAATGGCTGGCGGTTATCTTTGCCTGTTAGCTGGTGGTGTTTGGATGAGCCGTCTTTTGAAGAACAATATGATGGATGATGTTTTCAATACCGAAAACGAATCGTTTATGCAGGAAACACGCCTGGTTGAAAATGAATATTCAGTGAACCTTCCTACCCGTTTTTACTACAAAAAGAAATGGAACAACGGCTGGATTAATGTTGTAAATCCCTTCCGGGCAGGTATTGTATTGGGAACGCCCGGCTCCGGGAAAAGTTATGCGGTAATCAACCAGTTTATAAAGCAGCAGATTGAAAAAGGGTATTCGCAGTATATCTACGATTTTAAGTTTCCCGACCTCTCAACGATTGCTTATAATCATCTGTTGAAAAATCAACGCGGATACAAGAAAGTTCCGACTTTTTATGTAATCAATTTCGACGACCCGGCACGTTCGCACCGGTGTAACCCGATTAATCCCTCCTTTATGAGCGACATATCTGATGCTTACGAAAGCGCCTACACCATTATGCTGAACCTGAACCGCACATGGGTGCAAAAGCAGGGCGACTTTTTTGTGGAATCGCCAATTATCCTGTTTGCGGCCATCATTTGGTATTTGCGCATATACAAGGAAGGCCGGTATTGTACATTTCCCCATGCTATTGAGTTTTTAAACAAGCGTTATGAAGATATTTTTCCAATACTGACAAGTTACCCCGAACTGGAGAACTATCTTTCTCCTTTTATGGATGCCTGGATGTCGGGGGCTCAGGACCAATTGCAAGGTCAAATCGCATCGGCTAAAATTCCGCTTTCGAGGATGATTTCACCACAATTATATTGGGTAATGTCGGGCGACGAATTTACACTGGATATTAATAATCCCGACGACCCGAAAGTGTTGGTTGTAGGGAACAATCCCGACCGTCAGAATATTTACGGGGCAGCGCTTGGTTTGTACAACAGCCGCATTGTAAAGCTTATTAATAAGAAAGGGCAGCTAAAAAGTTCGGTTATCATCGACGAGTTGCCAACTATTTATTTCAAAGGGCTGGATAACCTGATTGCCACAGCCCGTAGCAACAAGGTTGCCGTGTTGCTCGGCTTCCAGGATTTTTCACAGTTAAAACGTGATTACGGGGACAAGGAAGCAGCCGTAGTGATGAATACCGTAGGCAATATCTTCTCCGGGCAGGTCGTTGGCGATACGGCTAAAAACCTGTCGGAACGTTTCGGAAAGGTTTTGCAGAAACGCCAGTCTATGACTATCAACCGCAACGATAAATCAACTTCTATCAGCACCCAGTTGGACAGCCTTATCCCGGCCAGCAAAATTTCCACGCTCACACAGGGCATGTTTGTCGGGGCAGTTGCCGATAATTTTGATGAACGCATTGAACAAAAAATATTTCATTCGGAAATTGTGGTGGATAATGCAAAAGTTACCTCCGAAACCAAAAGTTACAAGCCAATTCCGATAATCACTAATTTTGTAGACGAAAACGGAGTCAACCGTATGAAAGAAATGATTCAGGATAACTATAACCGCATTAAAGAAGAAGCAAAGCAAATCGTGGTCGATGAACTGGAAAGGATAAAAAATGACCCGGCGCTTTCTTATTTGTTACCGCGAAAGGAATAAAGGAAAGACATAAGATGATTTCCTTCAAGTTTTAAATGTATTCCATAAATTCAGAATATTAACATTCTCATTTTACATGCATAGTTTTAACTCATACTTGTTTATTTTAGATCAAATATCAGTTATAGGCTTAGAATACTGTGTTTTTTATACCTTTGAGATGTTACCAATCATTTCACAATTATGCCAACAATAGAAACCGTAGCAGAATTAACCGTATTTTATAAACGTCAGCGCTTAACAAACCTCATTTTTGACAACCAGGAAACTGCTGATAAGTTTGTTGAAACACTGACCAGCTTTTTCAATCAGAAAGGTAAAAAAGAATTCTCCTTTAAGGGAGAAATAAAAACTGTTTATACTCCTGAGTCGCTTACCGGGGAACTACACAGTTATGCAGAAGGTGATATTTCTCCCGAAGGTTGGATGGTAAATATGATGAAAGTAATTGACGGGTTAAATTAAGCTAAAGAAACCGCAGCCAGGAATCAGAGTTTCTCTATTAATTCATTTTTGACCAATTCGTATGCTTCCTGCGGGTTGTACTTTTCATCTGGTCTTAAAAGCATATTGGTATCTCCTAGAAATTCTGCATCTTTTATCTTTCTTTCCATATTAAGCAGGAATTCTTTTTGTGTAGGCGGCTTGTCAACAACAAAATTTATATACTCGCGGTAACAACGGATCACTTGTTCCGCGTCTGTTTCTGCCGAAGCTAGGGCTTTATACAAATCGAACAGGTCGCGTCCTTTACGGCGCTGGTACAATGCCCTCAATTTTGTCCCGAGCAATTCATCCAGACTGTACGTTGTGATGGAGCACTGACCGGAAAACCACTGATTATTGACATCAAACCTGACCTTTGTCAGTCCCAGCACGTTAAAGTGTTCCCTGCAATTGGTTTCAACCTTTAGCCGGATGGGGAGTACCGGCTGTATCTCGGATTCAAAACGGAAAATCAGTGTATTGTTATTGGCTTTTTGCTTTACAACCGGTTTCCCTAAAAATGAAAGCGCTTCGCTTAATTTTTCAATGGTTTCCTTTATCGGTTCTGCTTTAATCTGAACAAGGTCGATATCCTCACTGTACCTGGGTTGCGGAGAAAGATACAGCTTGTGCAGGGCTGTCCCTCCACGGAAGGCCAAATGAGATGAAAGAAAATCATCATTAAAAAGCGCCACCAAAGCGCGGCAAATAACCAAGTCCTGCTCCACAAGTTCGGGACTGTTCCAGGGAACGATATTTCCCCATTCCTTTATTGCGTATTCCGGTATCATCCTTTATTATTTGAAGTGTGGATTTTTACGAGCCAGCAAATTCAAAACAAGTTTTGTCCCTGCACTTGCTGCCCAAATCATTCATCGATTTCTATACTTTCATTTATAACAATCTTCCATTTCTCATTGACCGCACACCCTTCTGTGGCGTTTCTGTACTTCAAAGGAGTTTTACGGAAACGATATCCGTATTTTTTTATTTCCGATAATAAATCATCCGCCAGGGAGGAATAGCCGAGTTCTTCACCAAGCAGATAGCCTAAACGCTGGATGACAGGTAAAGGAATGTGTTCAAAAAACAATGGTGAAATCCCTTTAAAGTTTAAACTTTCCGCCAACTCATTTAATACCGTGACTGCCCGGTTCAAACCGCCGGTTTCTTTTTCATATTGAATTAAGTCGGTTGCCGTAAGTTCCGCCGATGAAATTTTCACATAGCCGGTCTGCGTCTTTCGCTGTTCCGTAAATTCTTCGGGAATCGTTGACTTGCTGATGAAATTAATGGTTACCCCTTCTTTCCGGGAAGTCCTTAGCGTTGGCGGGGCTGAAACTATTGAAAACTCCTGCGGACGCTGATGGGCTGCTCCGTAGAAAGCAGCTGCATTGAGAAGCGCAATATAATAATCACGCTTTAAAAACTGCATCAGTTGATTGATGTAAAAAATGGCGGGTACAACTCCCTTATTCTGATATTCTATTGGTATAATAACATAAAGTCCATTCCAAGCGGAACTGATTTTCCTTTTGCGGGTCAGGCGGGTCAGGCTTCTTTTAACCGTATCAGGTTTCAACATAGGAAATGCTTCAATTGCCGCTGTAAGAGTGAAGGTTATCCCACCCTTCTTTTGAAGGTCTTCCACCCAGTCCTTTACTGAATATTTGCTGTCAGTATTCATTTGTCATTGCATTACCACTGCAAAAATAGACAAATTATGTCTATTTTTGCAGTTCTATTGGAATATTTTTCATGCAGTTCCATCATTGATAACTAAAACATCTGACTTCTGCGCCACAAACGACCACCATAATTCCTTAAGCTGCCACCAATCTCGCATTTGTTTATTTGTCATATAGTTACACATAAATTCGTCCATGCATCAATAGTGGTGCAACGTAAGCATTCGCTAAACCCCGTCTATTTTTCCTGCCAATGAGTCATTAAGTTTGCTGTGAACCAAAAATGAAACAGAGATGCTCAATGCTCAAAAATTCCTGTCGATTTATCATG
>JBKEDN010000089.1:0-9374 GCA_047975435.1 Draconibacterium sp. | reverse complement strand
TTTTCACTACTTCTGCGTTGAAATTTCCTTAAATAGCTGGTGCTATTCGCGTCAATTCCGCCTTGAATTAGTAAAAAATACTTCATAATACCTTTAATTTATAAAATTTAAACAGACTCTGAATATTTCAATTTTTAGGATAAGCAGAATACCAACACGGTGTTATTGTGTTTTCTGCTTTTGTATATTTGGAGTTCATTATTGATGCGATATTCAGCGCTAAAAAAACGGAATTGATTATTTATAACAAAGCATATCCAATGAAAACCATTATTGTTGCCAGTTTCCTTTTTGTTATAAGCATGAGTGGGTTTGCACAAAAAAACGATGACGCTATTTCCCTTTTGGTCCGTGTTGATGACATTGGTTCGTTTCATGCAGCCAATAAAGCTTGTATTGAAACATACAAAAATTGTGTTGCCCAGTCGGTGGAATTGATGGCTCCCTGCGCCTGGTTTATGGAAGCAACGAAAATGCTCAACAAAAACCCCGGGTTTGATGTGGGCATTCATTTAACCTTAACCAGCGAATGGAGCAATGTAAAATGGCGCCCGTTAACACATTGTCCAAGTTTGGTCGATAAAGACGGCTATTTTTTTCCAATGGTTTGGAAGAACGGTAATTTTCCTCCGGGTTCGTCGATTCAGGAGTCGGACTGGAAGCTGGAAGAGATTGAACAGGAATTGCGGGCCCAAATTGAGGTGTCTTTGGAACATGTTCCGCATATTTCTCATTTGAGTACACACATGGGATTTCAGTCGCTTGATACCAAAATTGCAGAGCTTGTCAGCAAGTTGGCGAAGGAATACAAGCTGGAAGTTGACCTTAACGGAGTAAAACGCTTTTCGGGTTGGGCACGTGATGCTGCTTATGAAGACCGCATCGATCAGTTCTGCGAAAATCTTGAAAAGCTGACACCCGGAACATACTTGTACGTGGAACATCCGGGTTTTGAAGGAACCGAAATGGAAAGTGTTGGGCACAAAGGATATGAAAATGTTGCCATTGACCGCGAATGGGTGACATGTGTTTTAACCAGCGACAAAGTAAAAAATACCATCACCCAAAAAGGAATTCGCCTGGTTAGCTATAAGATGCTGAAGGAAGCGCGTTAGTCCATCTTTATTTTTGATTGCTGTTTATTTGGATTCATTATTTTTTAGTTCTTATGCTTTTAAAATGAATAAGATACATTTATTTTAGAAGGGGAATAAATTTCCCAAAAAGTATTACGTACAAGGATCAAAACTAAACTATGAACTGGAAAAAACTTGCAATTACAACCTTCAGGTTGGCCATTGGCTGGCATTTTCTTTATGAAGGAATTTCAAAATTGTTTGTAGAAAACTGGAGTGCAGCGTCGTACCTGGCAAATTCAACGGGGCCTTTGTCTGGCTTTTATCGCTGGATGGGAAGTTCTGATTTGTTGATGAGCCTTATTGATCCCGTGAATGTTGCGGGTTTGATCCTTATCGGCCTCGGCTTGTTTCTGGGGCTTGCGGTTCGGGTTTCTTCATTCTCCGGAATTCTGCTGCTGTTGCTGTATTATTTTGCCTATCCGCCGTTTGGTGGCACATTAACCGCTGGTTTGGAAGGCAATCTTTTTATCGTAAACAAAAATTTAATTGAAGCAATTGCGCTTGCAGTGCTGATTGTTTTGCCTGAAAAAGGATGGGGATTGTATGCGCTTTCATTCAAATTTAAAAAGGAAAAGAAGGAAGAAGCCGAAGCCAGCCAGTCACGCCGTGAAGCGATTAAAAACCTGGCAACCATACCGGCACTTGGGATTCTGGGAATTGGAGCACTTCGCGATCAGAAAACCTATGGAGTGGATGCACTTTCGGGAGCTACGGTTCAGATTGGAGGTGTTGACATCAAAGAATTAAAAAAGCCGGTGCCGATGGGGAAAATTGGCCCACACGAGATTAGTCGTTTGGTAGCCGGAGGAAATTTAATCGGAGGCTGGGCGCATTCACGGGACCTGCATTATGTACCGTCACTTTTCAGAGCTTACAACACTGAACGCAAGATTTTGAAACACTGATATTGCTCGAAAAAACGGGCGTAAACACCATTAATATTGGTTTTCCGACCAATGAGCTGATGGCAAAATACAAGAAAATTACCGGAAGTAAAATCAAGGTTATTTCTCAGATTGCGCCCGACATGGAGAAGAACGACTACTTCGTAAACATTGATAAGGCAATTGATTTTGGTGTTGATATTGTGCAAGTACAGGGAAACTGGTGCGACTGGCTGGTGCGCGACAATCGTTTGGATGTGATTGAAAAAATGCTGGATCGTATCCGCACACAAGGATACACCGCGGGACTGGCCTCGCACACGGTTGATTCGCTGATTATTTGTGAAGAAAACGGAATAATTCCGGATTATTATATGAAAACGATGCATCATGATAATTACTGGTCGGCGCATCCGCGTGAAAACCGGGTGCCGTTTGAAGTGGATGGAAAAAAATATGCCGATCACAACCGTTTTCATGATAACTGCTTTTGCTTGTTTCCGGATAAAACTGTAGAATTTGTTGAACGGGCAAAAGTGCCGGTTATGGGATTTAAAGTATTGGCGGCGGGAGCTATTCAGCCTGAAGATGGATTTGAGTGGGCTTTTCGTAACGGCGCCGATTTTATTTGCGTGGGCATGTTTGATTTTCAGGTAGTGCAAAATGCCAATATAACCAACGATGTACTTGATAAATTGCAGGGACGTACACGCGCGTGGTATGGTTAGGCAGTATCAGGTTTTCAGAATAAATTGCCATTCAGTTGTGCCCCTCTTACCGAAAAACCGAGTTTCTCATTTAATTGCTGAATAAAATGTGCTGCCAATTGTGGCGACTCCTTTTCCTCGTTTTGATGCACAAAAAAATAAAGGTTTTCAAGCCCGTTTTCTACCCAGTTTTCAATGCGTTCCACCCAATCGTCAAGGCGTGTATAATCCGAAGGGTGGTTTGCGCCCACATAGTGGATAAACGCGGAAGGTGTTGTTAGCCGCATATGGAGCATGTCGCGACGCCCGGCTGTATCAACAATAATATTTGTAACCTCGTTTTCTTCCAGAAAAGTATAAAGCTCATTGCTGATCTTTTCATCGCTGAACCACGATTGGTTTCTAAGTTCAACAGCCAGTGGAATTCCTGCCGGGAAGGATGTAATAAATTCTTTTAAATATTTGAAATCTTTATAGGAAAAATTATCATTCATCTGTAGAAATATCGTCCCGAGTTTTGATTCAAAGTTGCTGATGTTCAGGCAAAACTCGTCAGTCAGGTATTTTACTTCTTTCAGCCTTTTAAAGTGGCTGATGGTCCGGGTTATTTTAGGAAAGAACTTAAAATCATCCGGTGTTTTATTGTGCCACGCCCTAATCTGTGCAATTGACGGAGTTCCGTAAAAGGAGGCATTTAGCTCAATGCTGTTAAACTGCGAAGAATAATAAGCCAATTCATCTTTTGTTCCCCGCGGATAAAAACCTTTTAACTCCGTGCGGTTCCACTTGGCGCAGCCCACATAAACCTGTGGCTTTTCTTTTATGCTGTTTTTACTCAGAACTTTTTCCGTGTCTTTGTGGTTGGGGGGAAGTTTAAAATCAATTAATGATGGATTCTCAACATTCCCAAAAATCATAGGTATAAATTTTGAATTCTGTTAGAATCAAAATTCGTGTTTATTTGACACAATCCCAAATTTCATTGAGGTTGATAAAGAATACAGGAGTTTAAAAGTATCACAGGTAAAGTAAATGTTTATTATCGTTGTCGTCTGTTTTCCGATACTTTATTAAACCGGCGGTTCATCTGGTGCTTTTTGTTTAAATAAATTTCCATCACATAACGGCCTTCTTCCAAATGTCGAAGATCGAGCCCGGTTTGGGCATCTTTCAGATTGGCATATTCGTGGCTTTCAATGTATTCCCCGTCTTTTGTTATGCGAATTGATATGGTTGATGGTTTATTTGTGGAGGTAAATAGTGTAGCGTAATCCTTTATCATGCGCGGGTAAATATTCGCCGAGAAATAAGGAATTGTTGTGTCAACTTTCGTTTCATTATCGGCTTTGAACGCATAAAACTGGCCATTCCCGCAATCGCTTTCAAATAATTGAATGATGTTTCCTTCGGTATCTTTTAAACGAAGCCGCCCGTAACCGGCTTGTGCCATAAACCAGAACTCCAAGCCTTCGCCTGCGGTATCAACCAGTTGCATAAAGTAGTTTCCTTCGGGTAATTCAAGCGTGTCGAGATGGGTAGTTGCCGTATCCAGCATTTCAGGTGTTTTCGCGTAAACCGTATCGTACGAGCTGTTTACAATGTACAGCCAGTTGTCTTTCGGGCGGTTGTTGGTCATAAAATCAAGCACAAATTTTGAAGGAATATTCGGAATGTCTTCAAACTCCGATTCCAGGCTGTTGTCGCCATCCCATTCATCGGGCTCTCCGCTCGGATCGTTCAGAGTAACTGCGAAAGTATTGGCTCCAGGCCTGGCGTCAATTTCTCCGGGCAGGGTAATAATGGCAGCTTCGTAAAAACCAAGATTTCCTTCCCATTTAAATGATTTTTCTGCAAACCCCACGGTTTTATATACAATGTCGAGGCTGGTAAGGTCCTGTTTGCCCAGGTTTCTGATTTTTATGACGGGGCTAAAACCTCGCGGGTTAAAGCGGTTGTAATTGTCTTTATTGGTGGGTGCAATAATCTCTTCAATTCTTACATCGTTGTTGTGGTTGGGCGCTTTGTACTGGAAAAAATACGAAGTGATTTGCTCGCGTGGCTGGTCGATGTTGTTGGCAGTAAATGGTTCCATGTTCAAATCAAGGGTGTGGTTTGACTTTTTCAGCGGAATATCCACCACATCCGGGACCTGTAAATCGCCCGGGCACCAGTATCCGCGGTCAAAAATCCAGGTTCCCCCCTGCGGATAAAGCGGATTGTCGCCACATTCTTTCCACAGGTTCCGGTGATCTACCACGTCGCCGTCAAAAACCACTTCGCGCCAGCGGCTGCAAAACTCACTGCATCCGTTGGGCCGGTCCATTCCGTGGCCGGTATGCTGAATCCGGAATCGTCCGAAAGCCGCATCTTTGGCTGTTTTCAGTTTAATAGGGGCCAGTTGTTTTTCAATATCATTTGCCGGGTTTCCGTATTGATAACTGCCGCTCCAGGTCTTTTCAACCGAAATAAAATCGGCTACCTGCGGCCCGTAAGAAATATCAAAATCAATGCTCAGGTCCCATCCCAAATCGGGCGATTCGTAGCCGGAATGCATGTATTCCAACTCAACACTGTCGCGCAAAAATGTCTGAAAGTCGGTTACATCAATGCTCCAGGTAAAGCTCCAGCCTTCTTTAAAATTACTTCCGTAGGGTGTTAACATGCGGCCGATTTCAAAATCAATCATTTTGCCCTTTTCTCCACCCTGGCGCAGAATTTTTACACGGTCCATGTAATCCCAGTGTGCGATAGCCCGGTCTTCGGGATACGCCAATGTAAGGTTCATAACCACCCGCCTTATTTCTTCATTTTTTGAAGGAAATTCGCCCCAGCGGACAAAACTTTTTACACCTTTCGACGGATCGGTAACGATGGTTACTTTGTTGAATACTTTTACATTGGAAGTTTGGGAAAAAGCAAATTGCCCGCCAAGCAGGACAATCAGTAGCAGAATAAGTTTTTTATTCATCGGACTGTATAATTTCTACCGGTTTTTATTTTGAAAGAATAAGTTGAATGTCTTGTTGTGCTTCGTTTCCGGTGCTAAGCGTGAAAGTCTTTTCTATGTGCTGTTCCGGATTGCTTACAACAAAATTGTAGCTTGTATTTTTCCTGAGTTTAAACTGGAGAAAATGGTTCAGATCGTCAGTTTTTCGGGGAGAATATCCAAAATTTACCTTCTCTTCGCCTTTCTGCACATCTACCCTGCAACTCAGGCGCGATTCGCTGGAAGTAGTATTGTTATTGGCATAAACCACCACATTTGCCAGCAATTCATCATCAGCAAGCTGACTATTTTGAATCGATTTTTCGTACAGGTCAATGTAGCGCTGTGTAACGTTGTGTCCCCAAATATAGGGTTTCAGGCCGGAGGTACGTTCCTTCATCCGTTCGTAACGGGCGCGTACATTTTCCGGCAGATTGGCCAGGTTTACCACGCTGGCAATATACGGGGCATCCACTGCGGCGTAATACGGAAGCCCGGTTGGTTTATACGAAACCGCATAAATCCAGTGCAGCATATTGTCGGGATCGGCTTTCCCGGCATCGGCTACAAACCAAGACTGATCGAGACTATCCACATAATATTCAATAAATTTCCATTCACCGTCGAGCCAAACTTCGCTCCAGGTGTGATTTCCTTTGTAGTTGGTCCACATGGCGGTTCCGGCCAGGCGCGAGGGGATCCCCACCGCACGAAAAGCATCCGTCAGCAAAATGGAAAGCCCGGAGCAGGTTGCCATGTGTTCTTTCATGGCCTGCAAAGGACTGATGTCAACCCGCGAACGTTTTGTGTTGTATTCCACATCCACTTCTTTTGGAATATTGTGCGCAATGTCCATCAGCGCTTCTACCATATTGTCTTTGTCTTTTGCATATTTCGAAAAGCGCTCGTAAAACCCGGGCCTCCAGCGGTCGCGGTCCTCCGAAATATTGGCGTACGGCAACACTTCGTTCAGAAAAACAGAATCGGGCAATGCCGCGCACCACGGAAATTCCCTGCGTGCTTTGTATGCATATTGGTTGTTTTCTAACAAAAAGTCGGCTGTTAAGGTAGTAAGGTCGCGCCCGGGCATGTAACTGATCAGAAAAGCCATTCCTTCCTTTTCCTCCTCTGGGGCTTCCGCCAGCGCCTTTTGTAATTCAGCCGCATTTTCTCCGGCTTTCACCAATGCCGAATCAAGCAGAGTGTAATATTCTTCCGAAACACCCGGGTATTTCGGTTGACAGCCAAGTGTCAGCAGAAAAGTAGCAACGATTAATAAAAGCTTATTCATTTTTCGAGTTATTAAAAAATTTTAATAATAAACAAAACTAATACAAAAAATGAACAATAAGATTGCTCTCAGTAAAAAATAATGCTTTGATGAGGAGAAATTTGATATGGTTAATCGCCTGGTCTAAATCAACTTACTATCAATCATCTGCTGAAACATTTCATTTAATGAGTCTTCCATCGGGCAGTATTTCATGTCCAGTTGTGTGATGCTTTTTGAGTTGTCGGCCACAAATGGAAGCCCCATGTTTCGCGAGATATACTTTCGGGTAGCCGCTTTGTTAATCATTGGCCCCATTAGCCAGATCAACCATTTTGGCATTTCTTTTTTGGGAACCGGGTATTTTGCACCGTATTTGGGCTGAAGGGTTTTGGCCATGTCAAGAAACCAGGTGTTGTAACCCGAGATGATGTAACGGCCAGCGGCTTCGGGTTTAAACCCGGCCCTGAAATGGGCTTCTGCCACATCGCGTACGTCAACCAATCCCATGCCCAGTTTTGGTACTCCCATTTTGAATTTCCCGTCGCCAAAAGGCTGGATAATGCGGAAACTTTCGGAAGTAACATGCGCAGGATTAATGGCCGGGCCTATAACAAGGCTGGGGTTGATAACTACCAAATCCCATTGCAACTGATCTTCACAAATTTTCCAGGCTTCTTTTTCTGCCAGTGTTTTCGAGTAAGAATACGGTTGATGTTCTAACGAAGAACTTGTATTCCAGATTTCTTCCGTGAAAACCTTGCCGGGAGTATTTTCCAGATCGGCATTGTCGCCGTAAATGGCTGCCACACTGCTGGTAAGGACAATCCGCTTTACTGAGGGGGTTTTGTTGGCCTGCTCCAGCACATTTCGGGTACCTTGCTTTGCCGGATTAACCAGTTCTTTCTGCGGGTCTTTTACATCGGTAGTAAAGGGCGATGCCGTGTGAAAAACCAGCTCGCAGCCTGTCATGGCTTCTGCAAACGAACCTTCTTCCAACAAATCGGCTTTAAAATAACGTATTTCACCAGATGTGTTTTGTGCCATCTCATCCAGGAATTTTAGTTTTTCTTTATTCTCCGGGTTTCGAACTGCAGCATGAACTGTTAACCCTTCTTCCAGTAGTTTTTTTACCAGCCAGCCGGCTACATAACCGGTGGCGCCGGTAACCAGAACGGGTTTTGATTTATCAATTGTTTTCATACCGAATGTTTTTCAAATTTTATTACACACTATTTTACCAGTTCTAAAATGTCTTTAGGCTCCAGTATATTTTTGGAATATCCTTTTTTTACCGAGTTAATCATTGCCTTACCAACCTGTGTGGTATCGACCACCGAATTCGGCGAAAGGAATTTAATGAGGTTTACCAGCCACATAAAATAATCGTACATAAACTGGTAGAGTTTTGTTCGCGATTTTATGCCCCGCTTCGGAATAATCATTCCGGGACGAAACATAAAGGCTTGGTTAAACCCCAGCTTTAATAAATCGTTTTCAGTTTTACCCTTTACGCGGGCCCACATTGTTCTGCCTTTTTCGGTTGAATCAGTGCCAACTCCCGAAACATAGGTAAAAGTTGATTCAGGGTTTAGTTTCAGCAGAACTTTTGCCAGCGCCAGTGTGAAGTTGTAGGTTACTATTTTATAATCGGCTTCCTTCATTCCCACTGAACTTACTCCCATACAGAAAAAGCAGGCATCGTAACCTGCCAGCTCTGAATGAATGCTGGTAAATTCAGAAAAATCGGAATGAATGACTTCACGAAGCTTTGCGTGTTGTATTCCAAGAGGATTCCGGTTAATCACCAACACCTGTTCTACTTTTGCATCATCCAGGCATTCCAGCAGAACCCCTTTGCCGACCATTCCGGTAGTTCCGGTTATTATTACTTTCATTCGTTTATTATTGTTTATTTTTAAGGTAACTCATGCCTGCCTGACGGTAGGAGGTAACTCGTCCCGGGTACTCGGGACTCGTTTCATTTTATTCAGGCTTTAAAGTTATAAAAGGCATTTCGCTGATGGTACCTACGCGCATTGGCGGGCCAAAGGCCCCGGCACCCTGCGATACATAAATGTTGGTGCCTTTAAAGTCAGATAATCCTTTGTTGTATTTATAAAAAAGGGGAACCAGCAGGTTAAACGGAAACAATTGTCCGTTGTGTGTATGCCCTGCCAGGTAAAGATCTACCCCGTGCCGGTTGGCATATTCAATGCCATCGGGGCTGTGATGGAGCAAAACGGTTGGTTGCTCCGGAAATATATTTAACTGCTTATCTCCTTGGGTCAAGTTGTTTTTGTAATATCATTAAATGTAACTGGTGCTGTATCTACGGCTTGTTGCATCAAGCGATAAAATAGTTTTCCTCGGTATGTTGATAGCTTC
>JBKEDN010000018.1:0-13769 GCA_047975435.1 Draconibacterium sp. | reverse complement strand
AAAGACATGAGCGATGCCCAGCCGCAACGCTAGACCTCCCCGAAGGAAAGGTGTAGAAAAGCAAAAAGGAGTGAAAATCTTAGATTTTCACTCCTTTTTGTTAGAATTCCTCCCCTTTGGGAAGGCCGGGACGGGCTTCTAAACATTAAACCGGAAATGCATGATGTCGCCATCTTGCACAACATATTCTTTTCCTTCAATGGCCATTTTCCCGGCTTCTTTGCAAGCCTGTTCCGAGCCTAAAGTAATGTAATCGTTGTAGCTGATTACCTCGGCACGTATAAATCCCTTTTCAAAATCAGTATGAATTACAGCGGCAGCCTGCGGTGCTTTACAACCTTTATGAAAGGTCCAGGCACGCACTTCTTTTACTCCCGCAGTAAAATAGGTTTCAAGTTGCAGCAGCTTATACGCTGCTTTAATTAATTTGGCAACACCCGATTCTTCCAAACCAAGGTCATCCAAAAACATCTGGCGTTCTTCGTAGTCCTCAAGCTCTGCAATGTCGGCCTCCGTTGCTGCAGCAATCATCAGCATTTCTGCATTTTCGTCTTTTATTGCTTCTTTTACCGCATCAACATGCTTATTTCCTTTTAAAACTGCAGGTTCATCTACATTACAAACATAGAGAATTGGTTTGTTGGTAAGCAACTGCAAGCCTTTTACCAGGGTTTCATCGGCAGGATCAACTTCAACGGTTCGGGCCGACTTTCCCTGCATTAATACATCTTTATAAGTAGAAAGAATACGGTACATTCTTTTGGCTTCCTGATCGTTGCCTGTTTTTGCCTGTTTTTCTACTTTGGCAAGCCGGCTTTCCACCGTCTCCAAATCTTTTAACTGAAGCTCAATATCAATGGTTTCTTTGTCGCGAACAGGATCAATGTTTCCATCAACATGCGTAATATTATCATTTTCAAAACAACGCAAAACATGAATAATTGCATCGGTTTCACGAATGTTTCCCAGAAATTTATTTCCCAGTCCTTCCCCTTTGCTGGCGCCTTTTACCAGTCCGGCAATATCAACAATTTCGACCGTGGTTGGTACCACCCTTTGCGGTTTTACCAGGGCCTCCAGTTTTGTCAACCTTTCATCCGGAACCGTGATCACTCCAACATTGGGTTCGATTGTACAAAAAGGAAAATTTGCCGATTGCGCCTTTGCACTCGACAAACAATTAAATAGAGTTGATTTACCCACGTTTGGCAAACCAACGATTCCACATTTCAAAGCCATTTTACTCTATTAAAAATTTGCGCTGCAAAGGTAATTTTTTTTTGATTTTTTCCACGCCCTGTCAAAGGCTGAAACATCTCACTTATTGTAATACGTACAGTAATAATTCAAATTAAAATATTGTTATAATCCACCGATTAATTACATTTGTGCAAACTTCTAACTTATGATACTAAAAAATCTTTCGATAGACTGTGTTATCTTTGGTTTTAAAGAGAATAAACTAAATGTGCTGCTTTGGCAGGCCGAACCCGAATTACTGGAAAAATATTTAATCTCAAAAGAAGAATACCAGCAACTTAAAGAGATTTTCGAAGAAAACCCGGCATTAAAATCTGACAAATACTGGGGTTTGATCGGAACCCACTTACCAATTGAAGAGGATTTGGATGTGTATGCAAAAAAAATCCTGGAAGTTGCCACCGGTTTAAAAGATATTTACCTGAAGCAATTTAAAACTTTCGGAAATGCCAAAAGGATTCCGCATATGCGCGTTTTAACCGTTGCTTATTATGCCCTGATCAATCCTGAATATCACGACCTGGAATTGTCGCCCATTGCAAAGGCAGTAAAGTGGTTTGATATTAATGAACTGCCCGAAGTAATTTTTGATGTAAGGGAAATTATTGCCAAGGCATTGCGAACACTTCGGGAAGAGGTAAAATATCATCCTGTTGGATTCCATATGCTCCCCGATAAGTTTACGTTAACCGAATTACAAACGCTTTATGAAGTAATTCTGGATAAAAAACTGGATACAAGAAACTTCAGAAAGAAAATACAAAATATGGATCTGTTGGTTGACACTGGAGAAAAACAGACCAATGTGGCACACCGGGCAGCCAAACTATATTCTTTTGACATGGAGATTTATAATAAACTTCGTGAAGAAGGCCTTAATTTTAGTATCTGATCATTAAACTTTGGCCGGCAAACGGTGTCATATTCATAATCGGATTATGCCGGATAACGATCAACATATTATTGCTGACCTGAAAGACGAGAACAAAAGAAACCTCGCGTTTCACGTACTTGTTAAAACTTATCAGGAACGTTTGTACTGGCACATCCGAAAAATAGTTTTAAACCACGACGATGCCGACGATGTTCTGCAAAATACCTTTATGAAAGTGTGGCGAAATATCGATTCGTTCAGGGAAGAATCGAGCCTTTTTACCTGGCTTTACAGAATTGCCACCAATGAATCGATCACATTTTTAAACTCAAAAAAAAGGAAAAGCCTGGTTCCTCTCAACGAAGAAAGCGAGTATCTTCTTGAAAACCTGATGTCGGATCCGTATTTTGAAGGCGACCGGATACAAATGAAATTACAGGAAGCCATTGTACGGCTACCAGATAAACAGCGATTGGTTTTTAACATGAAATATTTTGATGATATGAAATACGACGATATGGCTGATATTTTAGATACTTCGGTAGGAGCTTTAAAAGCCTCATATCATCATGCGGTAAAAAAAGTAGAAGATTATTTAAAAAACAGCGATTAATAAACGGGGTTAAACCTTTTAGGAAATGAACAGTCAATATTAAAAATTAGGGATAATGGATGAATTAAAAAACAACGCACCAAAATTATCAGAAATAAAAAAGGAGAATCCGTTTGGTACTCCCGATCGTTATTTTGATGATTTTTCTGCCCGTCTTCAAGCTAAGATGGAAGCAGAAACCGCAGCCTCCGTTCCCCAAAGGTCAAAAATCTTTCAGTTATTGAAACCGGCAATTGGGCTTGCAGCCAGTTTTGCCCTTATTTTTATGCTGGTTTATGTTCCGTTGCGCTTGTTTGAGCCAAAAGAAATAAATCAAGTTGCTGAAGCAGTTGATACAACCGATGCAACTTTTCTTACGATTATTGAAAAAATTGACGATTTGTCGTTTGTTGCTCTCCTCAATGACAGTGAACCGGAGACCGAATTTACCGACGATGAATTAGCTCTTTTTGTAAGTGCAAACTTTAGCGATTACGAACTTTACGAAAATCTGACAAAATAAAAAAACAGATGAATAAAAGCATATCTATATTAAGCATTTGCCTGCTGCTCGTTATACAATCATTTGTGGCACTTGCCCAGCACGATAAACCGGAAGACCGTTGGGAACGGTACAGATCAGAAAAGATTTCTTTTTTAACTGCGAAACTTGATCTTACACCGGAAGAAGCCCAAAAGTTTTGGCCGGTTTACAATCAAATGGAAAAAGAAAGACTTGATGCTCAAATGGCCCGCCATGAGTTGGAACAACAGGTAAGAGATGCCACCGAAACGATGTCGGACAAAGAAATAATAAAACTTACCCGCGAGTTTGCTCTGAAAATGGATCAGGAGGGTTCTCTGGCTACCAAATACAACGAACAGTTTTTGAAAATACTTCCGCCTCAAAAAGTTCTAAAACTTTATAAAGAAGAAGGTGAATTCAGAATGTACATGTTTAAAAAATACCGCGACCAGCGAGGCAAAGGCGACAAACGAGATTAAATAAATTTGGTTTTAATACAACAAAAATGGGTTGGAGCACTCCTCCAACCCATTTCAGTATATTTACCAATCAGTAGGTTCAAATAATATCTACAATCCTTTAAACCAATCCTGAAATAATTTACCTACAAGCGGAATCAACTTTTGCTCTCCGTTTATAGCTCCAATCAAACTGATAATCCAGAAGATAAGAGTTAATATCCATCCAAAAATATTTACGATTGGGATAAATGAAATTACGATTGAAAATAAGTACAATCCAAGTAACTGTCGAATATAAAAACTCGCGATTTCATCTTTTTCACTTGAATTAACTACTAATGCGATTACCCAGCCAATCCAGGTAATGTGTGCAACAATTGCTTTTGTTTTTCCATCCATTGTTTCGAGATTTAAATTTCGATAAATGTAAGGAATAAAAACGTTATTTAACAAAAGAGGTTTTGATTTTCTGAAATATTCCCGGGTTTATTTGTCGTAATTAAAGCCTTTGAGGTGATGTCCCATCCGGTCGCGCTTGGTTTTCATGTAACGCTGGTTGTGTTCGTTTGGCGGAATTTCAACCGAAACAATTTCGGTTACTTCCAGGCCATATCCTTCCAGGCCAACTCGTTTAACCGGATTATTGGTCATCAAACGCATTTTTGTAACTCCCAGGTTTGAAAGGATTTGTGCGCCCACACCGTAATCGCGTTCATCGGCTTTAAATCCAAGATGAAGATTGGCTTCCACAGTATCCAGGCCCTGGTCCTGTAATTTATAAGCGGCAATTTTATTCAGCAGGCCAATGCCCCGTCCTTCCTGCATCATGTAAACAATTACACCTTTCCCGGCTTTGTCAATCATTTCCATGGCTTTGTGCAACTGGTCACCACATTCGCAACGCATGGAACCAAAAATATCGCCGGTCATACACGACGAATGAACACGTGCCAGGATCGGTTCATTGGGTTTCCAGGTACCTTTTATTAAAGCTACATGTTCTGCACCATTCGACTTCTGCCGAAAAGGTACTATTCTGAAATCACCATATTGTGTTGGCAAATCAACTTCCTCTCCCCTTTCAATCAGGCTTTCACTCTGAAAAAGAAAGGAAATCAGATCTTTTATGGTAACAATCTTCAGATTATGTTTCTGAGCGAATTCATACAACTGAGGCAAACGCGCCATTGTACCGTCTTCGTTCATTATTTCAACCAAAACGCCCGATGGTTTTAAACCCGCCAAACGCGTAAGGTCAACCGCAGCTTCGGTATGACCGCTACGGCGAAGTACTCCACGATCTTTTGCCTTTAACGGAAAAATATGCCCGGGGCGTCCCAATTGTTCGGGTCTTGTTTTTTCATCCACCAGCATGCGAATGGTGATGGCCCTGTCGGCAGCCGAAATTCCGGTGCTAACTTCAGGATGTATGGCATCCACCGACACGGTAAAATTTGTTTCGTTGGCGGAGGTATTTTTCCCAACCATCAAATCAAGCTGCAACTCATCGCACCTCTTTTCAGTTAACGCCACACAAATCAGGCCTCTTGCCTGCATGGCCATAAAATTCACGATTTCGGTTGTTACCAGTTCCGAAGCAACAATTAAATCTCCTTCGTTTTCTCTGTCTTCATCATCCACCACGATAATCATCTCGCCTTTTTTAATGGCGGCAATTGCCTCGGGAATAGTATTTAGCCTGATGTCTGTCATAACTGTTTCTAAAGTCAGGGGCAAAATTACAAACTTTTACGAATCAATCCATGATTTTAGTTAGAAGCAGGTTTCTGATGGAAGGATAATAACAAACATATCATCTTTGACAGATGAATTATCGGTTGACAACCTTAAAGCGTTTTGTGAGCGAATTACCCAAATTGTCAGTTACGGTAATATTGTGCCAGCCCTCGTCAGGCCTTAGCTCTAACTGATGAGCATTTTTTGTTGTTCCCAGAAACTGATTGTCAAGATACCAGTAAACCGTAACCTTTCCGGCACGGTGGGCCAGGTCGAAAATTATTTTTCCGGGAGTTCCGTCCAGATCAACCGGAATAAAAAGCCGGTTCCATTCGCGCGGATAAATAAACTCCAGTTGTTGCTCTGTTTCCGAACATCCCGGCATTAACGGGGGCAAAGTCGCATACAAAACATTCTGGCGTTTGTAGTAGTATTCCATGGCCGGAGGAAGTACAAACCAGTTTTTATGTTGCATTTCTGAAACCGGGCAACATTCGGCATTTACGCGGTATGTTCCTTCTTTGTTTAAATGAATGCGCTGATGCCACTGACAAACACCGGTTTTATTTCCTGCCGGAACCTGCACCACTTTTCGCTCGTCACAAAATTCTCCCGGCCGATAACCACTTTCGGCACACACTTCAATACTTGCCATTTCGTCAACAGGAGCCTGAAACCACTCCGAAAAAGGAAGTGCTGAAAACACATCGAACATTACCGGAGCCGCTGCTGTAATCCCGGTTAACCCTGCGCGGCCTTCTCCGTCGGCATTTCCGCACCAAACTGCTACCACATAGCGCGAAGTGACCCCCACCGCCCAGGCATCTCTGAAACCAAAACTGGTTCCGGTTTTCCAGGCAATTTTTCGTGAACGTGCAAAATGCTCCCACCCCGCTTCACTCTCGGGGCGTTTTACTTTTAACAAAGCATCAAATGTGGAATAAATCGATGCTGCCCGCACAAGTGGCTGTGTTCCTTCTTCTTCCGAAACCGGAATATTTTCATTCCACCTTAAAGGTAAAAACGGCTGGGATGAATAAAAACCGTCTTTCTCGTCGTAACGTTTCAGAATGGTCGCCAGCGAGGCGTACATTCCGGCCAGGTCCCAACATGTAACTTCGGCGCCGCCCAAAATCAGCGACAAACCATAATGTCCGGGTTGTTCTTTTAAGGTACTCATCCCGGTTTTTTTCAGAAACGAATAAAACGGGCCAACACCGTAATCTTTTAACATATGAACCGCCGGAATATTCAAAGAACGGGCCAACGCTTCTTCCGCCGGAACCGCACCATTGTATTCGCGATCGAAATTTACAGGCGTAAAACCGCCCAGCCGAACCGGAATGTCGGGAACCAGCATGGTAGGCAAAAGCAAACCGTCGTCTAACATTTTGCAGTACAAAAACGGTTTTAAAATACTGCCTGTACTACGCGGTGCCTGCACCACATCCACTTGGTTTCCGTGTGCTGTGCTATCGGTACTAACCGTGTTTCCGACATAAGCCAATACTTTTTTTGAAGGGATTTCAGCCACTACTACTGCCACGTTATGAATAAAATTGGATTTCAAACGCAGGTGATGCCGGGCAACAATTTCATTCACGCGGTTTTGAAGCTCGTAACGAAGCGTGGAACGGATCCTTTGCCCGTGCTTTTCGGCATTGGCTTTTTCGGTAATATGAAAAGCCATATCGGGCAAGGCATTTACTTTTTCGGGCAGTGGCTCCGAAATGGCCAAATCATACGTAATGCTGTCAATCTCATTTTCAAGTAACAATTGATTTAACAATTGATCGCGTTTTTGCTTTAAGCGCTGATCAAGCCGCCCGGGATAAATGAGCGACGGCGCATTGGGCAACACCGCTAAAGTAGCTGCTTCTGCCCACGATAACTCGCCGGGGTCGCGCCCAAAATAGCGCCAGGCAGCGGCATCGAGCCCCACCACATTTCCGCCAAAAGGTGCGTGCGAAGCATACATTTCCAGAATTTCCGGTTTGGAATACCGCAACTCCACCTGCAAAGCCCAGAAAATTTCGATCAGTTTATTTTTGATCGTCCGCTTTTTTTGCCCGCGAGCTAACCGGCAAACCTGCATGGTAATGGTACTGCCGCCGGACATAATTCTTTGTGTCCGAATGTTTTGCACCAAAGCGCGGACCATGGAAAACAAGTTAATTCCGGGATGAAAATAAAAATACCTGTCTTCGAAATTCAGTACGCATTTTTCGTATTTCTCCGGAACCGAATCCACCGGCGGGAAACGCCACTGTTCGTCGTCCGAAATACGGGCGCCTAACAACTCGCCTTCGCTGCTTTCCAAAACGGTGGAATAGGACGTATCAAAAAGCGGTCGCGGAACAAGCCAGCCTCCGATGAAAAACATCACCAGAAACAAAAGCAGGAAGACCAATAATTTTCTTCCTGCTCTTTTTATATGAATTTTCCTCCCAAACACTTAAATCATTCTTCTACTTCACTTCCACCATTTTTCCTCCCAAACGGGCATTCACGCTATTATCGTACATAGCTTCACAACTTACCGGGGGAAGGTAAAATTCGCCTTTGTAAGCAGCATTCAAATAAAAGGTAAATGTTTTTTGTTTGCCCATGTCCAGGTCAAAATAGGTATAAATCCGGTCGTCGCGAATGTCCTGGTATTCAAAGTTGGCATCATTTTGAGGTGCTCCGCCCAGGCGCTTGTTCAATATTTCCCACCCCGATGGAATCAAAGTAGAAAGCACCATCTCTTCGTAATTCACTTTTTTGCCCGGGTGTTTTACTGTTACTTCCATTTTAAAATCGGTCCCCTGTTGAATAGAAGCCGGATTAATGGACTTCCCGGATGCATCAAGGTATTTTACTTCCAGAATTAAATTGCTGGCAGCAGAAGTTGAATCCACTCCCGCCGGAATTCCTTTGGCAACCAAACGTACAAATGTGGCGTTCTCCCCGGTATTCTTATAATTGAGCGAAAGCTGCTTTGTTTTTCCATTTTTCACCGGAATGTTTACAACCGGTATTTTTGTACGGGCATTTGATTTTTCGCCGTTAACAGTCAGATCATAACCCGTTTCGTTGCCGTTTTTATAAAATTTACCGGAAAATTGTGCTGCCGAAAACAGGCTCCAGGCGGCGGTTTGCGTACTTAACCAACCGCTTTTATTGATGTCGTTGGAAATCTCCTGCAACATGCTGAAAGCATTTTCCTGTTCATCCAATAAAACAAGTGATTCCAAAATCATTGCTTTATCGCGTAGTGACGAACCAAAAGTCCCGCCCATTTCGTTGTACTCCTGCACTTCGGTTGACAAACCGGCAACCAGTTGTTGGGCAATTTCCTTTTTGCCCGCCAACACATACGACGAAGCCAGCCGCCAAAGCACATCCGCCGATTTGGAATTTTTCTCACGCAGGCGGTTCATCGCGCCCAAATCCGGATTTCCGGCCATGGCCAGCGTGTATAAACGGTAGGCCTGGTTTAAATCGTAATTTCGATAATAATAAATATTCGTGTTGCTCTGTTCCTTTTTCCAGTTTCGGGCGGCCGATTTCTGATAGCGCACCCACTTATCTTTCATTCCGTATGGCAGGGAATAACCTGCATTTTCGGCGCAAACCAGAAAATGTCCCACATAGCTGGTTCCCCATTCGCTGGCATACGACGATCCGGGCCAGTAGCTAAATCCGCCGCTTCCCAACTGGTACTGCTGCAACTTAACCAAAGCCTGCCGGATATTGGTTTCAATTTTTAGTTTTTGGTCGGCATCAACCGTTGTCAGGTTTGCCAAAAACAGTTGCGGAAAAACAGAAGAAGTAAGCTGTTCCACACAACCGTGCGGATATTGAATCAGGTAATCGAGGTATTTTGCCAGATTTAGCGGAGGAAAGCCCGAAATCTCAACCCAGGCTTCATTCCCTGCAACTTCACCCGGATTTTGCAATTCTGTATTCCAGCTTTCACCACCTTTTACCAGTTTTGATTGCTGAACCGTTACCGCCTGATTGGGGTTTCGTACCTGAACTTCCACTTCATAGCTCGCCGTTTCTCGACCTGATTTGGCTTCCACCACAATTTTCCCGACACCGCTCCGGGCTTTTACTTTCAGCTTGAAATAACTCATTTTCTCACCCGTTTCAGTAAACTGAAGCTTGTTTTCCTGACTTCCGACTATTTCAAACAAATCATTTGCTTTTACGGAAATCGAAACATTCTTCACATTGTCTTTCATGGCAAAAACATCCACCGGCAAATCAAAGGTTTCGAGCGGCGCCAGCATCCGCGGGACAGTTGCCAGCAACATCAGGCCTTTACGCACCGGCACCGAAACTTCTTCCGCGCCGTAAGCACCCTGGTTTCCGGCCACCACCATCATCCTGACAGCGCCCACATAATTCGGCATTTTGAAGGTGTGCTTTTGTTTTTTTCCGGCTTCGAGCGTAAAAGGCCCGGCAAACTGCACCACAGGTTTAAAACGGTTGGCCTCTTTCTTTTCAGCATCGATCATTTCGCCATCGCCACCCACGGCAAATGCTTTTTCGAGCCGCGCACCGTAAGCGCCGGCCACATAATCGTACAAATCCCAGGTTTTAACGCCCAAAGCTTCGCGCTGGTAGAAAGTAGCGTGCGGATTTGGTGTTGTATAATTGGTCAATCCAAGCAAACCTTCATCCACAATGGCCAGTGTATAAGTCATTTTCTTTTTGTTGGCTTCCGAAACTTCCACGGTGTAATCCGTTTCCGGTTCAATCTCATCCGGCGCTTTTATCACCGGTTTCAAAATGGTTTCCGGGTTTTCAACTTCCACCGGAACTACGCCATAAAGCCTCAGCGGCGCATCATTTTCGGTACTTCCATAAGGCTGGATCAAACTTACATGAACATAAAAATTGGGTGCCATTTCCGGTTTTGCCTTTACGGTAAAGCGAGTTTGCTTGTCGGTAGTTTCCACCCGGAACATATCCAGCACTCCGGTTCCGTTTTCAAGGCTTACCAGCGCTTTCCCGGCTTTCGACGAAGGAATGGTCACCACAATATCTTCACCCACATTGTATTTTTGTTTATCGGTGCGAATGCTCAACATGGTAGCCCCTTCCGGCATCCCTTCGGAACGCCAGCTCCCCCATTCCGACATGTAAAAGGTTATACCCGAAGAGTGCCCCGAAGTATTGTCTTTCACCCACAAAAAGTACCGGCCATTGTCTTGCCAGTTGTTGTATTTTACGTTTAGTTTGAATTGCGATTTATGCGCCGCCCCCTTAATCATCCACGAATCAACCGGCTGATAATAGCTCCCGGAAACATAATGGGCAAGGCTCTCGGAACCCGACTCCCACCACCAGCGCCAGTTTACTTTGTAGAGCCGGACTTCCAGATCGTCGCCCGAAGCGGCTTTTCCGGTTTTATCTACCAATACAATTTCGGGCAGATAGTCGGTTCCGGTTTTGTACCAGTTGTCTTCCGATTCCGGCATACGCAGCCCCACGTATTTGGAATACGGCGAGTACCGCGCTTTTGTAACCGATGTGCTAAAATCGCCACCGGATTCAAACACCCGCGAGGTAAACCACATGTTCAACATTCCCGGAGCATTATCTAATCCGTCCAGGGTTAAAGGGATTGTTCCCTTTCCTGAGTCGTCCAGTTGTCCGTCGAAAATGGTTTCTTCCCTGTTCGAGAAATAACATGCCGGGTCGGTAAAGGTATAACTTTGAAAATCGGGAAACTGAGTGGCCCCTGTAGTAAACAGCACATCTACTTTGGCCTTTAACGATTTTGCCGGACTTCCATGCAACCAGGAAGCGCTAATCGGCAATTCCTGATTATCAACCCCTATTAATTTATCTTTTGGGAAACCGAGTTCAATTTTCAAGCGGTTTGGTTTAATGGTTTCAATTTTTACCCGTTTCGTGAAAGTGCTGTTGCCCACTTTTACTTCGGCCCGCCAGTTTCCGGTGGGCGCATCGTTTTTGGTTTGTGTTGTTAACTGGTAAAAACCGTTTTCGTTATCGGCAACCACCCGGCGTTCAACCACCTGTTCTTTTGGATTGATTAAACTGAAAATTACCGGATGATTTTCAGGATTAACAGTTGCGGTTTCAAGGATAAAATTGAGGAATAAGGTATCCCCCGGCCGCCACACATCGCGTTCGCCATAAATAAAACCTTTCATCCCGTCGGTAATTTCCTGTCCGGCCACATTAAAATTACTTACCGAAAGCGAAGTTCCGTCGTCTAAGCGCAAATACCCGATTTGACTGCCTTTTTTAGCCACCAGCAGAAAAGGTTTCTTTTTCAGGTCAACCGTTGCAAAACCCTGCGCATCGGTTTTAATGGTTTCAATCAACTGGTTTTGATAATTGTAAAGCTGAAGCTCCACATCTGCTTCCGGATTGGTTGAAACAAGGTTAGAAACGGCAAATAACATGCGATGGTCGCGGCCTTCCTTTGCAACGATACCGAGTTGCGACGCCATTATATTCCGGCTTACAAAACGATCGGAATTGTAATAGGATACATCGCACGGATTATCTCTCTCCTCCCAATTGTAACCGGCAGGATAATAATAATTGCTATACCAGCCGGGCGAGTCCCACTCCGTTTGGTAATCTTCGGCAGTGGTTAAATTTATTTCAGGAATTTCCTGCTTGGATGAATCTTCCGGGCAGATGTACAGCGAGTAGTCTTTCCGAAAACGAAGTTCAACCCGATAAACGGCTCCCTGCTGAAGTTTAACAAGTTTGGCAAGGTCAATTTTAAACGTATTCCATTCATTGTAATTTACCGGGTTGCCGGCAATCAAATCCACTTTCCCGTCATACACCAGCCTACCCACACGTTGTAGGTCAGAACTCCCGCTTAACGCGTTTCTCTGTAAAAACTGGGCAATATTATCTTTATAAATTTCAATCAAACGCACATCTACGGCATTCAGGCTAATGGCTTCAAACGGAAATTCGAGATGATCGCTTTGCGGAACGATTACACCTTTGCCAATCAAACGCAGCGCAGGTTCGGCATTGGTAAATTGCAACAGGAAATTTTCACCCGACTTTAAACGGGCATAATTGGTGCTTTTTATCCCTTCGTAAACATACAGGGTCTGAGTTCCCGAAACACGTTTATTTGTCCACACTTTCACTACATTACCATCTATTTCAAGCCGCAGGTTTTTGGAATTGTTAAGCTCAATCAAACCTTCCAAATCCTGCGTTTTTAGCAAGGGGTCCGAGAAACGTACATTTATACATTGCTCCGGTTGCTGAACCACCGTGGCATCCAGTATTTTGAAGGTACTCAAAGCCGGAATTTCCAGTTTTTTTGTTCCCGAAACATCGGTATTCAGTGGATCGCCATCCCATTTTACAATTACTTCCCCGGCATCGTTTTGCATACGGGCAATGCTATTTGCGGTAAAAAAGTGTTTGCGCCGGTTGCTGTCGTGATTCCAGTGAAGCGGCAGCTCTTTTCCGTTGGCGCTAACTGTTACCAGTTTTTCAACCGGTTCCGAATCAGCAACATCAGCTGTTAAAACGTAACCTGTTAACTGCATTTGTGTTGAATTCAGCCCTTCATAATTTGTCAATCCCTCCACGGTGATCGAATAGGTTTGTTTTACGGTAGCAAACTCAAAAGGTAATTGTTGAAATTTGCTGTCAACGCTGAGTACTTTCCCCAAAGCAAACTCGGCTTTGTAAGTGGTCCCTGGCTTTAGTGGTCCTTCGGGCCTGAATTCAAAAATACGCCCACCAACCAACACTGCCTTTCCTTTAATTTCGGGCTTAAACCGGAACAGGCCTTCGGTATTCGGCTGTTCTTCTATCGGCTGCGACATATACACTGAAATGGTGGATTCGCTGGAAATAACGCCGCTTGTAAATGCCTGCACATAACGACTAAATGCAACATCGGTTGTAACTGTTTTTTTATCGCTTTTTGTACACGAAACGGCTGTAATTAACAAAATAAAGATGGGGAAAATTAACTTTCTCATTGGGTTATTGCTATTTGGTTTTCAGACTTAAAGAAATATCATACCGGATATAAAAACCAGTTTCCTTTTCAGATTTATTGTTTCACTTTTGGCATTTTAAAAATAGATAATTTGTTCGATTTCTCTTTTGACTACGTACTTTCTTTACAGTAAAACATTATGTTATTCAACCTATCTGTTTCAAAACCTGATTTATTTTGCTTCAATTTTAGAGACTGTTTAAAATTTATCGAATCATTCTATTATTCGTCTTTTTCACTACTTCTGCGTTGAAATTTCCTTAAATAGCTGGTGCTATTCGCGTCAATTCCGCCTTGAATTAGTAAAA
>JBKEDN010000316.1:0-3477 GCA_047975435.1 Draconibacterium sp. | reverse complement strand
ACCAGGAGAGGAAAACCTGCTGGCTCTGTATTGCCCGAAAGTATTATTTTGAATAATTATAAATAGCTGACAATTAGCAAATTACTAAAAACAAAATTTGGATTACAACATAGAAGGGACGGTCCCGAGTGCTCGGGGTCAGGGTGGGCCAGAATGATGGAATCGTATTTTTCTGTTGTTCTTTGAGAGACTTTCATAAAAAAAGCGGGATTGATCATCCCCGCTTTTTTCAGACTTAGTATTCTGCGCTATACCTCAGGTTCCGGTTTCTTTCGGCTACCGTTTGATTCGAAGCGTTTCTTCAGGTCTTCGTAAATTGCCTTTGCGCCGGGTATATTCATTTTGGCAGCTTGTTTCACCGAGTTGTAATACCCCAGTGCATTCACGTAACTCTCGCCGCCTGCTGCCATTACCGTGTCGTCGAGCCCGTTGTTGAGCTGCTCAGCCATACGGAACAGCGGAACCAGTTGCCCTACCACCTTCATATCGTTGGCAAGTTCCTGCTTATCCATGTAAGGCGGTGCAAACTGCGGGTCGGAGGTGGTGTAATCGAGTGTTTTTTCCACAAACGGAAGCGTTTTGTCACTCATTTTAGGTATGGTTCGCCGTTCATCGGGCGTAAGTGCAATCAAATAGGGCTGTAAAGCTGTTTGTACTTCGGCTAACTTTGCTTTGACGTCGGTAATCACCTCGTCGGGAATAATAAAATCTACTAAATTGTCCATGAGGATTAATTTTTTAAGTTAATAATTCAGAATTTGTTGTTTTTGTATATTCAAGATACTTCTAATACCCCTTAAAAGCAAGGATTATTTTTTATAACATAAAAATTAATTGGCTGATTTAGTGATTTGTATAAGCTTTTAGTGCAACTTTCTTTCAAGTAACTATAAAAAATAGTTTGAAAACTAAAAAATATAGTTACATTTGTTTTGAAAGAATTTTGAGTTCAGAGTTCAGAGTTCAGAGTTCAGAGTTCAAAGTGTGGATACTCAATACAAAAAAGAAGAAATGAAAAAGCTTACACAGAAGGAAGAAGAGATCATGAACTTTTTTTGGGACCGCGGGCCCATGTTTGTGAAAGAGTTAAAAGAGTTGTATGCCGGGCAAAAGCTGCATTACAACACGCTTTCGACCATGGTGCGTGCGCTCGAAGAAAAAGGTTTTATCGATCACGAGCAGTTTGGAAATACCTACCGCTATTTTGCAGCTGTAAGCAAAGAGGAATACAGCAAGAAAACGCTGGGCAGCGTGGTAAAGAAGTATTTCGACAACTCATATAAAAATGTGGTGTCGCTGCTGGTGGAAGAAGAAAACCTTTCGCTGGATGATTTGAAAAAGCTGATAGAAGAAATTGAAAATCAACAAAACAACCCGCAATGAACCCGTTTTTTATCTGGCTCCTGAAATCGTCGGTAAGTCTGGCGCTGTTGTATGTGGTGTTTAAGCTGGCCGTTAGCCGCGACAAAATGCACACCGCCAACCGCTTTGTGTTGCTGGGTATTTTGCTCACGTCGGTGTTGCTTCCTTTTGCCAATATCCCGGTTTTTCAGGAAACACAGGTGATTCCGCAGTTCGAAGTTATTCACGAGTGGGTGGCAGCACCCGCTGTAAGCGAGCCGGTAATTTATACCGAAAACATACCGCTGACTGAGGCAACTCCCGGAAAAACGCCCTTTAACCCGTGGTTGGTGTTATATATGTCCGTGATCGGGTTGTTGGTGGTTCGTCTGGCTTTTTCGGTGGTGCGGGTGTTGCAGATCATTCGCCGGGCAGAAAAGCAAAATTTCAGGGATGTAGTTTTAGCTATTGTCAAAGATTTTATTCAGCCCTTCTCCTTTTTGCAGCACATTGTTTTGTCGGAAAAAGATTTTACTGAAAACCGCGATATGGTGGTGGCACACGAATATGCCCACATTCAACACAAACACGCGCTCGACCTGATGATCTGCGAGCTGTTTATCGCCCTTTTCTGGTTTAACCCGGTGGTGTGATTGTTGCGCCGCGATCTGAAACTGATACACGAATACCAGGCCGATGAGGCTGTACTAAATAAAGGCATCGATGCCAAAACATACCAACTGTTGGTTCTTAAAAAGGCCGTAGGCGAAAGACGTTTTGCCCTGGCCAACCATTTTACACAAAAACCAATTTTAAAACGAATTAACATGATGCACATGAAAGAATCAAAAAAGACAGGCGCATTAAAAATGTTATTGTTTGTGCCGGTCATTGCCTTGTTGCTAATGGCTTTTAGTAACCCGGGTGAAAACGTATTGACGAACACCAACGTCATAAACAATGAGATAAAATCGACAGAAGTAGTTCAGCCTTCGAAGGAGTATCCCGGTTTTTATGTTAAAGTGAAACCGGATGCTTATTACATTGATAAAACTGCTTGCTCTTTGGAAGAGGTGGTAAGCAAAGCGAAAGCATTTCCGAAAACAGGACGGGAAGATATTTTGCTGGTTCTCGATCAATCAATATCACTGAAACAGACAGATGTGGTAAGAGAGGCACTTCGCGATGCGGGCGTTTATCATGTCAATCAAACAATTGTTGGCTCTGATGAAATTATTTATCCTGCAGGTGATATTACCAGACTTTCTACATTTTCGGAAGGGAAATGGGGAGATTGGATGCAAAAGCAATTGGAACCTTAAACAAGGGATATACCAGCCAATGAAGAATATAGTGTTTTCTTTGGCTTTACAATTGATAAAGACGGGAAAGTAAGTGGCGGCCATGTAATTAGTGGAGACAATGCAAAAATAAATGAAGCTTATAACAAGGTTTTGTCTGATATTCCCGACTGGGTGCCGGCAAAAAAAGGAAAGGATAATATTAGTGTGTATTCCACTTTTATGACATCAGGAAGGAATAATAAGAAACAATAACGTACAATCTTTTGAGAAATTGAAAGAAAGGAAATACAATTTATTAACGGGGCAAAGCAACCTTTTTCAACCTCAACCCATCTATGGTAAAAAGTCCGTTATTTAAAAACTTAACTATGAAACAACCATGACTAAGATTTGCCATAAACCTGCCAACGCAGGCAGGCAAGTATCATTAAAATCAGGGGAGTTTCATCGAATACGAACGAAATAAACAATTTTAATGAGATGAAAACAAAAATTACCTTTCTTTTATTTCTCATGATTATGGTGCTGATAAGCTGCCAAAACGACCATGACGATCAACCGGAAAACAGGGAACCCAAATCCCTCGTACTTCCCGGCTATGCTGCCGGAGTGTTAACGCAAAGTAACCATTTCGGCATTTCTCTTTTTACAGAAGTAGCCGGCGAAAAACAGGAAAACCTGATGCTTTCGCCGCTTAGCGCCAATATTGCGTTGAATATGGCCATGAATGCTGCCGGCGGCAATACATATATCCAAATGCGCGACATGCTGGGATATAATAGCCTGACACTGGACGAAATCAATGAACTATATAAAACGCTGGTAGAGCAAT
>JBKEDN010000093.1:0-4189 GCA_047975435.1 Draconibacterium sp. | reverse complement strand
AAAATTTTTACTTTTACCCATGTCTATCTTTTTGTTGTGGTAAACTAAAAATAGACTTTCCGGGTGGTATTATAAAATACTGCCCGGTTTTAAAAAGTTTTACCGGACACTAATGATTTTCTATAAATATATGTTTGGAATTCCTCACCACTAAGAACACGAAGACTCAAAGTTGAAGAGATAAATTTAGTAGTTTTCTTAGTGTACTTCGTGGCTTTGTGGTTTTTTTGTGAATTTCATTCACTTTTAACCTAAGGATTTGCATTCCTTTGTCGTTATGTTGATCACTCGGGGAGATAGAAATTTTCAAATTCTTTGCGGTACTTGCTAATCTTTCTCGATGGTTTTTGTGTGGCGCTGTCGATAAATAACACTTTTTGCCAAGCAGTTGAACAAACATCGCCATTTCCGTTCAGAAAGCGGAATTTAAAGTTGGCCGACACATTAAACAGCTCGGAAACCCATACTTCCACCCGGACCGTATCGTTCAGAAAAAAAGGTTTTTTATACTGAATATTGGTTTCGGTGATTATGGGTAAAATCTGATCTTCAACCGAAAGTTGCTGAATATCGAGCCCCATGGCTTCGATGAGTTTCACCCGGGCATTTTCGAGCCACTGCACATAAATAATATTGTTTACATGGCCAACAAAATCAATATGATAGGTATAAATGGGTTCGTTAAAAATAAGTTTCTGCATGTTATTTTATTTTAAAATCGAGTTCGGAGAATTTGGTTTTTTTCTGCATAAAAAATTTCCACATAATACTTTTGGGATACATTTCGGCATGTGTGCATTTGTTGATCAGCGGTTTCAGTAGTTTTCGTTTTTTACGCAGGCCCGAAAGATTTTTGTAAAAGTGAGCGTGTGCTTTGGCAACAGCTACAAAAGCACTCCACTCGAACCCGAGCAGGAATTTAGCTGCCGCCGCACCATCGAGCAACATCCGAAACAGTAGTGTGCGGAGGAATTTTTTATGCGGCAGGTTTTTATACAACATGTAAAGGTTGTTCCTGAAATTCAGAAAAACTTTTCGCGGGTTGCCGTATTCGAGGCTTCCGCCACCAAGGTGAAAGATCACACTTTGCGGCTCGTACACAATTTTAAAGCCCTGGTTTTTCAGTCGCCAGCACAGGTCAATTTCTTCCATGTGTGCCCAAAAATCGGCATCCAGACCGCCACTGCTTTTAAAAATGTCGGCCCGCACAAACATGCAGGCTCCTGTGGCCCAGAATATTTCGCCCGGCGTTTGATACTGGTCTTCATCTTTTTCAATGCGGTCGAGAATACGCCCCCGGCAAAAGGGGTAACCATAGCGGTCGATAAAACCGCCTGCAGCACCTGCATATTCGAAATATTCGGGCTCGTTGTAACTTAAAATTTTAGGCTGCACGGCTGCAATCGAACGATCCGACTCAAGCTGGTTGATACAGGGCTCAATCCAGTTTTTGCTCACTTTTACATCTGAATTTACCAGCACAAAATAATCTGCCTCAATCTGCTCAAGCGCCACATTGTAACCTTTGGCAAAACCATAGTTATTTTTCAGGTCAAGCAAACTTACTTCGGGGTAATTGTTTTTCAACGTTTCAAGCGAGTTATCAGTAGAACCGTTATCGGCCACAATAACTTCGGTATTCGCATAATTTGAGTGTTCAATAATGGAGGGTAAAAAATCGGGGAACAACTTTTCCCCGTTCCAGTTCAGAATTACAATGGCAATTTTAGGTGCTTTGGTCATTCGGTATTAATTCAATAAAAGTTTGGCAATAATGCCCGCAAGGTTTTCCTTCTCCAACGTTTCCAGTATCTCAGCAATTTTTTCCGCTTTGTCGGGCGTTTCCGCTTTTTGTATTGCCTCAATTTCTTTTACTTGCTTTCCGGTGAGCTCGTCCTGCAGCAGTTCCCATACTTTTTGCGGCTCGGAAGTAGCACCCGGAAGTCCCAGTTTTTCCAGTTCGGTGATGGTGGCTTCAAGGATTTCCCCGGCCTGCATTTTCACCGGATCTTTGTCTTTTGTTTTGCCGGCAGCAGCGGTGTCGCGCAGGTTCCAGCTCGAATAATCGTAACGTAAATCGCGGATCAGTTTTAGCTTGGTACTGTCTTTTCCGAAAATTCGCTCCAGAAAAATAAGTGTGTGATTTTTCCATGCTTCGAGGTCGAATTTTTGTTCGTCGAGGCGGGCGAGTTGTTCCCGCAGCAATGCAATTTCTTTTTCAGCCATGGCAATTGTATTTTATTCTCAAAATACTATTTTTTTACTGCTTATCTCCCAGGTATCCATGAATAATTGAATAGAAGCTGTTGAAGAAACTATTGCTGGCCGAAACCAGTTGTCCTCCGAAAAGCCAGTTGTCGCCGCCGTTAAAGTCGGTGATTTTGCCACCCGCCTGCTGAAGTATAAAAACTCCGGCAGCCACATCCCAGGCATGTAGGGCATGTTCGTAAAAGGCATCGAAACGGCCGCAGGCAACATAGCAAAGATCAACAGCAGCCGAACCAAACCTACGCAGGCCAAGTGTATTTTTCATCAGGTAACGCATGGCTTCAATGTAATCGTCAACACGGTCGAAATCGTAGTATGGAAAGCCGGTGCCGATCAGCGTTTCTTCCATTTTCGACCGGTTGGCAGCTTTTATTTCTTTCCCGTTGCAATAAGCTGCACTGTCTTTCCAGGCATAAAACATCTCGTTGTGTCCAATTTCGTACACCACGCCGAGCACCATTTTCCCGTCTTCGGCCAAACCAATGCTCACCGAATGCGGCGAAATGCCAAAAAGGTAGTTGGTGGTCCCGTCAAGCGGATCAACAAACCAGGTGTATTTTTCGTTGTGCGATCCGGCAGTGCCTTCTTCGGCTACAAAACCCGAATCGGGGATTAATTCTTTTAATGCTGAAACAATGCGCTGCTCGGCCGTTTTATCGACATAAGTTACCAGGCTGGCAACACTTTTTATTTCAATGTTTTCAGCGGATAGTTTTTTCTGTTCCGTACGTATAAATTCTCCCGTTTCACGGGCAATTTCCTGCACCTGAAAAGATAGCTTTCTGTAATCCATTTTTCTGATTTTGTGTAAAAGTACGGAAAATTATTGCGGAAGAAATCGAAGAGAGCAGGTGACCAGGGTCAATTACCTTTTGCAATCAGTAAATTAATATAGAGATCGCGAAGAAGCAGGACGTCAGTGTTCTGCTTCTTCGCGAAGGAAATGTTTTCAAGTACAATCAAATTAACAGGTCAGAGATCGGATATACTTAAAGTTGATCTTTATTAATGCTATATCTGATGAGTCTTTTTTCATAAACAGAGGGTTGGCTTATATAGTGGTAGGTACTAAGAATTTTTCCTATATTTTTCGAATAGTAATTATTCATGTAGCGAGGATTGGATATCTGCTTAATTTTTGGAAAAGTAATGAGCGTTCCTTTGAAGTTTAAGACTTCGAATTCTCCGGCAGGCACAGAAACAGTAATGTCTGGCTCTTCCATCTGAAACGTGAGTGTGTATATTGTGTCGTTATTTATCACTTTCGTTTCAGACACTAAAATGTCCTCAAAATTGTCTGACGAAAATGAGATATTGCCTTTATTATCTACAATAAAACCACTTGAATCCCGAACAACGTCAATTATGTCCCATTCATTATAACTGTTAGGATAATTAGTTCCTTCCAAAACGAAATACTGATTGTTATTAATCATTGTATCCCGTGCCACCACGATACTATCTGTGTAAGATAATGCCGTTTCGTTGCCTAAAGAATCAATCTTGTAGTGTTGATAAATCCAGTAATTTCCAACTGTTAGAGGTAGATAATTTGCTGTTTGCATGGGAGCAGGGGGATTAGAGTCGTCTTTGCGACAGGAAATAACAAGCGCGGCCAATAGGCCAAAATAAAACAGTTTTCTCATTTTAGTTTGTTTTTTGTTTAACGAAAGAAATTGATAAAATGAGTAAATGTTTGTTATAGGCTATCGTTTTTAGTACAGTATATTAACGATGCTACTTTCTTTATATTGTTATGTTCAGAAAAAAATAGATATTCCCATCCTGTTGAATAATAGATTTATTGAATTAGGCATTTAAGCAATAAATTTTGTACGGCAACGGCTCTGCTTTGACCATCCTGCGCAGAAGGTTGTCAAAGATGCCATCCTTCATGTTGCTCCGGTTGAAACGGTAACAA
>JBKEDN010000291.1:0-20546 GCA_047975435.1 Draconibacterium sp. | reverse complement strand
GATCTCATTATTATGCAATCACCCAGCTTATCACAATCCAAAAAACATCCAAAAATCAAATTGCATACAAATTTACATCTGGCCGCCTAAAACAAGAGGCCGCCCTTTTGGGACAGCCTCGTTTACTTTCGGTTACTAATGTATTAAAAATCAACGAAAGGTAAAGTAGCCGTAAAAAGAATAAATAGAAACAGCCAGGTGTAAAAGCAGAACAAGCTTATCGTAACATTTGCAGCCCGAAATAAAAGTGGAGCAACGTAACCATTACATTGCTTCTCCAGGCGAAAAGTGGGCCAACGTAATCATTACGTTGCTTGCCCAGGCAGGAGGTGGGGCAATGTAACCATTACACACGTTCGCCAAAACAAAAACGGGGCAATGTAACCATTACATTTGCCCACCCATGCAAAAGTGGCGTAACGTAACCATTACGTTCAGCCCATTAAGGATGGCTGAAGGAATGTGATTGTAAATGCGGCAGAAAACCCCGCTCCCGCGCGATTGCACCTAAAATCCGCAAGTCCTGTTTAAAACAAGCTGTCGGAGCGTTCCGAAACCCTGAACCCGCAGAGGAACAAGCTTTCGGGAATGTCCGAAACCCAGCCCCGACCAAAGTTGAAGCTTTCGGAGCTTCCCGGCGAGCAGTTTTGAATGCGGTTCGGACTTTCGGGAACTTCCGAAACTCTGAAAACGATCGCGGGCAGCCTTTCGGGATTTTCCGAAAATGACCCGGTCGCACAAAACAAACAGGCTGCATTCAAACAATATTCCTTAGTTTTGCACAAATTTTTATTGAATGGGATATTTCGACGATCTTTTTCCCGATAGTTTTACCGATGGATTAAAAGAGGGAAAAGACTACTATATGGAAAACGGCTACCGGGTAATGACAGAAGGATACCTTACCCGACGCGGTTATTGCTGTGCCAATGGTTGCCGGCATTGTCCGTACTGGCCAAAGGCACAAAAAGGAAATACCAACCTAAGAAAAAACATGTGATGAAGGGAACAGAACTACGAATCGTATTTATGGGCACCCCCGATTTTGCGGTGGCCAGCCTAAAAAAGTTAGTGGAAGGCGGGTACAATGTGGTAGGCGTAATTACCGCTCCCGACCGCCCGGCAGGACGGGGAAAACAACTGGCTGAACCGGCGGTTAAAAAATATGCTGTGGAGAACAACCTGAACGTATTACAACCCGAAAAACTAAAGAACCCCGAATTTCTGGAAGAACTGCGTGCATTAAAGGCCGATTTGCAAGTGGTGGTTGCATTCCGGATGTTGCCCGAAGCAGTGTGGGCAATGCCGCCACTAGGTACCTTTAACCTGCACGGATCGTTGCTGCCGCAATACCGGGGTGCCGCGCCTTTAAACTGGGCAATTATTAACGGCGAGGCAAAAACCGGCGTAACTACTTTTTTGCTCGATCATGAAATTGATACCGGGAAAATTATTTTCAGCAAAGAAATTGACATTTGGGAAAACGACACCGTTGGGACCATTCACGACAGCCTGATGGAAATAGGCGCAAACCTGGTAACAGAAACCGTGGATGCACTGGCAGAAGGAAATTACGAGGCAGTTTCCCAAGAGGAGATAATTGCCGGGCAGGAAATCAAACATGCCCCAAAAATTTTTAAAGACGATTGCCGAATCGACTGGACAAAAGATGTGGAATCGGTTAGAAACCTTATCCGCGGATTGTCGCCCTACCCTGCCGCCTGGACAGTTTTGAAAAACGACACCACGGGAGAAGAAATTTCAGCCAAAATATTTTTTGCCATGCACGCCGAAGGAAAACCGGCTTTACCGGGTACCATAAACACTGACGGGAAAAACTTTATAAATGTTGCCTGTACAGATGGCTGGCTGCAAATTACCGATCTTCAGATTGCAGGAAAGAAAAGAATGAAAACAAACGATTTCTTAAGGGGATTTCAGAACATGGAGGATTACCGTTTTGTATAAAAAAAGCATTCAGTCTCAGTTTTCAGTTACACTAAAAGCGAAAAACTGAAAACTGAGACTGAAAACTGCTGACTACTTCCGTTTTCCGTTCATAATAAAGAAATAAATCAGAAAACCGAGTGAAACAAACACCAACAGGATTCCCATTGGGAGCACCGCATCGTAGCCGGTAACCCACGCTCTGTCAAAAAGTTTAAGTATATCAATTACAATAAACCCTAAACCAGTCATTAGCGCTACCAATCCCCATTTTAACGAAGGGTACCGGTTTACTTCATCGTTAACTGGCTGTCCTTCATCTAAAATACCTACCCTTTCATATTGCTGGGCTTTAATTAGCTTTCTTTTCAGCAAATGGGTAGAAATCAGTTTGATAATGTGATACGCGGCAAAAAAAATAACTGCTGTAATAAAAACTTCAGATCTCATATTCTTTTATTTTAAGATTAATTTCTGAACGTTTGACTACCGCTGTTTTCGGAATGTTGCAATTATTTTTTGTTTTTGCGAAATTTTATGCGCTATCAAGTGTTACGAATATCAAGAATACACTGTTATCGAATAAGATACGGACGTCAGCGTACATTTCTCCAATCCTAAATAATTCTGTCTTATTTCAGACCACTTGCGATTTTTTGTGGTTATTGTTGCCCAGGTTTATTTCCCAGTCGTCAATAAACGGAAAAATAGATGGTGCCAGCGAACGAATGGGTTCGTACATCCGGGAGTTGGCTTTTGTCTCCTTCGAGATAATCCCAACATCCTTGTCCACCTTATCGAAAACCACCAACAGCACACTAATGATCAAGGCCGATTTTATAACTCCAAACACCAGTCCGGCAAGTTTATTTACAAACCCCAGCAAAACAGCCTCTGCCATTTTATTCACTACGTTTCCAACAATGTGTACTAAAATTACAATTACCACAAAAGTAACAACAAACGAAATAATATTCAGATGTTTGGTGGTAAGGTGAAAGTTCTCGATCAGAAACTCAGAAGTAATATAAGAGAACTCAATAGCGCCCCAAATACCGAGAATAAGTGCGGCCAGAGAAACTACTTCGGCAATTAATCCTTTTGTAAACCCGTTAATTGCTGAAAGAACCAGTAAAATAAGCAGGATAATATCAATGTAATTCATAATTCCTTTGGGTTAAAAGCCGGTTGAATCGGGTTGAAACAACCAACACCAAAATAAGACTTGTTAGCTGACGGTAAATTTAAACAAATACCGGCATTCACAAAATCTGAAAATCGGCGACTACACACATTTTACAGGTAAACGAATAAGTTCGCGAATCTGGTGTCTTTGGTTCAGGTTTGACATAAAATATTCATAAATTTGGATTCGATAAATTTTAAGTGAGTATGCCCATTTTAAATTCAGTGATAAGATGGATCACAACCCGACGAAGTGATGAGATTCAGTATTACAGCGATTATCCTCACGAAATACAGAACGAGGTGCTTTTTAACCTGTTAACCACAGCAAAAGACACCGAGTGGGGAAAACAACATAATTACGAAAAGATCAACTCTTTACAGGATTACCAAAACAGTACGCCATTGCAGGATTACGACCAGATAAAACCCTATGTGGAGCGTTTGCGAAATGGTGAAACCGATCTGTTGTGGCCGGGAGAAATAAAGTGGTTTGCCAAGTCGTCGGGGACCACAAGCGACAAAAGCAAGTTTATTCCGGTTACACGCGAAGCTTTGGAAGAATGCCACCTGAAAGGTTCTAAAGACGTATTTTACCACTACCTGAAAAACCATAGCGAAACCAAATTGCTGAAGGGAAAAATTCTGACATTGGGCGGAAGCCACCGTGTAAATAACTTCAGTAACAATTCGTATTACGGCGATTTATCGGCCATTATGTTGGAAAATGTACCGTTCTGGTCCGACTTTCTCAGAACCCCAACCACGGAAATAGCGCTGATTGAAGAGTTTGAGGAAAAGATTGAAAAGATTATTGAAACAGCACTGGAGGAGAATGTTACTGCCTTTGCCGGTGTTCCGTCGTGGTACCTGGTGCTTTTTAAACGGGTACTCGAAAAAACCGGAAAATCAAACCTGCTGGAGGTGTGGCCCAACCTGGAGGTGTTTGCTCACGGAGGGGTAAATTTTGATCCGTACCGCGAACAATACCGCAAACTTATCCCTTCGAACCAGATGCATTACATTGAAACATACAACGCTTCGGAAGGCTTTTTTGGCATTCAAACCAACGAGCACCTCGACGATATGTTACTGATGCTCGACTATGGGATTTATTACGAATTTATCCCGATGTCGGAATTCGGAAAAGAAAATCCGCAGGTACTCGGGCTCGAAGAAGTGGAACTTAACGAAAACTATGCGATAGTTATTTCTACCAATGCAGGTTTGTGGCGTTACGTTATTGGCGATACGGTAAAGTTCACCTGTAAATATCCATATAAAATTAAAATTACCGGACGTACCAAACATTTTATAAATGCTTTTGGTGAAGAGGTGATTATTGACAATGCTGAACAGGCATTAAAAGTGGCCTGCCAGCATACTGGCGCAGTTATTAGTGAATATACCGCCGGTCCGGTTTTTATTGGCGACAATCAAAAAGGGGCCCACCAATGGATTATTGAATTTGAAACCCCTCCCGACGAGCTGGAACATTTTACCCGCATGCTCGATAATACACTTAAAACACTAAACTCTGATTATGAGGCCAAACGGCACAAAAACCTGACGCTTGAGAAGCCTCATATAATTTCAGCTCCAAAAGGAACGTTTTACAACTGGATGAAGCAGCGCGGCAAGATTGGCGGGCAAAACAAGATTCCCCGTTTATCAAACGACCGCAAGTATCTCGACGAACTTTTAAAAATATTAGAGGAATAACCTATTTTTGTTTACTTTAGAATTTCAAATCAAAATTTTACCATGCACATAGCAATTGCAGGAAATATCGGCGCCGGAAAAACAACACTGAGCGAATTACTGGCCAAACATTATAAATGGACCCCCCACTATGAAGATGTAGATGAAAATCCGTATCTGAATGATTTTTACAACGACATGCAACGCTGGTCGTTCAACCTTCAGATTTACTTCCTGAATTCCAGGTTTCAGCAAATTATTGACATCCGGAAATCGGGGAAAACGATTATCCAGGACCGTACGATTTATGAAGATGCCGAGATTTTTGCTCCCAACCTGCATGCCATGGGTTTAATGAGCACCCGCGACTTTAACAATTACAAAACCTTGTTTGATCTGATGGTGAGCCTTATTCAGCCACCGGATTTACTGATTTACCTGCGGGCTTCCATCCCTACTTTGGTAAACCAGATTCAAAAGCGTGGCAGGGAATACGAAAATTCGATTCGTTTAGACTATTTAAAGCAACTAAACGAGCGCTACGAAAACTGGATCAACGGGTATAAAATGGGCAAGCTGCTGGTAATTAATGTTGATGACCTCGATTTTACGACCAATCCGGAAGATTTGAGTTATGTAATCGACCGCATTGATGCACAAATTCATGGATTATTTTAGAAGAAAACTTATAGCTGCTAGCCACATGCTTCAAGCTGAAGGAATCAAAAATATTCAGTCGCAGTTCCAATACTGAAAACTGCGACTGAATATTTTATACTAATCGCTGAATCCTATTCTTCAGAAACGATTTTATTGATTTCGGCTATAACTTCGGGCCATTGTGTATCAGACAGGTTTGGTCCCATTACTTCCACCACTTTCCCCGATACCAGTGCTGCGATTTTCCCACTTACATTCATCGGATAACCGTTGGTAAGCCCGTAAAAGAAACCGGCCGCATAGGCATCTCCAGCTCCCGTAGTATCCACCGCTTTGGCCGGAATTATGCCAACGCGGGTAAGCTCATCACCGTGTTTGATCAGCGAGCCTTCTTTTCCGATCTTTACAATGGCCAACTCGCAATCTTTTGCAATTTCGTGCAAAGCGGCTTCGGGTTCCAGCCCGGTATAAGAGCGTGCTTCCTCTTCGTTGGCAATAACAATGTCAACATTGTTTTTTATCAGGTCTTTCAGAAATTCGAGATTTGCATCCACCACATTAAAACTGGAAAGATCGATGGCTATTTTCAAGCCAGCTGCTTTGGCTTTTTCAACCCCGGCCTTTATCAATTCGTGGTTAAAAACCAGGTAACCTTCCATGTAAAGGTATTTGTAGCCGTTAAACAAACCCGGCGTAAAATCGTAGGGTTGTAATTCTGCCGCTGCACCAAGATAAGTAGCCATGGTTCTTTCCGAATCGCGGCTAACCAATCCCATCACTCTGCCTGTACCATTTTCGCTATAACTGAGGTGCGTTCTTAGTCCGCGCCGCTCAAAATCATCTTTAAAAAGATCGCCCAGTTTGTCTTTCCCTACTTTTCCCATGTATCCGCCGTTCCCACCCATATTGGCAAGCGAACGCATGGTATTGGCAACAGATCCCCCTGTTGTCAGTTTGCTGTTTTCAGAATAAGTAGCCGCATAAATCTGTTGCGAACGGTCAGCATCAACAAGTGTCATACTTCCGCGGGGTAAGCCAAAAGTATTTAACACGGAGTCGTCGTCAATCACTGAAATAACATCAACCAGTGCGTTACCCACGCCCAGTACAGCAGGAATATTTTTATTGATCATTGTCTGTTTTTTTGCAAGCCCAAATATCAGCATTTTATACGATTCGAAAAAATGACCGGTTTTCTACCGATAACTTACTGATTTTTAGCGCTAAAAAAAGCGACAAAAGGAATGTCGCTTTTAAATATTTATGGTAAAATTACTTAATCAGTTCCAAAGTTTGTTTGGCTATTTCCAGTTCTTCGTTGGTTGGAATAATCAATACCTTCGTTTTTGATGTGACTGTATTGATTTCGTGTACCCCGTCTTTACGATTTTTGTCCCTGGCTTCGTCCCACTCAATACCGAGATAGTCCATGCCCTCGCAAACCAATTGACGAATGGTGGTGTCGTTCTCTCCAATTCCGGCAGTAAATACCAGGGCATCAACACCATTCATTACTGCGGCATAACTGCCAATATACTGTTTAATACGATAGGCGTACATATCGCAAGCCAGAATAGACCTTGCATCGCCGGCATCGAGTAATTTTTCCACATCGCGCATATCGGTTTGGCCGGTAAGGCCTTTCATTCCGCTTTCTTTATTCAGCACATTGGAAATCTCGTTTACCGAATAGCCTTTTTGTTCTGCCAAAAAGAAAATAATGGCCGGATCAATATCGCCAGATCGGGTTCCCATTATCAAACCACCAAGCGGCCCCATTCCCATGGTTGTATCCACACAAACCCCACCGTTTACAGCAGCCATTGATGCTCCGTTCCCCAGGTGGATCGTGATAATCTTAGCCTCTTTATTCCCCAGGTATTCAGCAGCTTTCTCCGAAACAAATTTGTGCGAAGTGCCATGGAAACCATATTTACGAATACCCATTTCGGTGTAAAACTCGTCAGGAATAGCGTAGCGAAATGCTTTTTCGGGAAGTGTTTGATGAAAAGCAGTATCGAAAACTCCCACCTGCTTTGCATTGGGGAACACAGTTTCTGCCACTTCCACCCCAATCAGGTTAGCCGGGTTGTGCAGCGGTGCCAACGGAAACAGTTCTTTTACTTTTGCTTTTACTTCTTCGGTAACTTCCACTGTTTTGGTGAATGCTTCTCCGCCATGAACCAAACGGTGTCCTACGGCCTCAATTTCTGAAGGATCACTGATTACCCCCACTTTTTCGTCGGTAAGCAGTTCGGCTACTCTTTTTAACCCAACAGTATGGTTGGGAATTGGAAACTTTTCTTTCAGTTCCTTTTTCTCGCCATTTACAAAGGTTTTGTATTTAACAACTCCTTCTTCAAGGCCAATTCTTTCAACCAATCCACTCGCCAGTGGTTTCTCGGTATTCATATCAATCAACTGGTATTTGATAGATGAACTACCGGCGTTAATTACTAAAATATTCATTTTTATTTTGTTTACTCAATAAGGTTAAGGCAGAACCACAATTCGTCTTAGCCTTTACATTTGCTATTTGTTTCTGCTATTAAATTCCTTCCTGAGCCTGAATGGCGGTAAGAACAACTGTATTAAAAATATCGTCAACGGTACAACCACGGCTTAAATCGTTCACCGGTTTGTTCAACCCCTGCAACATTGGGCCAATGGCCAGTGCACCGGTTTCGCGCTGAACAGCTTTGTACGTATTGTTTCCGGTATTCAAATCGGGGAATACCAACACGTTTGCCTGCCCGGCCACTTCGGAGTTTGGCATTTTACTGCTCCCCACACTTGGGTCAACAGCGGCATCGTATTGAATCGGGCCTTCAATTTTCAGGTCAGGGCGCAAAGCTTTTGCCTTTTCGGTGGCTGCCCGTACCTTATCCACTTCGGCACCCGTTCCCGATGTTCCGGAAGAATAAGAAAGCAAGGCTACTTTTGGATCAATACCAAAAGCGATGGCCGATTCAGCCGATGAAACAGCAATTTCAGCCAACTGATCGGCATTCGGATTTACGTTTACCGCACAGTCGCCCATTACCGAAACATGGTCGTCGAGACACATAAAGAAACAGGAAGAAACCGTGGAAACTCCCGGGCGGGTTTTTACAAACTGAAGTGCCGGAATAATTGTGTGCGCCGTTGTATGTGCTGCTCCTGAAACCATTCCGTCAGCATGTCCTTTGTAAACCATCATGGTCCCGAAAAATGAAACATCAAGCAGCGCATCACGTGCCATGTCTTCCGGAATATTTTTGTGTTTCCTTAATTCGTAATAAGTACGCCAGTAATCCTCGTATAAATCTGATGTATTCGGATCGATAATGCTTACTTCGTTTTCATTCAGCGCCAACCCAAGCTGGTCTGCTTTTGCCAGTACTTCTTCGCGTTTTCCCAACAGCGTAATTTTTACTACGTTTTGTTCAATCAAATGAACAGCAGCAGCAAGTACCCGCGGATCGGTCCCCTCGGGCAATACAATATGTTTTTTGTCTGATTTTGCCTTTGATACCAGGTTATACTGGAACATCCGCGGCGTGATAACACTGCTTTTGAAATTCGAAAATTTATCAAGCAACGAATCGGTATCCACATAGTTCTCGAAAGTAGCCGTACTAAGCTCAATTTTGCGTGTATCACCCGGGCGAACACCGGCTTTAATGTTAGCGATTTTACTGGCGGCCACAAAAGTAAGGTCGTCCACCAAAATAATCGGTACCGGGTTGGGCAAGCCGTCAATCAGTTTCATAATGGGTGGCTCGGGGCGAATTCCGCCGGTAAGCACAACGCCAGCAATCGATGGATAATTGGTTGAAGCATTGGCCTGAAAAGCTCCCATTAAAATATCAGCCCGATCTCCGGGTGTAATAATCAAACTGTTTTCCTTTACACGTTCAAGGTAATTGCGCAACTGCATGGCTCCTACCTCAAAACGTTCCACCTGTTTACTCATCAGGTTTTCACCCAAAAGAATCTCTCCTCCAATCTGATCATAAATATCCTGGAGGGTAGGACTGCTTAACTTGGCAATTTCAGGAATAATTTCAACCGTTGTATCAGCCGGAACAACTTTTTTCAGTTCTTCTTTTACCTCGGCACAGTATTCATCCGGAACCCGGTTCATGCACACAGCCTGCACCGGCACATCTTTTTCGGCAAAAGTTTTTACCACCAGGTCGAGGTTAGAAACAGCCTCTTTCGGATCTTTATTATGAACCGAACTTACAATAATGGTTGGAATCGACAGGTTCTTGGCAATCTCGGTGTTCAAATCCACTTCAAAAGAAACTCCTTTCCCTGAAAAATCAGAGCCTTCCACCAGTACCATATCGTACTTGTTCTCCAACTCTTTGTACAGTTCAATAATCTTATCGATCAGGCGGCTTTCCTGACCCATATTTTTGTATTTCATCACCTGCGACATGGTAAACCCGTAGGTTTCCTTGTAATCAATATTCAGGTTGAAATAAGAAATCATCGTATCAATGTGGTTATCTCTTACCCCTGCCGGAGGATCGCTGATAATTGGCCTGAAATAACCAACATTTCCGGAACGGGCCAGCAGCAATTTCATAATTCCCAGCGCCACCACCGATCGGCCTGAATGCTTCTCGATGTTTGTTACATAAATACCTTTCTTAATCATCTAAAATTTATTTTGAGGAAGCAATTCCGTTAAAAAAACGGTGCAAAAATAGTAAAGATATATTGTTGAAAACGGGTTAAATCTTTAAAAAGAAACAATCTGAATAAATATTTAAACTACACTGAAAATAAGGGCAAAACAAGGTGACATAAGTCACAAAAACGAACAAATGAACAAAATAAAATCAGGCACGGCATAAGCCTGCAACTTACTGATTCAAATGTAATTTTTAACGAATAAACTTCAGGCAGCAGCTTGTTTAATACGCAAAACTACTCCCTCCCAAAAATTCGCGCAGCAGCGAAGTGGGCGGAATTTCGTCGTCGTTAATTTGTTTGAAGTACGAAAGAAACTCCAGCAAACGCGATGATTCTTTGTATTCACTCTGATTTTCGAGTACCGTTTTCAATAGTGGCTCGGCATATTTTTTTAGAACTGCCAGTTCGTAAAGCGTGGCCGAATTAAACATCACGTCGGCATTTTCCTGGTAGGGGAAAATATTCCGCTCCTCTCCTTTCCGTACCGATGGCCAACGTTTAATAGTAGCAGCCGCCGGGTACCCACGGTATTTACTGTCGCGGATCATTCGCCGGATCAAACGGTTATCAGCCGTTGAAATATGCGTGTGCTCATCCATCGAAATCTGGGTAAGCGCCGAAATAAAAATCTTAAAAGTATTTTCTGCTTTCACCTGTGTCAGCAGTCCCGGGTTCATCCCATGAATTCCTTCCACAATCAGAATATCGCCATGGCCCAGTTGCAGCGTATTGCCATTTTCGGTTCTGCGCCCCAAATGAAAATCAAAACGCGGCAAACGAACTTCTTTTCCTTCAAACAGCTCGATTAACTGCCGGTTGAAGAATGGAATATCGATGGCTTCGAGTGCTTCAAAATCATATTCACCATGCTCGTCGCGCGGTGTATGTTCGCGATCCACAAAATAATCATCCAACGAAATCTGGTGCGGACGTAAACCGTTTACAGCCAACTGTACCCCCAGCCGTTTGCTAAAAGTAGTTTTCCCGGAAGCCGAAGGACCCGCCACCAGTACTACTTTCACATTGCCGTTACGTGAAGAAATCATGTTGGCAATCTCCGCAATTTTCTTTTCGTGCAGTGCTTCCGATATTTTGATTACCTCGCCCCCGCGGCCGCCAAGTGTCCGCTCGTTTAAGCTGCCAACCGTGGAAACATTAATAATGTCTGCCCAGTCTTTCTGTTCCTGGAAAATTTCGTAAAGCTTGACATTGTAGAACACTTTTCGCAAGCGGTCGAAATGCTTATAATGCGGAATCTGCAACAAAATACCATCGTAATATTTTACCAGTCCAAAGCTGGTTATATATCCTGTTGACGGGAGCAAATGCCCGTAAAAATAATTGGCCAAATCCTTTAAAAAATAAAGTGGTGTATAAAGCTGCCCCTGCTGTTCAAACACCTGCGCTTTTTCTTCCAGCCCCTGTTTCATCAGCAGGTCAACCGCATCGGTGGTTACAATTCCTTTCTTCACAAAGGGCAAATCGGCTTCAACCAACGCTTCCATTTCCTGTTGAATGGCAAACAAATCGGAATCGTCGATTTCGCGTTCCAGGCCTTGCAGTTCACAAAAATAACCGTTTGAAATGCCGTTCTGCACCCTAAAATTTACATGCGGAAAAACTTCTTTTACCGCGGCGTACATCAGAAAAATCAGACTGCGAATGTACAGGCGGATTCCATCAACATGCGTTACATCGATAAACTCAACCTGTTTGGGTTTTACGACACAAAAAGAAAGCTCGCGTACTTTATTGTTAACTATTGCGCCACACACGCGGTGTTCAAGCCGGATATCGAGATTGCGGCTAATCTCCATCAAAGAAGTTCCCATCGGGTAAGAATGATACGCTCCTGTATTTTTGCAGAATATTTCTATTTCCTTCATAGCTGTCGGTTTTAGGGACTAAAAGTAACTAAACTTTATGAAATGGCTAAGGGTGTGTGTGGTAAGAATACGATGTACAAGGCTCCCCGCTTTCTCCTTTTATATTCTGAATAAAATGACTTGCCACACCACAAATCCGTAAAATGATGTTAAATTTATTGCTTTCAAAAACTTACACCAATGAACCGAAATAACCTGATCCTTCTGCTGGGATTGCTTCTGACCATAACTTCCTGTAAAAAAAACGATGAACTGAGGGTTTACGACCTGCGTTGCGAAAACCTGGAGAATCCGACTGCTATAGATAAAACCACGCCGCGTTTTAGCTGGAAAATAAAAAGCGAACAAAACGGCACCGCGCAAAAGGCGTTTCAGGTGTTGGTGGCCAGCGATGTTTCTTTGCTGAAAGAAGAAAGCGCCGATCTCTGGAATTCAGGCAAAACAGCTTCATCAAACAGCATCTTACTTTCGTATGGCGGAGAAAAACTAAGTGCGGGGACCGCCGCCGTTTGGAAGATTCGCGTTTGGGACAACCATGGAAATGTTTCGAAATGGAGCCGGCCCGCGACTTTTGGAATCGGGTTAATGAATCCTGACGACTGGCAGGCTTCGTACATTGCCTTTAACACCGATGCCGGTTACCGCGAATGTCCGCAATTGTACCAATCTTTTGAAACAGATGATGAAAACGTTCAATATTTGCTGCATGTAAATTCGCTGGGTTATCACGAGGTTTATCTGAACGGCAAAAAAGCAGGGAGCGGCGTGCTGACCCCCGCGGTTTCGCAATTCTACAAACGTTCACTGATCAATACCTACGATGTTTCGGACCTGGTAAAACAAGGAACAAACGACTTAATACTCTGGTTGGGCAGCGGCTGGTACACTACCGGGCTACCCGGTGTGGTAAACGATGGTCCCGTGGTTCGGGCACAGCTCGAAAAAGTAGCCGACAACGAAAGGCAGGTTGTCCTTGCAACCGACTCCACCTGGCACGGGCGATCCAGCAGTTATTCGCGGCATGGTAACTGGCGGCCACATCAGTTTGGTGGCGAAATACTGGATGGAAAACTTTCAAAAAGCGATTTACTGGTGAATGATCCGCAACGCGAATGGAAAGCGGTTTCCATTATCGATGTACCCGAACATGCGGTTAGTCCGCAAATGGTGGAACTCAACACGGTTCAGAAGACCATCAAACCACTTGCGATAAAAGCGGTTGCAAAAGATACATTTTTAATTGACATGGGAACCAACCTCACCGGCTGGCTCGAAGTGCATTTCAGCCCATTGCAACCCGGACAAACCGTTACGCTGGGTTATTGCGATCATCTCACCAAAGAAGGGAAATTTAACGATCTTAATCAATACGATCAATACATTGCCTCCGGAACTGGCTCCGAAGTTTTTTGCAATAAATTTAATTACCACGGGTTTCGTTACGTGCAGGTTACCGGCCTCAACGAAATTCCTTCTGCCGATTCAATCACCGCTTCGCTTGTCCGCACCGGTTTCGAGGAAGCCTCGGGTTTTGAATGTTCCGATCCCGACTTAAACGTCGTTCACAACATGCTGCATTACACGCTACAGTGTTTGAGCATTGGCGGCGATCTGGTGGATTGCCCGCAACTGGAGCGACTGGGTTACGGCGGCGATGGAAATGCCTCTACCGTTACCGCGCAAACCATGTATAACCTGGCACCGCTGTACAACAACTGGCTGCAAACCTGGGCCGATGTAATCCGCGAAGATGGCGGGATGCCCCACACTGCTCCCAACCCGTATTCTGCCGGTGGCGGCCCTTACTGGTGTGGTTTTATTATTACCGCTTCGTGGAATACCTATCTGAATTATGGCGATACGCTGGTGCTGCAAAAATATTACCCTGCCATGCAAAAATGGCTTGGCTATGTGGAAAAATACAGTGTTGACGGACTGCTGAAACGCTGGCCCGACACCGATTACCGCGGCTGGTACCTGGGCGATTGGGCAACACCGGTGGGCATAGACCAAACAGCGGAAGCTTCGGTAAATGTGGTGAACAACGCTTTTGTTGCCGTGTGCCTTGGCGATATGGAGAAAATTGCCCGCGTACTGGGTAAAGCGGAAGATGCAAAAATGTACGCCGCGCAAAAAGAAGAACTTCAACAACGCATACATAAAGTGTATTTTAACCAAGCAGATAATACCTATGGAACGGGAACACAGATCGATCTTGCGTTTCCGATGCTTGCGGGAGTGGTTCCCGACGATAAACTGAAAGACGTAAAACAAGCGCTTTACCACGAAACCAACGAGGTACGCAAAGGCCATTTTGCCTGCGGGCTGGCAGGACTTCCGGTGCTGACCGAATGGGTGGTAAAAAACCAAGCACCCGACCTGATGTACTCGATGATGAAAAAACGCGACTACCCAAGCTACCTCTATATGATCGATAACGGCGCTACTACCACCTGGGAACACTGGGACGGTGCCCGAAGCCGCATTCACAATTGCTACAACGGAACAGGTTCGTGGTTTTACCAGGCGCTTGGCGGAATTACGCCCGTGGAAGAGGCTCCCGGCTACCAAAAGGTACGAATCGAGCCGCAAATACCCGAAGGTATCAGCTGGGTCGAAACCTGGAAGGAAACACCTTACGGTAAACTCGCGGTAAACTGGGAACTGAAAGACAAAACAATGGAAATAGCTGTGGAAATTCCGGTGGGTGTTGATGCCGAATTTGTTTTCCCCCACGGGACCAAAGAATACAGGCTGAACGGCGCTCCCAAAGAACTACTTAGCAACAAGAACATTGCACTAAAAAGCGGGAAATATACGCTTGAGTATGTGAGATAGACGGAGGATAGGCGGAGGCTGAGGTGGAGAAGCAAAAATTACAAGTTGTAAGTTATTTTTAATTTACAATATTTAATGGCTCGTCTTAAACAACGCGCCGGTACTAAGTCTCTGCTTTCAACCCTTCTGGCTTACTGCTACCCGGCAACACCAAACACTGGTTTTTACGCTCAAAACCGGTGATTTCGTATGGAGTGAATAGTTTTTATGTTTATTTTTAGGAGACAAAATTCGAAAACCTTGAATACGGGATTTCACCTAAAAAAACAGAGAAAGTTGGGTTCCATATAGGTTAGCAACAATAATAAAAAAAGAGACATTGATGGTTAATAAAAAAGATTATTCATTACTACTTATTCAAACAGTAGAACGACTATTTAATAGGACTAGAAAGTTTGTAGAAGAAAATAGCGACATTCTTGAGCTGACAAAGAATAATGCTTTTGAATTATTAATTGAAGATAAATCAAAGCAATCAACATTCAAATTCTTAATTTATAGACCATCTCAAAGCAGTACAAACAAAATACATTTTAATGTTGAATTAAATCCTACAAATAGTGTTGTCTTATCACCATCAAAATATACGACTGAAGAAAAATCTGTTACAACTTTATTGGAGTCATGGACTAAACTAATTAGACAATACAACGATATTAATTTAACGCCAGAAGAAAGTATTTTAAACGAGTATGAAAAAGAGTTTTACGACAATTTTGAACTTCTTGATGAAGATGCTGACACACATCCATATGGATTGGAAAAACAAATAATATTACATAATTACTTTGGTCATGTAATAAAGCTTTTACAAACAAATGAAATAGAAAACTCAGAATTAATTGAAGAAGCAAAAGAGATAAAAGAAAATATCCCTAAAATGACAAAGAGAACTACTGTGAAAAAGATTAGTCGATTTTTCGCAATGGTTCGGAGAAAAAGTCTCCCATTATTAAAAGAGCTATTAGAAACAGGGAAAAAAGAACTTTTCAAGAAAGCAATTACGGGTGGTTTTGACATGATTGATGGATTAATATCTTTATTATGATAAAATTACTGTTGCTAGCAAAGAACATATTGCAGGGCGGGGTTCGCGGTGGTACGCCAACTGCGTCCCGATTACTCGGAATCCCGACAACATGTATCAACGGTTAGCTTTAAGTGTAAATAAGTTGCAACCTAAAGAAACGCAACCAAATCCGTGATTATCACATCTTTTGAATAATGATAAAACAATTGTGATATGAAAAATTTAATAGCAGTTCTATTTCTGGTATGTTTTGTAGCCTCAATAAGCTCATGTAATAAGGACAATGATGAGAATAAAAATTTCTATGATCAAGAGTACAGAGATGGACTATGGATAAATCATGAATTGACAGACACTTTAGTGTTTACTTCATTTTCAACTCTGGTTAGAAAAGGAGTATACTATAATGAAACATATTCATATTGGATTGAAAATGAAACATTATTCGTGAGTCTTGGAGGATGGGAGACTTCTCATCCAATTCAAGAGGCAAAGAATGATAAAGTAGTTATTGGCAATATGTATCTCTCAACAGAGTTTTATGATAATTCGGGTACGTATTTTAAGGACAATGGAAATTAAACACCTAAAGCTAACAATTTGCAAATTGCATTGCGGGTACAGTGGTGTGCGTTGTCTCGGCTCCTTTCTTGACCGTCCCGTCCTATCGGACGCTCACGCTCTTCAAATCCGCCCCAACAATATGTATCAACCCTCGTTAGCTTTAAACCACCAATGCAAATTTGACAGAATGACGAAAATTACATAAATTGCGTCAATCAAATGACGGTATTGTGGATTATTTAGTCAGAGACTTATCAGAAAATATTATCAAGAAGTTACAATCCAACAAAGTTGTAATAGTATTTGGAGCACGAAGAGTAGGAAAAACTGTTCTTGTTAAAGGGTTACTTGAAAAAATTAACGAACCTGTGCTTTCTTTAAATGGTGAGGATATTAATGTGCACGATAAACTTGCAATTAGAAGTATTGAGAATTACAAGCAACTTTTAGGTTCATACAAATTTCTTTACATTGACGAAGCTCAGAAAATTCCGGAAATTGGTTTAAAACTAAAACTTATGATTGATGAAATTGAAGACTTGAAAATCATCATCTCAGGCTCTTCTTCTTTTGACATTCATAAGGATGCAGGAGAACCGTTGACCGGAAGAAAATACACATTCAATCTTTTTGCACTTTCTGAAAATGAATACAATCAAATCGAAAATAAGATTGACAAAATTGATAAAGTAAGAGAACGGTTAATTTTTGGTAATTACCCAGAGTTACTGCAACTTCCTGACCGTGAAGACAAAATAGATTACCTGAACGAAATGGTCAGTTCATATCTTCTTAAAGATATCCTAGTATATGAAAACATAAAGAATTCACAAAAAATATTTAACCTCCTACGGCTAATTGCATTTCAAATTGGAGGAGAGGTTTCTTTGCAAGAACTTGGGAAACAACTTGGAATTAGTAAAAACACCGTTGAAAAATATCTTGATTTATTAAGCAAAGTTTTCATACTTCACAAAGTAGAAGGTTTTAGCAGAAACCTGAGAAAAGAAATTACTAAAAATTCAAGATGGTATTTTCTTGATAATGGAATAAGAAACGCTGTAATTGCAAATTTTAACCCGATTGAATCACGTAACGATATTGGTTCGTTATGGGAAAATTATATGATAAGTGAACGACTTAAATATCAAGAATACAAGAGACTCTCCTCAAATAACTATTTCTGGAGAACATACGGGCAACAAGAGATTGACTGGGTGGAAGAAAGAGATGGTTCTTTATATGGGTATGAGTTTAAATGGAAAGAATCAAAAGTTAAGATTCCAACACAATGGAAAAATGCTTATCCGGATTCATCATTTGAGGTAATCAATAAAAATAATTTTGAAAAATGGCTGACATAAAATACTACCGCCAACAAAGAACATTTTACAGGACGGATTCGGTATTACGCCAACAGGGAAACAATAGCAGATAAAGTTTAATTTTACAACTAACCGCAAAAAAATATTCAGGTTGAAACCAACAATTCTCGTTTTATCGATTCTATTCCCGGCATTTGTCGTGTTTGCAAAAACTATTTAATTGAAAATATGCGGCATCAACAAACGGTTATTTTAATCGCTTTCAAAAAATTCTTAAAAGGAGAAGAAATAATTGATGGGAGAATTTTTGAACCCTATAAAAAAAGTGAAGACTGTAACGAAACGGGCAAATAGAGACGTATAACATAATAACAAATACAAAAGACCATGAATTCAACCTTAATTATTCTACTTGTAGTACTGGTAATTGTTGCCTTTGTTTTTATCAGCATTTATAATGGACTGATCAGAAGAAGAAACGAAGTAGATAACGCTTTTGGCGGAATGGATGTGCAGCTAAAGAAGCGCTACGACCTGATTCCCAACCTGGTGGCTTCAGTAAAAGAATATGCCAAACACGAGAAAGAACTGCTCAACAAAATCACTGAACTCCGGGCTTCGGCTTTAAAACCCGGTTTGTCGGTAAACGAAAAAATAGCACTTGACAACGAAATTTCGGGCGCCATCAAAAACATGCTCATTTCGGTGGAAAATTACCCGGAATTAAAAGCCAACGAAAATTTTATTTTCCTGCAACGCTCGTTAAACGAAGTGGAGTCGCAGATTTCGGCTGCCCGACGTACATTTAATGCGGTAGTAACCGAATACAACAACGGAATACAAGTATTTCCAAACAACATTTTTGCTGGTATGATGGGAATGACACGCAAGGAAGTTTTTGTAATTCCGCAGGCTGAACGTGAAAATATAGATGTTGGCAAAATGTTTAAAGCGGAATAGCAGATGTCGTCAGCCAACTTAAAAGAGATCTATCATTCAAAACTCAGTCCCGCTTTACTTTCGCTCGAATCGCAACGTAAAACGGTTGTAAAACGCATCCTGCTGTCCACCGCCATTTTTTTGTTGGGCGTACTTTCTTTTGTTGTCGGACAGGGAAACACATATGGCATTATTTCCGGGCTGGCAATGGTTATTGGCGCTGTTGTTTCGTTTGGGTTTGCAATGGGTAAGTACAACACCTACAAGCAGGCCTTTAAAAACAAGGTTGTATGGAAAGTGATTGAAAGTACAAATCCCGACTGGCACTACAATCCGGAAGCCTGTATCAGCCAAAATGAATATGTGGAAAGCGGGCTTTTTAACCAACGCTGGGACCGTTACAACGGCGACGACCTTATTAGCGGAGTGATTGACAAAACTGATTTTCGTTTGTCGGAGTTGCATACCCAGTACAAAACAGTTTCGACCGACAGCAAGGGACGCCGCTCCGAACACTGGCACACCATTTTTAAGGGGCTGTTTGCGCATGCCGATTTCAACAAGGAAATCAGGGGCGAAACATTTGTACTGCCCGATGTGGCCGAGCGAATGTTTGGGAAATGGGGCCAAAAACTGCAAAAGTTTAGTCCAAGAGGCCAGCTGGTAAAACTCGAAAACCCGGAGTTTGAAAGATACTTTGTGGTGTATTCGGACGACCAGAACGAAGCCCGCTACATTTTAACGCCCAAAATAATGGAAGCGATCGTACACATCCGAAAGCAGTTTAATACCGAGCTGTTTCTTTCGTTTGTGGGCTCCAGAGTTTATGTGGCCATGTCGTTTTCGCAGGATTTGTTTGAACCACGGCTATTCCGCTCCGGGCTGCGTTTTAGCGACATTGAACAGATGTATTACCAGTTTAACACCATTTCGGTAATTATAAACGAGATGAACCTGAATACCCGAATCTGGACAAAAGAATAGACCTGATGGCTTGATAACTTCAGAATAGAAAAACAGATTTTATAAAAACCATAATTCAACTACAATGAAAACCATTATCACACCTATTTTTATATTGATTAGTTTAATTGCTTTGGGGCAAAACAAAGCAATCGAAGAACTGGGGAAGTTATACAGTGTACGCGATTATGAATCGGTTATCGAAAAAGCGAAGCCACTTCTTATCAACGCCCCCAACAGCCTTGAATTAAACCTGATAATTGGCCGGGCTTATGCAGACCAGGCTGATTATAAGAATGCTGTCCCCTATCTTCAAAAAACGATAGAAAAAGACACCTATAATTCGTGGCAAAAGGCATGGGCGTATAACTACCTCGGCACTTGCCAGTTTATGCTGGATAAATATGCCGATGCTGAAAAATCTCTAAATGAATGCATAAAACTCAATGCTACAAAAAATGCTACGAACGATGCATACGGCAAGTCTTTACTTTTGGGATACAATGAGTTCTATAATAGTTGGGAAACAGTTGAAACGGAACATTTTCGTTTTCATTTTCAGAATATGAGCGAATCAGACATTGAAAGATACTGTTCATCAAGAGAAAAAGTATTTAAGAACATCAATGAGTTCTTTGAAAGTGAATTACCCAAGAAAATTGACTTTTTTGTTTGGAGTTCGAGAGATGATGCGAAAAAAATATTAACTGCTTATCCCTTTTAGTCAAGTAAAGATTTATCTTTGATACATGAACGAGATTGAGAAATATCCAAGAGATTTTCAGGAGTTTATCACGCAGTTCAAATGCGAGGCTGACTGTT
>JBKEDN010000227.1:0-2010 GCA_047975435.1 Draconibacterium sp. | reverse complement strand
GGTACCCAGTGGGGAATTTTATCATTTTTGGTAGAATTCCCTTTTTTTTTCCCTTTTGAAACCCTTGTCAATTCTGGGATTATGGAAAAAAAGAAGTTTGTATGATTGGTTCGAACTTGATCTAATTCTCGATTATAGATAATTCCTTCGGGAAACAATAAATTTTGGAAAACCCGCTTTGCGTCAAAATCTGATTTATCCCATAATATCAATGGATTATCACAGGTTTTGATGGTGAAATTTATTATTTTTTTGAGGTTCGAACTATATCCGCCTGTTTTGTTTAATTCATTTTCAATTTCATGAAATTCTTTTTCATATTTTGGTCGGAATTTTTGATAAAGAGCACGGTCAATTTCTCCGATGACGAAGCGTTCTTCGATGGCTTCCAGTTTCTGTTTTATTTCAGTAAGCTTCGTCTTTAAAACTTTTGTTTCGTCAATCTGTGATTTAAAAAATGTTGCAAGATGTTCCTCAATCTGTAGTTTTACAAGTTCAAGTTCTTCTTTTCCTATTTGAAAGGGTCTCAACATCTCCCTGAACATTTCATGCATGGCTTTAGCGCTACGATTTACATTACAACCTTTGCTGGGACATTTATAATAATATAAGCCTTTCTTCTTCACCAAATAGCCTGTCAGGTATGTGCCACATTTATCACATTTAGCAAAGACTTTCAGGGGTAAGTTGTCATTCTCCTTTTCATGGACAAACCCATGCACTCTCCCTTCCTGTCGGATATTATGAACCATTAGAAATAACTCCTTTGATACCAAGGGCTCATGCCTTCCTTCAATTACTTGTCCCGGAATCATCTTACTTGTCATTAATCCGCAATAAAATGGATTAACATACAAGTTGTTTAGACGCTTTTCTGAAATATTTACACCCAGTTTATTTAACCGACGTACAATTTCAACGTTTGACAATTGATTATAAGCTTTCCACTCAAAAGCTTTCTTCAGAAGTTTTCCTTCTTCACTAATAACTAACTTGCGTTCGTTCGCCCTCCCTTTGTTTAAATCTTTATAGCCCCGTGGCGCCCCCCACAGCCAGTATCCTTTTAAAAGTAATTCTTTCATTCCTGTGACGACTTTATCACGCCTCAGTTCGTTATCCATTTGTCCAAACAGGAATAATATCTTTTGCTGGAAAGAACCAGCCGGGGTTGTCGGGTCAAGTTCCTGTGTGGTTGCCAATGTTATGACCCCGTACTTTTTCAGCAAATCATCGGCAATCGAAGCCCCGTTGATACCCGAACGGGAAAAGCGTTCATAAGAGTATACTATTACATAATTGATATTCTTTGAACGTTTTACAAAGGTCAACATACGGTTAAACTCTTTTCTGTCGTCTGTTTTTGCCGATTCATAAGTTCCCCCAAAATAACCCACTATGTTTAACCCTTTTCTTTCGGCATATATTTCGCAATGCTTTTTCTGAGATGCCAGGCTGGTGTTGTCTTCCTGGCCAGCAGACGATACACGGGTATATATGACGGCATTGTTCCCTTCCTGGAATTGCTTGTGGGTTTGTGGCGCAAACTGTTTAAAAAGGCTTAAATCGGTCATAACGGTAATGTATTGAGTAAAAACAGAAGCTTAAATACAAGCAAATATCAAACCAATGCGTTCACTATTTATTTGAAATGAAAGCCCTGAGAATCAGTAGGGCAATGGTTTCTGCATCTTTGATAAGCTGTTCGTAACCTTCCTGAGATAAATCCCTGTATTTGGGAATTTGCCGGATCTTCTCCAGTGGCATCCTTTCCCTTACCTTTTGGGTTGCTTCTTCAATATTTTTGTTTCCTGTGTTTCCTGTTTTCTGCATAGGCTTACAAGACCGGCCTTTATACCAGTCCCGCAAACCTATTTTAGAAACTCAAAGAACTGATTGTAATGCGTTAACATGTCCTGTATTGTCCCCATTTGTCTAAGCCGTAAAATTGTTTCTTTCATTTAACGAGACTTCATAAAGGTTTTTTGCTACTTTATCCAAATGTTTGGATAA
>JBKEDN010000165.1:0-7402 GCA_047975435.1 Draconibacterium sp. | reverse complement strand
GATAATTTTACGTTAGCTGCATTTGTATTTTCCTGCATATGAGAAATGATACGGGTTCCGGGGATAGGTACTATAAAAGGCTTCTTAGCCATTAGCCAGGCCAGTGCCACCTGTCCCGGTGTAGCCTGATATTTTTCTCCAACTTTTTCCAGAAAGTTAACTATCGGCCGGTTTTTTGCTAATGCTTCTTTTGTAAATCGTGGGAAACCCAGATTTTTCCGAATATCACCTGCTGCAAACTGGTACTCTGGTGTTACTTTGCCGGTTAAATAGCCAATTCCAAGCGGACTCCATGGAACGAATCCAATTCCAAGTTCCTCACACACCGGAATTACCTCAGCTTCCGGGTCACGTGTCCAAAATGAATACTCGTTTTGAATTGCCGTAACCGGATGTTCAGCGTGAGCCCGGCGAATGGTAGCAGCGCCAGCTTCAGACAATCCGTAGTGAAGGATTTTGCCTTCTTTAATCAAATCGGCCATTGTTCCGGCCACATCTTCAATCGGGACTGTTGGGTCAACTCTGTGTTGATACAACAAATCGATGTGGTCGGTTTGCAATCGTTTAAGCATATAATCAACAGCTTGTTTGATATGCTCCGGCTTGCTGTTTAGTCCACCTTTCATTTGAGCGGTTTCAAAATCAATATCGAAGCCAATTTTCGAAGCAATGACAACTTCATTGCGGAAAGGCTTCAGGGCTTCGCCTGTGATTTGTTCACTGATGTGCGGGCCATAAATCTCAGCGGTATCGAAAAAGCGAACACCTTGCTCGTATGCTGCCCGAATCAATTGAATTGCATCTTCCCGGCTTGGAGGATTTCCGTAAGCCCATGCTATGTTCATACAACCAAAACCCAGTTCGGTTCCTTCGAGTGAGCCCAATTTTCGTTTTCCCAGAGAAGAACTAACAGAGTTGTCTGGTTTTGACAAAGTTTCATTTGCAATGCCAGACAAGGTTAAACCTATGCCAACTCCCGCCAAGGCAGATTTGGTTAAAAAATCTCTGCGATTTAATCCGTTGTTTCGTTGTTCCATATCCTTTACTTTTTAATGTTAACCAATGAACATTACAAAGTTACCGTGGAATTGCCAGAAATATTTGACATATTTCACAGCAATATTTTCACATATTTCTGAATTTGTATGCTTTTAAGGAAGATACTTTCGCGAACACGGCTATTTTGAAATACAATCTGATGACGATTTGACTGCTTTAGTCCACCGTTTGACCGGTTGAAAATGCATTCAAACAGAATTCCAAGAATCATTAGTGAGAAGTAAAATATACAAAACAAAATAAAGGCTCGTTTTCTGGAGACATTAAAACCTCAAAAAGAGAGTTGAATTGTTTCAAGTGTAACATGCGTGACATGTCCGCAACATAAACTAAAATACTTACTAAAAACACTAAAAATGTAACATTTACATCAGCCTTTGTATCATTCATGAAAGATAAACTGTGGAATTTGAAATAAGTTTGATTTAGGATAAAACAACCTCTCTGTGCAAAATTGACACAACAGAAATTTTAAAACTAAATCAATGAAAACGACGAATCAAGTCCATTCAGGCTTTTTGTACTGGACCACTTTTGTAGCCATTAACGGCGGATTACTTTTTGGATTGAATATGGCCGGTATATCTGGTGCCGTGGATATGTTGAAGGGGAACTTCTCCCTTACCGACGGCGGTCTGGGTACTGTCGCAGCCTTGCTGACTATTGGTTGTTTGATTGGTGCCTTATTCACTGGGAATTTCACCAAAAAATACGGACGTAAAAAAGTCATGATGACCACGGCTGTACTTTACATTGCATCCGCCCTAGGCTGTGCGCTGGCTGGTTCGTCAGCTATATTAATCTTTTTCCGCATACTTTCGGGTTTGGCAGTAGGTGCAACATCCGTGGTTTGCCCGATGTACATCTCTGAAATTTCTCCGGCACACAACCGCGGCCGATTGGTATCGATGAACCAGTTCGCCATCACTATTGGTATTGTACTGGCCTACATTTTCGATTACCTGCTTATCGGCCTAGGTGACGATAGCTGGAGGTACATGTTAGCGGTGCCGGCTCTCTTCGGACTGCTGTACTTGATATTTATCGTGATTTCATTTCCTGAGAGCCCTCGCTGGCTGGTTGCGCAGGACCAAAAAGATGAAGCGGCTCATATCATGCGAAAAATCGGCGGTGAGCAATTGATAAAAAAAGAATTACCCGAGATTGAAAAAAACATCGCCGAAGAAAAGAAAAAGAAACAATTAACCATATCTGAATTATTTAAAGGAAAAACTGGAACGATCGTTTTAATCGGAACAGTAATCGCCGCATTCCAACAGATCACCGGGATTAATGCCGTGATTATGTTTGCTCCAGAAATATTCAAGTCCGCAGGTGCAGCCAAGGGAGATTCCATGATGATGTCGATGATTGTGGGTTTAGTGAACTTTTTGATGACCATAGTTGCCCTGTGGCTGGTGGACAAGAAAGGTCGTAAAACTTTGTTGCTGTGGGGTGCTGTCGGGATGATTTTCTCCTTGACCTACCTTACTTGGGAATTCACCAAACCTGCGCAGTATGGCCCTGGTGTGCTGGCAGCCCTGTTGGTATACATTTCTTTCTTTGCCGCTTCGTTTGCCCCGGTGATGTGGGTAATTATTTCCGAGATCTACCCTAACCGCATCAAAGGGGTGGCGATGTCTTTCTCAACGGCTGTTAGTTGGCTGTGTACCTTCCTGACCGTTTATTTTGCCCCGGTTATTCAGGGCGGGTTGGGATTGAGCTACTTGTTTGGAATCTTTGGTGTCTTTTCAATACTGGCCTTTGTATTTGTGAAAATATGGATCCCCGAAACCAAGGGCAAATCACTGGAACAAATTGAAAAAGAACTAGGATTAATTTAAAATAAAAGAACCAATAAAAATGAATCAGAAACCATTTGTAATAGGAATAGGCGAATTGTTGTGGGATGTTTTTCCTGATCACAAACAGTTGGGAGGAGCGCCCTGTAATTTTGCGTTCCACGTGTCCAAATTAGGAATTGACGGGTTGGCCATCAGCGCTATCGGCAAAGATAAATTGGCGGATGAAATCATTCAAAGACTGAATGTCGTAGGACTAAAGCATGATATTCAAGAAGTCGATCATCCTACCGGAACGGTGCAGGTGACTTTGAGCGATGACGGAATTCCACAATACGAAATCTGCAAACCTGTAGCATGGGACTTTATCGCGATGAAAACAGAATACAAAAGAATTGCTGCAAGTACCAAAGCAGTTTGTTTTGGCTCACTGGCTCAACGCGGCAAAGTATCGCAGGCAACTATTCGCAGTTTTGTGAAACAGGTTCCTAATTCGGCATTAAAAGTCTTCGATATCAACCTGCGACAGCATTTTTATTCCAAGCAACTGCTTCAAGAATCGCTGGACATCTGCAACGTACTGAAAATAAATGATGACGAAATAAAAATTGTTGCGGAAATGTTCGGATTGTATGGCAACGAAGAAGAGAATTGCAGTGTGTTACTGGATCAGTTCAATTTAAAACTGGTCGCATTGACTTGCGGGACGGCAGGTAGCTACCTGATCACCAAAGACGAGACAAGCTTTCTGCCAACGCCAAAGGTGAAAGTGGCCGATACGGTTGGAGCAGGCGATTCGTTTACGGCAGCCATGGTGGTTGGTTTGCTGACCGAAAAGTCATTAAAGGAAACCCATCAGATGGCGGTCAACCTTTCGGCATTTGTATGCACTCAAAAAGGTGCCATGCCGGAGTATAATGAGACTCAAATCAATAATATTTAGAACATGAAATTTTGACTATAAATACAGTATAGTATCCTTGTCAATAGTGACAATAATGAACTATGAGCACGTGAACTGGAATTAAGCAAATAGAAAATTTCGTCCACCCAAAAGAACTGATGATAATACTATAAACCTAACTAATAGCATGAAATGAAACTGATAAATGCAATCTTTTTAGTACCTGTGATTGTCACGGTTACGTTAGCTTGCGGCAAAGATGACGAACCTAATGTTCCGGTAATCCCAGCTGTCGAAACCATTACAGAAGTTGCTGCTTTTCGGTTTAATGAAACCAGTGGTACTGCGACACTTGAATCAATCACGAATAACAATTACGAAATATCAGGAAACAGTATTAACAGAATGGCCGGAGTAACCGGCAATGCACTCTTTTTTGATGGATTATCAAGCCAGATCGTCGGAACCCTCCCGAGTAATATACTTCCCGGCAGTCAGTTTAGCTTGTCTTTATGGGCTTCACCAAAATCATATCCTATTGGTACAGCAGCCATGATAGCAATGACTTCTGAAGAAGCCAATACGGGTATAATGGTTGGCATCAATCGTTTTGGTCAAATTGTAGTTCAATACTATCTGAGTGGCGTTAAGCATGAACATGTTACGTCAGAAAGTTTACCTAGAGATATGTGGAGCTTCATCATGGTAGGCATCAATCCAAAGAACAGACTAATAAAAGTTTTCATAAATAGTAGAATTGTTATAAACACTGCTATTCCAAACGGGAATATATCGTGGCCGTCGACCAACACTGCATTTCGTATTGGGAAAAATACGGGGGAAGAGCGTATCGGAATTTATGATGTTAACTATTTTTCGGGAGCTTTAGATGAAGTGATGATCTATTCAGGCCTGTTATCACAAGAGATTGTGAATGCACAATATAGCAAGTACAGCCATCCTTCAACAGTCGATTATCAAATTAACATTGATTATTCAGATGATACCAATCGTCCTGCGTACCATGCTGTCCCCGAATATGGTTGGGCAAATGAATCTTACGGACTGGTAAATCTCCAGAATAAATACCATATGTTCTATCAAAAGAATGACGTTTTCTTGGGTATTGCTCAACAAAACTGGGGGCACTTCACAAGCTCTGATTTAGTGAATTGGGAGGAACAAAATGCTGTATTATGGCCCAATGAGGGATGGGATCAGGTGGGTATATGGTCAGGTTGTTCCCTTATTTTGAAGGACGGGACTCCTGCAGTAGTCTATACAGGTGTTGACGGCGCAAAAGCAGGTATTGGCACTGCAAGATCGTCAGACAATTACCAGACTTTGAACAAAGATTCTTATAACCCGGTCATTTCCCAGGCACCTTCCAGTGTAAATATGGATTTCAGAGATCCTTATGTATGGGAGAAAGGCGGTATGTATCATATGATAGTTGGTAGTGGAATCTCATCAATTGGTGGTAACGTAGTTTATTATAAAAGTTCCGATTTCAAAAATTGGACTTATGAAGGAATTGCCTATCAAGGCCAAAAAAGTGAAGGCGAAGGACAGTTCTGGGAAATGCCTGTTTTATATGAATTTCCCAACGGAAAAGAAATGCTGTTAGTCCAAAAAACTCCTGATGCAACACCTGCAATTACAACTTATTGGATAGGACAGTTTGAAAATGGTGTTTTCACACCTGATTTTGAACAAGCTAGAAAATTAGAGGTAGTCAACGGCTTTTTATCCCCGACAGTTACAAAGGACGCACAAGGCCGTACAACAGCCATCGGTATTATTCCCGACGAGGTAGATGCAACCTTTCAAATGGAGCAAGGGTGGGCTAACTTATTTAGCGTGCCTCAAGTTTGGGAACTGGATGCTGACAACACCATTTTAATAAAACCTCATCCAAATTTAGAGAACCTCAGAGGAACTCAGAGTACATTCAACAACCTGACAATAGAAAATAGCATAACAAATTATTTCAATAACTATAATGGTCGTCATTTTGAAATCGATGCAATAATCAATACCGGAGATGCAGAGCAGGTTGGCTTTATCTTCGGCAAATCGCCCGACCGGCAGGAAGAATATAAAGTTTACTACAATTTTTCTACCCAAAAGTGGGTTGTGGATGCCTCAGAATCCTCACTAAACTCACATGTTCGGAAAGACGTCAGAACAGGTAATTATGCCATCACGCCAGGGGCTACAATTCATGTACGTGCCTTTGTCGATGGATCAGTATTAGAAGTATTCATTGACGATAAGGCACATTTTACCGGACGCTTTTTTCCAACGCTTGCTAACGCAACCGGGGTTGATCTGTTTGCCATTGGTGGGACGGCAACCGCCGATGTAATAATATATAATCTATCTAACTAATGAAAATTAATATGAAAAATGCAATGAAAAGCTTTTGTTTTATTTTAATGTTCTTTAGTTCGCTTTTATCTTTTGCTCAACAACGCGCTATCACGGGAACAATAAAGTCCAGTGACGGAGAATTACTCCCCGGTGCGACTGTCGTAGTAAAAGGTACGACGAACGGAACAATTACGGATCTTGAAGGAAAATATCAGATCCAGGCCAATCAGGGCGATCTGCTGATTGTCACTTTTATTGGTTTCAATGAGGCATCGCAAGTTGTCGGTGCGGGAAGTGTTTATGACTTTATTTTGAAAGAAGACACAGAACAATTGGAAGAAGTGGTTGTCACGGGGTATGCCGTTGAAAAAAAGTCAGACATCACCGGGGCCATATCTATTATCAAAACCGACGATTTAGACCAAGTATCTACTCCTAACGTGATATCGAAACTACAAGGAAAGGTTCCTGGTTTAACACTTACATCATCCGGAGTTCCGGGTGGTAACGACACCCAGATTTCTATTCGCGGATTAACATCCGTGTTTGGGGGAACTGGCCCACTTTGGGTCATTGACGGCGTACAAACAACATCGCCGGCAGGTTTAAATTCGAATGACATTGAAAGTATCCAGGTCTTAAAAGATGCAGCTTCTGCCGGTATTTATGGCACCGAAGCGGCAAGGGGTGTTATTATCGTAACAACCAAACAAGCTAAAAGCGGAACTAGTAAATTTACTATCGATAGCAGGGTCACACTAAATACCGTACGAGACAATTTTAGCGTCTTAAATTCACAAGAATGGTTAGACGTTAGGTACCGCGCCCAGGGAAACGTACCAGTTACGGCTGGTAACTTTACCTATTCCCCAGGGACACCGTTGCCTGATTTTTTAGATGCCGACAATAACCTAAGAGTTTCAAATACGGATTGGATCGATGTAATTCTAAAAAACTCTGTTACTACAACTACCGATTTAGGATATTCTTATGGTGATCAAAGATTTAAAATATTCACAGGCTTGAGTTATACCAGAGATGACGGGCGAATAGAATATACCTATTATGAACGTAAAAGCTTCAGGTTGAACAGTAGCGTTAATCTTCTAAACAACAGATTGACAATCGGTGAGAATCTTACTGTTGGAAACCTCTAAAAATTAAAAATCTACCAATCAGCCTATTATAATAGTAAATAGTATCTTAGGAGCATATTCTTATACAATGAGGACAAGATACAAAGCAACAGGGACAAACAGTTTAT
>JBKEDN010000090.1:0-32344 GCA_047975435.1 Draconibacterium sp. | reverse complement strand
TGTATTTTTGAGCCTCAGAAAGTTTTAAATGGCAGATTATACCATATTATATTCTTATTTCGACCACATTAACCGCAAACCTTTAACAGAAGAAGAACGGGGGGATATTGACCATTTTTTTCAGAAAAAAGCATACCCGAAAAAAACGATGGTTATGAAAGCGGGTGAGGCAAATACCCTGCATTATTACATTGAAAAAGGCCTGTTGAGGATGTACATTATTGACCAGAGCGGTAAAGAATTCAACATACTTTTTGCCTGCGAACGCCAGTGGATAGGGGACTTGGGAACACCCGCCGAAACACCTTATTTTATTGAAACGGTTGAAAACAGCATCGTTTATTCTATTTCCGAAGAGAATTTCAATGTCTTATATAAAAGATACATTAGCCTGGCTAATTATATCCGTAAATCCTATGTTTTTCTGCAAAAGCGGTTTGTTTCGATCCTTTCGAAAACAGCTGAAGAAAACTACGAAGAACTGGTAGCCGATCACCCCGAGCTTATTCGGCGCCTGCCTCAATATCAAATTTCTTCATACCTTGGAGTAACTCCTGTTTTTCTGAGTAAAATACTCGCAAAACGATCTAAAAAAGACTAAAAAGTATTTTTCTTAAACTAGTTTATTTTTTTGCGTATTTGCAAGCAGTATGTTTGCAGTGAAATTAAAATTGTAAACAAATATTTAAGAGAAATGAAAAAAATTACAGGATTTTTAGCGATAGCATTATTAAGTGTTTCAGTGGCAATGGCAGGGCAGAAGGCCGAAGGACAATCGGCCCTGAAAGTGGATACCAAAGCCAGTAAAGTATTTTGGAATGCCAAAAAAGTGACCGGAGAACATTCAGGAGTTCTTTCGCTTTCTGACGGAACAGTTTCAGTAAAAAATGGAAAAGTAACAGGAGCAACCATTAATCTTGATATGAACAGCATCGATTGTACCGATTTGGAAGGCGAATGGAAAGACAAGTTGATTGGCCACCTGAAATCAGATGATTTCTTTTCGGTTGAAAAACACCCAAAAGCAACTTTCGCCATTAAATCGGTTGAAAAGGACGGAGCACAACACAAAGTAGTTGGCGACCTCACAATTAAAGGTATTAAACACGAAATTTCTTTTCCGGCCGATGTAAAAGTTGGAGAAGATGGGATTACCGCAAACGGAACAGCAACACTTGACCGTACCCAATGGGATATCCGTTACAATTCGGGAAAATTCTTTGACAGCCTGGGTGATAAAATGATCTACGATGAATTCGAGATTAAATTTGAGCTGGTTGCTCATTCTTCTGACGAACTTACTTCGCTGTAACAAGCTATTTAAAGTATAAACAGCCTCTGGGAACCTGTAAAATAAAACGGATCAAAAGAGAAGTTAAACTGAGTTTTAAGGCTTTCTCTACCGGTGCAAGAGTGTTTGTTTTAATTACAATACTTTGCACCGGTGGTGTTTTTGCCCGGTCGGTTTCCTGGCCACATTCAAAACCGGAACAAAAAAGAAAGGGAAAAATGATGAAAACAATTTTGCACAAAGCAGAGTCGAGAGGGCATGCAGACCATGGTTGGTTAAAAACTCATCATACTTTTAGTTTTGCCAATTATTACGATCCTGAGCGTATTCATTTTGGAGCGCTTCGGGTTTTAAATGATGATTATGTAGCGGTAGGAAAAGGTTTTGGAATGCACCCTCATGATAATATGGAAATTATTACCATTCCGCTGGAGGGAGACCTTGAGCACAAGGATAATATGGGGAATAATGAAATCATACGGGAAGGAGATGTTCAGGTAATGAGTGCGGGCACCGGTGTCTATCACAGCGAATTCAATCCGAATAATGATAAGGCTGTGCAACTGCTTCAGATTTGGGTTTTCCCGAATAAGAAAAATGTAAAACCGCGTTACGACCAGATTTCGATCCGTGATATTGAAAAGGAAAACGCGTTTTACCAGATACTTTCTCCAAATCCTGATGATCAGGGAGTTTGGATTCATCAGAATGCATGGTTTAACCTTGGAGCTTTTGAAGCAGGGACGGCGAGTACATATAAGCTAAATCATCCTGAAAACGGGGTTTACGTTTTTGTAATCAACGGAGAAATTACGGTAAACGAACAGAAACTTTCTAAAAGAGACGGCATTGGCATTTGGGATGTAAACGAACTTGATATTACTGCCGATACCAATGCCCGGGTTTTACTGATGGAGGTACCCATGCATATAAATTACTGACACAGTAGTTTAATTGTGAGGTAGTTAAATGCTATTCTGAAAATAGAAAACAGGAAAGACTAATATTTATCGACAGGGCAAAAAGAAAAGCCGGTCCAACAAAATGGATCGGCTTTATTTGTCGATATAAAAAATGTTTTGGCAGAATGTAAAATCCTGAATTCAGCTTAAATAGACTCGGTTTCTACAACTTTCGACAGAATTTCAGAATAAGGTAACAACAAGAATTTTTTACCGTTGAAATCAATTTCTGTTCCTGCGTATCTTTTGTAAAGAACCTCGTCACCAGGTGCTATTTCTGCATTTTCGATTGTACTGACTGCAATAACTTTTGCAACTTCTTGTTTCTCCTTTGCAGAGTCAGGAATGATAATCCCCGAAGCAGTTGTTTGTTCCGATTTGTCTTCGGTCAGCTCCAACAACACATTTTGGTTAATAGGCTGTAATTCTTTCATTTTACAAGTGATTTTAAAAATTTTACAATTTAATTATTCGCCAAAAGCAATTTCTCTATGTTTTGTGTAAACATTTTCTTTGTGTCTTCGTTTGTGCGGCCAATTCCGGCTGCCATTGTTGGTTTTCCGCTCACCGGAATATACAGAAAAGCAGGAATGCTCCTTACCCCAAATACTGCAGCCAACTCGCGTTCAACCTGTGTATCAATTTTGTAAACCTGAACTTTTCCTTTGTATTCTTTCGCTACTTCTTCTAAAATGGGTGCTGCTTTTCGGCATGGGCCACACCAATCGGCATAAAAGTCGATCAGTGCCGGTTTGTCACCCTTAAATTTCCATTCTTTTGGCGAAGCCTCGTAATCCCATATTTTCTCCAGGAACATTGCTTTGGTGAGCTTTATGCTTCCTCCTTCTTCCGATACTGTGCTAACGCTTGGTTTGTCAGTACTGTTTTTATTCTCCGATTTCGCCTGGCAATTGCTAAATCCCAAAAGAATTCCTCCGGCGACAACAATGGTTAAAAATGTTTTTTTCATTCGTTTATAATTGTTTATTTTTTCGGTAACTCATGGAACTCGCATAATCATGTTCCTGTGTATTAAAAGGCTTTTTATTATGCTCGTTTCATCTTATTTGTATATTTAATTTATTCCTAATAAGTTATTAATCTTTGCTATATCAAATCCTACCACCATTTGTCCGTTTATCTCGGTTTGTGGTACACCTTGCTGGCCACTTTTCTTCATCATTTCGGCAGCGGCATTTTGATCGGCAGCTACATTTATTTCGCGGTATGTAATCCCGTTTTCCTGAAAATGTCTTTTTACAACCGTACACCAGCTACAGGTAGGGGTAGTGTAAACAGTTACGTTTTTCGTTGTTTTCGAAGTTACATTTTCTTTCGATACTACGCCGGCATGCCTGATAATGTTTTTATACTGATCGGGATTCATACACCCTTTTACGGTATTTTTTAGTTTTCCGTTTTCGAAATTAAGCAGGGTAGGGACACTTGTTATTCCGTATTGTTGATGAATATCGCGTACCTGATTTACATCCGCCGTATAAAGTGTAATATCTTCCGCTTCCGAAGCAAGAGTGCTAAAGTTTTTATGGGCACAATCACTATGTTCCGATCCTTTTTTAAACAACAACAGCCATAAACTTTCGTTCTCAGCCAGCACGTTTTTTAACAATTTAAAGGAATTGATTTCTTTCATTCGACAAATATATGTAATTATTTATATATGTAAATACAAATGCCGTGCCATGGTAGCCGGTTTATTTTTAACGCTCAAAAAAAAGAAAATTTTTTTTCATGTGCACGCAACCTTTTTTTATCAAAACAAGTCTTGTGATTGTGAATTAAATTTAAACAGTGATGAAGAAAGTAGTATTTGGATTGTTGATTTTGATGAGTTTCACGGTTGTATCGTGTTTGGATGATGATGATGACGACAGTTACTCGTTAGGTGATTATTGGATAGGTTTTGGAATTTTACAGGAAGATGACGGAGAGACCGTTTTCACGATGGATGATCATTCGATGTTAAAACCGGTGAGCTGGGGTTACAATTCGGGCTGGGACAATGAATTTACCGTTGGTTCAAGAATTTTGGTGAATTATACCATACTTGGCGACGATAAAGATGAAAACGGGAATGTGTCAACTTACTATGTGAAGGTGAACGAAATCCGTAAGATTCTGAAAAAAGGAATTTTGGATCTTACCACTGAAAATGCTGACAGTATTGGAAATGATCCGATTGTTGTAGAGGATGTCTGGATGACGGACAGCCTGCTAAACTTTCAGTTGAGATACTGGGGATTTCAGAAAGTTCATTATCTGAACCTGGTAGCGAATCCCGATAATGTTTCAACTGACGAAGGAGTTGTAAAGCTGGAATTGCGCCACAATGCCAATATGGACGAGACAACGTATCCTTATTCGGCTTTTGTATCGTTTAGCTTGAACGAGCTAAGAGTTGAAGGACTCGATTCAATCAAAGTTGAAGTTATGTCAACCGATTATGAAGATGTAAGTCATATTTATAAAAAGGTATTCGATTATTCAAACCTCGAATTGCCCACACCATAAAAACAATTGTTAATAACAGTAAACAGTTAAAGAGAGGTATCGTTTGGTACCTCTTTTTTTGTTTTGGAATGGTGGTGCTTATCATTGTTTAGCTGCCGGTAATTTATTTATTTTGAAACTTCATTTACGAATAAAATACGATGAGAACTATTGCAACCATTTTTATGCTGGCCATGCTTTTGGTTAGTTGCCGGCAGGAACAAAAATTCAATAATACAGTGAAAAATTATTTACCCGAAACGCCTGTTCTTTCATCCGACCGGATGACACCCGAAGTTTTATGGTCTTTTGGCCGGATAGGCGGGGCGCAGGTTTCGCCCGATGGCAAAACCGTACTTTATACGGTTACCTATTATAAAATTGACGAGAACAAAGCCTACCGCGATATTTACACGATTCCGGTTTCGGGTGGCGAAGCAAGAAATATCACCAATTCGGCTGAGAATGAATCAAACGCTTTTTGGCGGCCCGACGGGAAAAAAATCGGATACCTTTCCGGGGCTTCCGGAAGTGTGCAACTTTGGGAAATGAACCCCGATGGAAGTAAGGCAAAACAAATTTCAGATATTGAAGGAGGAATTTTCGGGTTCCAATATTCACCGGACCAATCTAAAATTTACTACCTGAAAAATGTTAAACTTGATCAGAGTGTGCAGGATCTGTTTCCTGACCTGCCGAAAGCCAATGCGCGGATTGAAACCGATATCATGTACCGTCACTGGGATACCTGGCACGATTATACCTATCAGCACATTTTTGTTGCCGATTATTCGGGTAATATAAAGAGTGGGAAAGACATTCTGGAAGGCGAACGCTTTGATGCCCCGATGAAACCTTTTGGGGGCACCGAACAAATTGCCTGGAGCGCCGATAGCAAAACCATTGCTTACACCTGCAAAAAGAAGGTAGGAAAAGAATACGCCGTTTCAACAAACTCTGATATTTATCTGTACAACACCGAAACCGAGAAAACCATCAATTTCACTTCAGGAATGATGGGCTACGACCAGAACCCGGTATTTTCGCCCGATGGCAAATACATTGCGTGGGAAAGTATGGAACGCGACGGTTATGAGGCAGACAAAGTACGTTTGTTTGTCGCCGAACTGGAAACAGGTGAGAAAAAGGATTATTCCGAACATTTTGATCAAAATGCTGCCGGCCTGACCTGGAGTGCCGACAGCAAATCCATCTACTTTATCAGCGATATTCAGGCTACCGAAGAAATTTACCGGCTCGATTTGGCTGATGGTTCCATTGCCCGTTTAACTGACGGAGTGCACGATTATCACAGTGCAACGCCCGTAGGAGACAAGCTTTTAGCCGAAAAAGTATCGATGTCGCAACCGGCAGAGCTTTACCTTGTTGACCCGGTAACCGGCAAAGACGAAGCGTTGACAACGGTGAATAAAGGAATTCTGGATCAGCTTACGATGGGAAAAGTGGAGAAACGATGGGTGGAAACCTCCGACGGAAAACAAATGGCTGTTTGGGTGATTTATCCGCCACATTTCGATCCGGCTAAAAAATACCCGACTTTGCTTTATAACCAGGGCGGACCACAGGGAACCGTCAGTCAGTTTTGGTCGTACCGCTGGAATTTCCAGATGATGGCTGCCAACGATTATATTATTGTTGCTCCCAACCGACGCGGCTTGCCCGGTTTTGGTCAGGAGTGGAACGAACAGATATCAAAAGACTACGGAGGCCAGAACATTGATGATTTGCTCACAGCCATCGATGTAATGGCAAAAGAGCCTTATGTGGATGAAACGCATCTGGGAGCGGTTGGCGCCAGTTACGGAGGTTTCTCTGTAATGTACCTGGCCGGTCATCACGAGGGACGTTTCAAAGCCTTTATTGCGCACGATGGTATTTTTAACTTCGAGCACATGTACACTTCCACCGAAGAAATGTGGTTTGTAAACTGGGATTACGGTGGTGCATACTGGGATAAAACCAATGCTGCTGCCCAACGTTCTTACACGTTCTCCCCTCATAAATACATTCAGAATTGGGATACGCCGATTCTGATCGTTCAGGGGGAAAAAGATTACCGCGTGCCGGCCGAGCAGGGAATGGCTGCATTTAATGCCGCTGTTTTAAGAGGAGTTCCGGCTGAGTTACTTTATTTTCCGGAAGAAAACCACTGGGTGTTGCAACCTCAAAACGGAATTTTATGGCAGCGCGTGTTCTTTAACTGGCTCGATAAATATTTGAAACAATCGCAAAATCGTCACCTGTAAAAGAGTGGCGATTTTTTTTCGCTTTACTTTGATGATGTTGATTGTGGCTGTCCGGATTCCTTTTTTGATTTAGCTTTCTTTTTGTCGGGATCAAGCATAAATCGGATGGTATTTTTTGCCGTTACTGCACCTTTCTCCCGAATGAGATCACGCGGAGTGTCATCGCCCACTTCGTAGGTAAATGCTTCGGCATGAAAGGCATGGAAAATTGATTCAGAGGAGCTGATCAGGAGTGCGCCTTTTTTATTTGGCCTGATGTTGGGTTTGTAACCCGGAATGTCCTCAGTGGTGGCTTTAATAATTTTTGGGACCAGGCCCGGCATATTCCCTTTTTCATGCGGGGAAATGGTATAGTAAATATCTTCGAAGGTGGAATGAAAATCGATGGCCAGGTAGAATTTTCCGCCTTTCAGTATCTTGTCCTGCATGAATTTACGGATTAGCTGGGTTTCCGGTTGACGGAAAGCTTCCCAGTCGCGGTTCAGGTCAATCCCTCCGGCATTGTGCCGCCAGTGTCCAAGATCCACTCCATCGGGGTTCATACACGGAACAACATAAGTCAGGTATTCTTCCCTGAATTTCTGTGTTAGTGAATCCGTCCCGCACAGTCGTTCCACAAAAGCTTTCATGGCCAGCCAGCCGGTAACTTCGGGCGGGTGTTGCCGCGTCAGGATGATATTTAGTTTTTTACTTTCAGGATTACCGATTTGCAACATACTGATTGATTTCCCATTGCGGCTTTTGCCAATTTCCTGCTGACGAACAAAAGCGAAGGTATCCAATTGTGCTTCCCAGCGGTCAATGTCTTTCGATACGATTAATTCCTGTGCAGCAATCCAGGTAGTGTCGGAACTTACCGATAGATCAAACTCACAAAATTTCGGGGCAAGTTTTTGAGCAATCGATACGGTATCTAACCGGTAATTTTCAGCGTCAATTTTATTCCATGTTTTCCTGTCGCGGCTGAACTTTGGATAATACCGATGACTAACACCTTCGTTGTAAGTTATTTTTATCCGAATGTTTTTTGGGGTGTCGCTCCAAACTTTAAATGCATACCACGGGCTGGAATTAATGGGCGTATTTTCAGGAGTAATCAGCACGGTTACCCTGTCTTCTCCGGTCATTGCAACACCGTTTAGTCGCGCCCCGTCAAACTCATTAGAGAAATGAAGCCCTTTACCAATATTGTATGTTTTCTTCCATTGGTACTGAATAGGTCGGGTTTCGGTATTTTCCCGCTGAATGGGTTCCTGGCCTTTCCATTGCTTATTTCCACACGACCAGAAAATGGCCCCAAGAATAATCAAATAACACCATCGTTTCATTCTGCAAATCTGAATACTAAGTTTTTCGACTAAACATAAAAAAATAATTGATTATTTGTATCGATTACGCTAATAGTTGGTTTAGAATTTATGGCTTACATATCAGCCCGATCATAATTTTTGTTAAAGCTAATCATTTTCAATCAAAACTTTAATTTTGCAACTCAATCAATTATTGAAAATGCAAAAAATACACGTTGGTTTTATTGGAGCAGGAGGTATTGCCCAGGCTCATGTTTATGCTATTGAAGCTTTAAAGTTTTATTACGATCAGGTTCCTGAGATAATTCTGGAGTCGGTTACTTCGTCGAGGCAGGAGAGCCGGGAGCAGTTTGCCAAAAAGTTTGGTTTTCGCATGGCACAAAGTGCTGACGGGTTTTTTGCGAATGAGAATTTGAATGCTGTTTTTATTTTGGGTCCCAATAAAGTGCATTTTGAACATTTTGAACAGGCTTTGAAAATGCCGACAGTAAAATACATTTACCTCGAAAAACCGGTGTGTTCCTCGCTGGAAGAAGAAAAAAGAATGAAGGAACTGCTGGAACAAACCGGTTCATCCGTAAAAATTCAGGTTGGTTTTCAATATTTGCAGACATCGGCTGTTCGTGAAGGATTGAAATTCTGGAAATCCGGAGTTTTAGGAAAGCCGCTTCATTTCGATTTAAAATATTACCACGGCGATTATTTACAGGAAGAATACCGTAAAAAACGGGCGACACGTTTAACTCCGGCGCCCGATGGCGGTGCGATGGCCGATTTGGGATCACACGGAATCAGCCTGCTAATGGCTTTTATGGGTGAGCAGCTTCAGATTACAAGTGCGTTGCAGGCAGGCGATTTTGAAGGCGTTCCGGCAGGTTCCGATCTGTTTAGTTCGCTTTCGTTGTTTGAGCCGCAAACCGGCGCGGTTGGAAACATGTCGGCAAGCCGCGTCAGTTCCGGTTCGGGCGATTTGGTTCAGCTTGAAATTTATGCTGAAAAAGGCGCTTTTCGCTACTCGTCTCAGCATTCAGAATATTATGAGTTTTACCTCGAAGGCTCCAACCAATGGGTAAAGCAAATGGTAGGAAGTAACTATAAGCCAATAACCAGTTTCCCGTCGGGGCATGTTCCACCGGGCTGGTTGCGTTCGATGGTGCACGCTCACTACCTGTTTTTTTCGGGCGATGATGCAAAAGCCAATATTGCCGATCTTCGCCACGGGCTTGCAGTGCAACGTATTGTAAGAGAAACAGCCGGTCATTTATCCACATTCAGAAAGAACTTTAAAAATGAGCAAGCGTAAAAGCGGGATATTATTGCACATCACATCCCTTCCGGGGAAAGAGGGTGTTGGGACACTGGGGGCAGAAGCCTTCAGGTTTGTTGATTTTCTGAAAGAGGCCGGACAAAAAATCTGGCAAATACTTCCGTTAGGTCCGGTTGGGTATGGAAATTCACCTTATCAGTGTTATTCTGCATTCGCAGGAAATCCATTGTTGATTGACCTGGCAATACTGGGCGAAGAAGGATTGTTGCCGGAAGAAGAACTGGCGGGAGCACCGCGTTTCCCGGTAAAAAAGGTCAATTTCGAAAAAGTGGAAGAATGGAAAAGGCCGTTGCTTCGGAAAGCTTTTTATAGTTTCAGGGAAAACAGTTTTGACCGTTATCGCGATGAGTACTGGCGTTTTCTGGATGAACACAATTGGTGGCTCGATGATTACGCATTGTTTATGGCGGCCAAACAAAACTTCAACGGTAACGACTGGCATCTGTGGCCCCGCGCAATAAAATTCAGGGAAGAAGCCGGTTTAAATGACTTGAGGAAGCAGTTAGCCGAGGAAATTGAATACCGGAAGTTTGTACAGTTTATATTTTTCAGGCAATGGAACCGCTTGAAAAACTATGCAAACGAAAACGGTGTTGAAATTTTGGGCGATGTGCCTTTGTACGTTTCCGGCGACAGTTCGGATGTTTGGGCCAACACCGATATTTTTGTGTTGGATGAGAACCTGCAACCAACAGAAGTGGGAGGGGTGCCGCCCGATTATTTTTCTGAAACCGGCCAACTTTGGGGAAACCCGGTTTTTGACTGGGATCGCCTGCAAAAGCGCGATTACGACTGGTGGGCTGCCCGCCTGCATTTTAACCTGAGGATGTTTAACCTGGTTCGCATCGATCATTTTCGAGGACTGGAATCGTTCTGGTCGGTTCGGGCAACTGAAAAAACAGCGATCAATGGTGAATGGATTCCGGCACACGGGCACAACCTGCTGAGTTTGATCAAAAATCATTTGGGGGAATTGCCATTTATTGCTGAAGACCTCGGTATAATCACACCCGAAGTGGATAAACTGCGCGAAGATTTTGATTTGCCGGGAATGAAAGTGCTGCAATTTGCTTTTACCACCAATGCTGAAAATAAAGACCTGCCGCACAATTACGGGAAGAACTTTGTGGTTTACACCGGAACGCATGATAACAATACTACACTTGGCTGGTTAAATGCGTTGGAAGACGTGGAAAAAATATTAGTGAAGCAATATGTTAAAAGCGAAGGAAAAGAGGCTTTGGCTGAGTTGATGGAAATGGCGCTGGCTTCGGTGGCCGGAACTGCAATTCTGCCCATGCAGGATGTTTTGGAGTTAGGAGAAGAAGCACGAATGAATACTCCCGGAACAGCAAGTGGCAACTGGGACTGGCGTTTCCGATGGAGCGATTTAAAAATCAGCCAAAAAAGGTTGTTGAAATCGTTAACTACAAAATATAACCGGTAGTATTCAGTGAACTGAAATGAGGCAGTCCCATAAGTGAAGTAAATGAATTTACTACTTTCAATTTGTAACTTTTGGCCTCTCCGAACCTCCCGAAGGGGAGGAATTTTCCCGCTTTGGGGGACCGAGGGGGGCAAGCATTTGCGAGTTAATTACGAATTATAAACAGAAATCTTTTCCAAAGTTTCAAACGTTGGAAAAGTTAATCCTACAATACACCCGAAAAAGCGAAATAACCACGGCGGAAAGAAAAAATCCAGTGCGGAAAGGCATTCTGCCTGGTACGATCGCATTCCGCCATCGTAATTCGTATTTCTGCGTGGTTTAATTGCATTTCGCAGCCGTTTTTTCCATTCCGCGGTAGTTTAAATACATTCCGCTATGGAAATTTTCTTTCCGCCATGGTTCAATAGGAATCAGCTATGGTAATTTTGATTTCGCCCTGGTTGAATCGCTTTTTCCAGGTTAATATGCTATTCCGTTCAGGTTTATGGAATTTTGCTGCGGTTGGTACCTCTTGAATGTCCTTTTTTAGCAGCAAAGCATTACTGCCTGCATAAATTTTTTCGGTTGTTCGGCATGGAGCCAGTGGCCGGCACCGGGAATGTCAACAATTTTTGCTTCGGGATAAATTTCTTTGATCAACGTTTCGTCTTCGGGTAAAATGTATTTCGAGAGCATACCACGTATAAAAATTACCGGATAAGCATTGATTGGAGTGCGGTCGTCGAGCCAGCTGGGGTTTACCCCGCTTACTATTTCATCTAAATGATCGTATAAAACCTCTGCATTTACCCGCCATTTATACCGTTTGGTGGTTTTGTCCTTTTCCACATTCTTTAATAAAAACTGCCGGATGCGTGCATCATCCAGTTTTTCAGCCAGGAAGTCATCCACATCGCTGCGTGATTTTACCTGAGAGAAATCGATTTCCAGCATGGCCAGTAAAATATTCCGGTGCAGGTAAAACTGACTGTCTTCTTTTAACAGGAGGTAATTTTTCGGGGCAATATCGGCAATCACTAATTTCTCTACCCGTTCGGGATAGTCGGCGGCAAACCACATGGCTGTTTTTCCGCCCATACTGTGCCCCAGAAGGGTTGCCTTTTCAATATTGTGTTTATCGAAAAATTCCAGCAAATCGGCGCGCATGTCGTCGTAGGTGTGGGAGTTGGCAAAAGGAGACCGGCCATGGTTTCGCTGGTCAACCATATAAACCGTGTATTTCTCTGCCAGCCGTTTCCCTATGTTCATCCAGTTATCTGACGAACCGTACAAACCATGTACAACCACAAGTGGCGGTCCGCTTCCTTCTTTCCGGTAAAATAATTTCATAAGATAATTTTTAGCTGCAAGCTGTGAGTATCCAGCATCGAGTATCGAGCATCGAGCATCCAACATCAAGTATCGAGCATCTATCTACTTTAAGCAGTCGAGGTATTTCTGGATAGTGGTTTCAAGCCCCAGATAAAGTGCATCGGCAATCAATGCGTGGCCAATGGAAACTTCCTTTAGGTTGGGTATTTTATGATACATAAACTGCAAATTCTCCAGACTGAGATCGTGCCCGGCATTTACATCTATATTCAAATTTTCGGCTACTTTGGCAGCGCGTACAAAAGGTTCAATTGCCTTGTTTTTGTCGATTGGGTATAGTGTGGCATATGGTTCGGTATATAATTCAATACGGTCGGTACGTATTTCGGCTGCTCCTTCTACCATTTCTTCAACCGGGTCAACAAAAATGGAAGTTCTGATTCCATGAAACTGCAGGCGTGCAATTACGTCTTTTAAAAAGCCGAGGTGTTTCCAGGTATCCCAGCCGTGGTCGCTTGTTAACTGATCGTTTGAATCGGGGACCAAAGTTACCTGGTCGGCTTGCACTTCAATCACCATTTTCAGAAATTCTTCGCTGGGGTATCCCTCAATGTTAAATTCGGTTGCAATCAAGGGCTTAATCTCGTAAACATCCTTACGGGTAATGTGTCGCTCATCGGGGCGTGGGTGAATGGTAATTCCCTGTGCCCCAAATTCCTGGCAGCGAATAGCAGCCTCTTTAACACTCGGCATGCTGCCACCGCGTGAGTTTCGCAGTGTGGCAATTTTATTTATATTTACACTTAGTCTGGTCATTCCGGTAAATTTTAGGAACGCAAGTTACAATTTTCGGATTTAACCACTAACGATAAATCGTAAAGTTTTGTTGGCAGATCGACTCATATCAGATGCAATTATCCCGGTAAGGAGCAGCGATTCCGGTAAGAAAGCCTTGAATTACATGGATGTTAACCGTGTGTCGCATATTCCTGTTGTTGACGATTCAAAATACCTGGGTTTGATTTCGGATAAACTTATCTATGATTTAAACCTGACGGAAGAGCCAATCAGTAAAGAACTGGATAAACTGAATACCACACACGCCCACATCGATCAGCATATTTTTGAACTGGCTGTGGTAATGTACAAACTCAAAATCAGTGTTTTACCCGTGCTGGATAGCGACCATTATTATATTGGTTCGGTTACGCTTTATGATTTGGCCCGAAGGTTTGCCAGTTTGTTTTCGTTACAGGAACCCGGTGGCGTGCTGGTTATTGAAATGAGTGTGAATGATTATTCGGTAGCACAAATCACACAAATTATTGAAAGCAACAATGTGAAAATCCTCAGTTTCTTTGTCGATCGACGCCCCGGAACAAACATGCTGGATGTGATCGTAAAATTGAACACCGAAGAACTGTCTGCCGTTGTTCAGGCGCTAATGCGTTACGACTATAATGTAAAAGCAACGTACCAGGACCGTTCCATGCTGAACGATTTGTACCAGGACCGGTTCGACCAGTTCATGAAATTTATGAATATTTAAAGCAAGCGTATATGAAGGTAGCGGTTTTTGGTACGCAGGTTTCAGAGCAATTTATTCCGGTTTTACACGAATTTTTTGATTTTCTGAAAGTTCATGAAATAAGCGTACAGCTATACAAACCATTTTATGAGCATTTAATAAGCGATATAAAAACGGAAGTTTATTATTCAACGTTTTTTCATTCCCATACCGACTTTGACACCGATAACGAGTTTGTTTTCAGCGTGGGCGGCGATGGAACCTTTCTTCAGTCGGTGTTGCACACCCGTAATTGTAAAGTGCCGGTAATTGGGGTAAACAGCGGACGTTTAGGTTTTCTGGCCGATATTTCGGAAGAGCACATGAAAGATGCGCTGATTAATATTTTTAACCATAACTATAAAGTTGTGGAACGCTCGATGCTCGAAATTGAGTTTTCGGACCGCGAGAACCTCGATTTTAATTATGCACTTAATGAAACCACGGTTTTAAAAACCGACAACTCGTCGATGTTAAATGTGGTTGCCTACATTGATGGTGAATTTCTGAACAATTACTGGGCCGACGGTTTGATTATTGCCACACCCACCGGTTCAACTGCCTATTCGCTAAGTGTGGGAGGGCCTATCCTGACACCCGATTCCGAGAATTTTATTATTACGCCCATGGCTCCGCATAACCTCACTATTCGCCCCATTGTTGTCCCCGATAATTGTGAGATAGAACTAAAGGTAGAAGGACGGGGGTCGAACTATCTTATTTCGCTCGATTCGCGCTCCGTAGCCGTTGAGTTTTCAACCATTATTAAAATACGAAAAGCCTCTTTTAAATTAAAGACTTTGCAACTTCCCGAACAGCCCTTTTTCAGCACCTTGCGAAATAAACTAATGTGGGGAATCGACCGCCGGAACTGAATTTCAGGGCATGCTTAACAATTTTTAATCTTTGTTTGTGTTTTATAAGAGCACGAGGTTATGTTATTTTTAGAATTATATTACTTTTGTAGCTTTTGAAAAACAAAAGAAAGATCGATTTTGACGATCAAAAATGTTGAAATTCAGTTGTTTATGAAAGTTGATGGCCGGGCCTGAAAAATGAAAAATCAATCCCGTTTTTTTGAAAATAGCCAATCGGAAATTCAGCTAAATTCTTTTATAAAACAACTCGGAAACAAGGATGAAAATAACATGCCTGAAATCAGAGTTAAAAAAACGAAATGGAATGCCAATATGAAAAGACTAGCATTGGTGTTTGCAATTGTTTTGATAACCATATCAGGACATGCACAAAAAACAGCCGACATTGGGATTTGGGGCGGATCGTCAACCGTTTGGGGAGATATGGACGATAACGCCGCATTTCAAACGTTCAATTTAAATTTTGGAGCCTACTTCAGATATAATTTTAATGCCCGCGTTGCATTAAGAGCCATGTTTCTTACCGGAAATATGGCGCGCGAGGGAATGGTGGAAGAATCGCCCTGGGATTTTGATAAAAGCGCTCAGGATTTGACATTGCAAGTGGAGATAAATTATCTGAAATATATTCTGGGAAAGAAAAAATTAAGGTTTAGCCCGTACGTTACCGCAGGGGTAGGGGTAGCCTATTTTTCTTATACGTTTCGCCCGGAGGAAATATATGCGTTTAATCCTGATTATCCTGAGTTACAGTTTACCGGGAGCGGAGATTTAATCGTTCAGGATCCGCCGCAGGAAGAATCAGAGGTGACACCGACCATTCCGTTTGGCTTTGGTTTTAAATATACCATAGGTGAACGATTTGGACTTGGAGTTGAATACCAGATGCGAAAATACATGAGCGACCGCCTGGATGATCTGGATGATCCACTTGCTTACAATAACGGAAGCGAAACAGTTTCATACAACCAGGGTAGCCATAACAACGATTGGGTAGGTTATTTGGGAGTTCATATTACGTATAAAATATATATCGGGAAAAAAGCTTGTCCGGCCTACGAAAGCAAACAATAACAATGGAATCGTTCAGAGACAGATTAGATAACAACAATATACCACAGCACATTGCAATCATTATGGATGGGAATGGAAGATGGGCAGCCCGGCATGGGAAAGCCCGGATTTCAGGGCATGAACATGGTGTGGAAGCTGTTCGTTCTGTTGTGGAAGGAGCCGGCGAAGTAGGTGTAAAACATTTGACTCTCTATGCTTTTTCAACCGAAAACTGGGACAGGCCCAAAGCCGAAGTGGATGCATTAATGGGTTTGTTGGTACATGCCATTGAGATGGAAACCGATGAACTGATGAAAAACAATGTACGTTTAAGTGCTATTGGAGCAATTGATGACATGCCCGGCCCGGTTCGTAAACAATTGGAACAATGTATTGAGCGATTAAGCAAAAATACGGGATTGAACCTTATTTTAGCGCTCAGTTACAGCGGGCAATGGGATATTCTGAATACGGTTCAGAGAATTGCAAAAGACGTTGCCGAACATAATTTGAAACCAGAAAAGATAAATAATAAACTGTTTAGAAGCTATTTGTCCACATCCGGAGTGCCGGATCCGGAGTTGCTCATCAGAACCAGTGGTGAGTACCGGATCAGTAATTTTTTACTGTGGCAGATTGCTTATTCTGAATTGTACTTCACTTCTAAATTGTGGCCTGATTTCAGGAAAAACGACCTTTTTGAAGCGATTGTTGATTACCAGAACAGAGAAAGAAGATTTGGAAAAACAAGTGAACAGTTAATGAGCTAATTTTATGATTAAATTACAAAAGTCGATAATAGGCCTTTTGTTCCTATTTGTAACTTTTTTACCGCATGCAAAGGCACAGGAAGCCGATAGCACCAATTTTTCGATCTATTATTCCAGTGCCAGAAAATACACGATCGCAGATATACAGGTCTCCGGTATCCGTTATCTCGATAAAACCGTGTTAATTCAACTCTCAGGGCTCTCCGTTGGCGATTACATAGAAGTGCCCGGAGAAAAAATTACAGAAGCGATCAAGAAACTGTGGCAGCAGGGGCTGTTCTCAGATGTGAAAATTACGGCCGACAAGATTGTTGGCGGTAACATTTGGCTCGATATTTATCTGCAGGAAAGACCGCGTTTGTCGGATGTTAATTTTTACGGAGTATCAAAATCAGAAAAAGACGATATTACCGAAAAGGTACTGCTGTTACGCGGAAGCCAGATCACCGATCACCAGGTAAACAGTGCACAACGTACCATTAAAGGAATATTTACCGGAAAAGGATTCCTCAATACCGATGTGAACATTGTTCAGCGCGATGATACCACACAAAGCAACAGCGTTATCCTGGATATTTATGTTGACAAAAAGGAAAAGGTAAAAGTCAATAACATCGAAATTGAAGGAAACGAAGCTTTGTCGGATGTTAAGCTCGAAAAGGAAATGAAGAAAACCAACGAGAAATCGTTACGTAATTTCTTCAGGACCAAAAAATTCCTCGAAGAAGAATACGACAAGGATAAAGTAAGCCTTATTGATAAGTACAACGAAAAAGGTTACCGCGATGCTGTAATTGAAAGCGATAGTGTTTATCAGGTTGAAGTGGGTAAAAAGAACAAGCCCCGTGTTAATATTGACCTGAATGTGGAAGAAGGAAACAAGTACTACTTTGGCGATATAAAGTGGGTAGGTAATACCGTTTACCCCTCAGATTATTTGAGCTTGCGTTTGGGAATCAAAAAAGGAGATGTTTTTAACCAGAAAATTCTTGACAAGCGTTTGTTTGACAACGATGAAGGTTTGAATAACCTGTACCTTGACGAAGGTTATTTATTCTTTAACCTGGAACCGGTTGAAGTAAATGTAATCCAGGATACCATCGATTATGAAATGCGGATAATGGAAGGAAAACAGGCAACCATCAACGAAGTGCGTATTGTTGGAAACACCAAAACACACGAACATGTGGCACGAAGAGAACTTCGTACCTTGCCTGGCGACCTGTTTAGCAAAACATTGTTAATGCGTTCGTATCGCGAACTTGCACAGTTGGGACATTTCGATCCCGAAGCCATTAACCCCGATGTACAACCGCACCCCGAAGATGGTACCGTTGACATTGAATACCAGTTACAGGAAAAGGCCAACGACCAGATTGAACTTTCAGGAGGCTGGGGAGCCGGTATGTTTGTGGGATCAGTTGGTTTGAAATTTGCCAATTTCTCGGTGCGCAATATCTTTAACAAAGAGGCGTGGCGTCCGCTTCCAACTGGCGACGGGCAAACACTTAGCCTGCGTTATCAAACCAGTGGAAAATATTACCGCACAGTTAGCCTTTCGTTTATTGAGCCCTGGTTGGGAGGTAAAAAACCCAATTCTCTGTCGGTTTCTTTATCACATTCTAGAATTAATTACAGTGCGAATAAATACTACCAATCGTATAATCCGTATTATGGCTCCAGTGCTTATGGTTATGGCGGATATAGTGGTTACAGTGGTTATGGTGGCTACAATCCTTATGGTTACGGTTATGGAAGCTATTATCCTCAGTATAATTACAACTACGGATCGGAAAGCGATAATGCCGATGATGCCCAGGTTTGGGAGACAACAGCACTGGCACTGGGATATGGTTACCGTTTGTCGTGGCCAGATGACTATTTTACTGTTTATCACGAGTTGTCGCTTGAGCACTACAACCTGCAAAACATGGGAAGCTATTTCACCTTCCTTGCTGATGAAAACGGCCAGGTAAACGGAACATTTAATAACCTGAACTTTAAAACCGCTTTCGGACGTAGTTCAGTTGATAATCCTTTGTATTCGCGTAACGGTTCAAATATTTCGCTTACATTAAAGCTTACACCGCCGTACTCGTGGTTTACAAACACCAACTATTCCGACCCGAATGTCTCGAACGAAGACCGGTATAAATGGATAGAATACCACAAGTGGTTACTAAAAGGCCAGATATTCAACCCGCTTACAAAAAATACCAATCTGGTTTTGAAAACAGCCTTCGAAATGGGTTTCCTCGGTTATTTCGACAAAGGAAGACAATCTCCGTTTGAAGGATTTATTGTGGGTGGTTCAGGTATGTCGGGATACAATATGTACGGAACAGATTACGTAGCCCTGAGAGGTTACCGCGATTACAGTTTGAGTCCGACCAGTGGTTCAAAAATGTATTCGAAATTTACCATGGAACTCCGTTACCCGATTACGCTGAAACCAAGTGCGACCATTTATGCACTAACATTTATAGAAGGAGGTAACACAAGTATGACTTTCGAAAATTACAACCCTTTTAACCTGCACCGTTCGGCAGGTGTGGGCGTGCGTATTTTCCTGCCAATGTTTGGTTTAATGGGTATCGACTGGGGCTATGGATTTGACGATGTACCCGGCTACAGCGATGCCGCCGGAAGCCAGTTCCACTTTGTTATCGGACAACAGTTCTAAACTTTTGATTTTGCATTTGGCACAGAATATGATAGGTCAGACACCAGAATAATTTAAATTGATTTACCATGAAGAGATTAATTTTAACTACAGCGATACTTGTTTCAGTTGTGTTTGCCTCGCAGGCACAGAAATTTGGTTTTATCGATTCTGAATACATCATGGAAAACATTCCGGCATACACGGCAGCACAGGAGCAATTAAACCAGCTTTCGTCGCAATACCAGAAAGAACTTGAATCGATGCATGCCGAAATCGAACAGATGTACCAGGATTTTCAGGCCGAGAGTGTTTTGCTTTCCGAAGACATGAAACGCAAACGCGAAGATGTGATCATTTCAAAAGAAAAAGATTACAAACAACTGCAACGTAAGTATTTTGGACCCAGCGGCGACTTGTTCAGCAAACGACAGGGGCTGGTAAAACCCATTCAGGACGACATTTTTAACGCCGTTCAGGAAATTTCTACCGAAGGCAGCTATGCAGTTATTTTTGATAAAGCCGGAGGTACAACTTTGTTCTTCACAAATCCGAGATACGATTTAAGTGATCAGGTATTACAAAAACTCGGATATAAGTAAAATAAAATTATATTTGCAAGCAAAAATTTAGACCACGCAAAATGAAACGACCATGACCATTTTTTTTGCCACAAAGGCATATTATTAATATCATGGGAGTTCCATCTTATGCTTTTGAAAACAAACAATTTAAATAAGATGAAAAATTTAATGAAATTATTCGCAGTACTGCTGTTTACCGTAACCGCTGCTACTGCAGTTAATGCACAAACTTTAAAATTCGGCCACATTGATTTGCAGGCATTGGTACAATTAATGCCCGAAAGAACCGCCGCAGAAGAAGAATTCAACAAATTTCAGGCAGAAATTGAAGATATTTACGGCGATATGCAAAAGCAATATCAAACAAAAATGACCGAGTTCCAGGCAATGGGAGAAGATGTGTCAGAGATTAAAAGAAACGCAAAAGTTGAAGAAATACAGGATATACAGCAACGTATGCAGAACTATTCGGTAACTGCACAACAGCAGATTCAGCAAAAACAAGGCGAGTTATTGCAACCCGTTTTTGATAAAGCTGAAAAAGCCATTGAAGAAGTTGCTAAGGAAAAAGGCCTTATTTATGTATTTGATTCAGGTGCAGCCAACCGTACTATTCTGTACAAATCAAATCAGAGCCTGGATTTGCTTCCGCTGGTAAAAACAAAATTGGGAATTCAGTAAATAAATTCCACTAAGAATATTTGAAGCCATCTGTTCATTTACAGGTGGCTTTTTTATTTTCTGAAAGTTACCCCAATTGATTAATAATGAAAACGTAACGGAATATTCCACTCTAATCTTAGCGCCTTTTGTAGCTTAGTGGTTTAAAATCAATCAACTATTTTTCAGCGTGGACTTACAGCTTCAACTCCTCCAGCATTTCGATGTATTGCTGAATTCCTTTTAAAATTTCGCTTTTGTAAATGTACTCGTCGGCAGTGTGCGAGCGGGCTGAGTCGCCGGGGCCCATTTTTACCGAAGGGTTCGACATAATCGCCTGATCTGATGTAGTGGGTGAGCCGTAAATACGTATTCCCCTGTGTTTGGCAATCTGCGCAAAAGGATGTTCTTCGCTGATCCCCGAAGAGTTCAGCCGTACCGAACGGGGTTTAACTTCCGATTCAATCAGTTCGCCAATAATACGGGCAGCTTCTTTGTTGGTATAAAACTCGTTGGTACGCACATCGGCCACAAAATGACAAATGTCGGGCACTACGTTGTGCTGGGTTCCGGCTTCAATCTGCGTTACCGACATTTTTACTTTTCCCAGTACTTTGGAAACTTTCCCGAATGCGTAGTTTTGAAGTATCTGAATATCTTTGATGGCTTTGTAAAGCGCGTTTTCACCTTCTTCACGGGCAGCATGCCCCGATTTTCCGTGTGCATAACAATCGAGTACCAACAGGCCCTTTTCGGCAATCGCCAATTCCATGCGTGTAGGCTCGCCAACAATGGCAAAACGGATTGGTGCAATCTCTGGCAGTACGATCTCCAGTCCGCGGCGTCCCGAAATTTCCTCTTCCGCAGTGGCAGCGTAAACTAGGTTGAATGGCAGGTCTTCGCGCTCGTAAAAATGCACAAAGGTGGCCAACAGCGATACCAGTGGCCCTCCTGCATCGTTGCTCCCGAGTCCGTACAAAATATCACCTTCTTCGATTGGTGCAAAAGGATCTTTGGTATAGCCTTTGGCCGGGCGAACGGTGTCAACATGGGAGTTGAGTAAAACAGTTGGTTTATGCTTGTCGAAATGTTTGCAAAGTGCCCAGGTATTGTTCTCCTTGGTCTGATACAGGATGCCCTCATTATCAAGAAACGAGCGCATAATTTCTGCCGCATTTGCTTCTTCTTTACTAAACGAAGGTGTTGCGATCAGCTTTTTTAATAAATCAATGTAACGATTCATATAAAATTTCCATTCAGGGTGCAAATGTGATAAAAAAAACATTATCCACATTCATTATTTGTTCGTTTTCATACCTCCAACTCCGATTTATGACAACAAACGGTAATCGCTGCGGTGTTTTATTTTTCAATGTCTGCTCTGCTGTTATCTTTGTTGCTTCAAAATAATAACAATATGCACGAATTTCTGTTTTGGCTGATCATCGCAATCTTGGTTGTTGATTTCCTTTTTGAAAAATACCTAGACTACCTGAACACTACCCAATGGAGCGATACCCTGCCCGAGGAAGTAAAGGGAATTTACGACGAGGAGAAATACCGCAAGCAGCAGGCTTACGAACGCGAAAATCACCGGTTTGGAACGATAACAGGAAGTTTTAGCCTGGCAGTGACACTGGGAATGTTTGTGTTTTTTGGTTTTGCACTTGTCGATAGCTGGGCCTGGAGTCTAACATCGAGTGCGATTGTGGCGGCGCTCATCTTTTTCGGAATCCTGATGTTTGCATCCGATTTAATCAATCTGCCGTTTTCGGTATATGATGTTTTTAAGATTGAAGAGAAATACGGCTTTAACAAAACGACACCTAGAATTTTTGTACTCGATAAAATTAAAGGTTGGTTGGTGAGCGGGATCATTGGCGGCGGTTTACTGGCGCTGATTGTTTTTATTTACCAGCTTACAGGTGCTTTATTCTGGTTTTATGCCTGGGTGGTGGTGTCAGTATTCTCCATTTTTATGGCTATGTTTTACTCTAACCTGATTGTGCCGTTGTTCAACAAGCAAACACCGCTGGAAGAGGGCGAACTCCGCAATGCCATCAGCGAATTCTCTAAAAAAGTTGGCTTTAAGCTCGATAATATTTTTGTAATCGACGGGTCGAAACGCTCTACCAAAGCCAATGCGTATTTCACTGGGTTGGGAGCAAAAAAGCGAATCGTATTATATGATACGCTTATCAAGGACATGACCACAGAAGAAATCGTTTCGGTGCTGGCGCACGAGATTGGTCACAACAAAAAGAAACACGTGGTGCAAGGCCTGATCATTGGCCTGATCCAAACCGGAGTTGTGTTGTTTATTCTCGGATTACTGATCAACAATCCGCACCTGAGCCGCGCGTTGGGAGTGGAAAAACCCAACTTTCATATCGGGCTGGTAGCTTTTGGTGTGCTTTATACACCCATTTCGTTTTTCACCGGAATTTTTATGAATATCCTGTCGCGCCACAACGAATACCAAGCCGACCGCTTTGCTGCTGAAAATTACAGTGCTGAAGCTTTGGCATCGGCATTAAAAAAGTTGTCGGTAAATAACCTTAGCAACCTGACGCCACACAAAACGTATGTATTTTTTCATTATTCGCACCCGACGCTTTTACAACGTTTAGCGTATTTAAAGCAATTCGAAAAGTAATTTACCAACATTTCTTATTGTATTGAATGTGTTGGTGTGGGGAGTTTTTGGCTCTATTCCAGATACTGTTTTTTTGTAGAAACTTTCGCCAAAACAAAAGAAAGGGAGTTGCAAAACCACTCTTAACAACTGATATTTCCACTTACCAACAAAGCAAAAATTATGAGCTCCACTTCCACTCAGATTATTAATTTTACGGCACAAAGAAACTTCCGGCTTCGTTCTTCGGACTTCTAACTTATTATTATGAAAGCAGAGATCATTACCATAGGCGACGAAATTCTGATTGGTCAGATAGTCGATACCAATTCGGCCTGGATGGGGCAACAATTCAGTTTAAATGGTATTGAAATTTACCAGATCACTTCGGTTCACGACGAGCGCGAGCACATTCTGGAAGCCCTTCAAAAAGCAGAGGAAAAGGTGGATCTCGTAGTTATTACCGGTGGGTTGGGACCCACCAAAGACGATATTACGAAGCGTGTGCTTTGTGAATATTTCGATACACACCTTGTTTTTCATGAGCCAACGCTCGAATCCATAAAAGTGCGTTTTGCCAACCGTGGAATCGATGTAAACCGTTTGAACCGGGATCAGGCGATGTTACCCGAATCCTGTACAATTTTACCGAACAAAATGGGAACCGCACCTGGAATGTGGTTTGAACGGAACGACACCATTTTTGTTTCGATGCCGGGTGTGCCGTTTGAAATGCAGTACCTCGTGGAATTTGAACTGCTACCCCGTTTGCGCGAGACTGGCCGAACAAAAGCCATTTTCCATAAAACAGTTTTAACGCAGGGAGTGCCCGAGTCGATGCTGGCCGACCGCATTTCTGACTGGGAAGATGCGCTGCCCAAGCACATCAAACTGGCTTATTTACCCAACCCAATGTCGGTACGTTTGCGCCTTTCAGCGTATGGCGACAACGAAGAGGTACTTAAAAAAGAAGTGGAAGCCGAAATTGAAAAACTCAGACCACTGATTGCGGAAAGTATTTTTGGTTACAACGAGGATACGCTGGCAAGTGTTATTGGAGAGATGCTAACAGCCAACGGAAAAACACTGGCAGTGGCCGAAAGTTGCACGGGTGGTTATATTTCTCATTTGATTACTTCTGTTTCCGGGAGTTCGGCGTACTACAAAGGCGGTGTTACCTCTTACGCCAACGAGGTAAAACAACAGGTGCTGGGGGTAAGCGCCGAATCGCTGGAAAGTGTGGGGGCAGTGAGCGAAGAGGTGGCCTTGCAAATGGCGGAAGGTGCCAAACACCTGTTAAATGCAGACTATACTGTGGCAACTACAGGTATTGCCGGCCCAACCGGAGGAACCGAAGAAAAACCTGTGGGTACAGTGTGGATTGCGCTGGCCGGAAGCAACAAAACATTTGCCCGGAAATATGTTTTTCTAGGAGATCACCGCGAACGGAACATCATTCGTTCTGCACAAACCGCTTTGCAGATGTTGCGGCAACTGATTCTGGATGAAACCGACAGGTGATTTTCGAGGAAAATGCCTTAACACAGTTTTTATTCTTTTAACAACAACAATGCGCGATCTGCGTTTCTATTATATATTTTTGACGTAAATAAAAAGACCATGAAAAAAATTATAATTATCCTGTTAATCATCGTTTTGGTAATTGTTGGCGCACTGGTTGCCATCCCGGTTTTCTTTAAGCAAAACCTACTCGATTTCGCTAAACGAACACTAAATAAAGAGCTAAATGCCAAAGTAGAACTGGCGGATCTGAAGATTTCTCTGTTTCGCGATTTCCCCAAAGCCAGTATCGATTTGAAAGAAATACTGATTACAGGTGTAGGGACATTTGAAAACGATACTTTGCTAAGTATTCCTTCGTTGCGAACTACCATTGATCTGTCATCACTTTTTAATCCTTCCAATATGGAGGTGGAGTCGATCGTGATCGATCAGGCGTTTATCAATTTGCTTGTAAGTGAAAATGGTGCTGCGAATTGGGATCTTGTTTCTGCCGGTAATGATAAACCTGAAGTAAAAGCTGAAACCGGTTCAGAAGATGATTTTCAGCTTAAACTGGATAAGATTGAAATCCTGCACTCTGCTTTAAAATATACTGACAAATCGCTGAATATGGATCTGGCTTTATCGGATGTGAACTTGGATGTAAGTGGAAAAATGTACGGACAGGGAACCAGCATTGAAACCGGTGGAAATGTCGGTGATTTCTCATTGCAATACGGTGGTGTCCAGTACATCACAAAAACAACACTGGATGTAAAAACATTGCTGGATGTGGATTTCGAATCGATGAATTTTACCATTGCCGAGAATGAAACAATGATAAACCGACTGCCGTTGGAACTGGGTGGTTCATTTAAAATGCCTTCTGATACCATGTTTTTTGATCTTCAGTTAAACGCCAAATCTTCAGGTTTTGAGAACTTCCTGGCTTTGGTTCCGCCGGTATATGAAGAGTATATGAAAGATATTCATGCCCAGGGTAATGCTGATATAAATGGCACGCTTAAAGGATTTTATTTCGGTGAAGATTATCCCGAATTCAGCCTGAATATGAACATTCAGAATGGCAACCTGCGTTACGCCGATATGCCTGAAGAAATCAAAAACATAAGTGCAGCAGTAAAAATTGCCAAACCACAGGGCGATCTTGATCTGACCAAAATAAATGTAAACGAAGCGCACGCAGAGATTCGACAAAATCCGGTTGATTTTACTTTAGCGCTTAGTACACCAATGAGAGATCCGTTTTTTGATGGCTCCTTAAAAGGAAAAGTCAACCTTTCGCATTTAAAAAATGCGCTGCCAATGGATAGCGTAAACATGTCGGGTGTGATTGACGCTAACCTGATGGCACGTGGCCATTACTCAGATGTGGAAGCGGAGAAATACGACAAGATCCGTTCGGACGGAACTATTTTGCTCCAAAACTTTGTGTATGAAACTCCCGAATTAACACAGCCGGTGCTGGTCCCCAAAGGAAATCTGAATTTTTCTCCGGATAAGATTACATTGAATGAATGTTTGATGCAACTGGGTGAAAGCGATTTTCGCTTATCGGGAACAGTGAGCAATTACCTGAATTATTTTCTGAAAGAAGGTGTGCTGAGTGCCAATTTACAATTGAATTCAAAACGGGTAAACCTGAATCAATTGCTAAGTTTGCAAACCGAAGAAACTACGGCTTCCAAAGCGGAAGAAAATGTACTGGCCTTTAATGTGCCCGACAAAATTGATGTAACTTTTCGTTCCGATATTGATAATGCGGTTTTTAACCGGATTCCAATCCGGAACATCAACGGCGTAATTAAAGCCGCTGATCAGAAACTTACCCTGCAAAATCTGACAATGGATATGCTGGAGGGGCAAATGAACCTGAACGGCTCCTACAAAAATACTCCTGACAACAAGCCGCTTTTTGATTTTGGTTTTGATATTAGCAGCTTTGATATTCCAACCATGTTCCGTACACTCGCCGGCTTTAAAAATATGATACCCGGTGCCGGAAACAGTACGGGAAAACTAAATTCAAAATTTGCCTTAAAAGGGCAGCTGGGCGAAAAACTTAGTCTTATTCCTGCCTCAGCAAATGGCAGCGGAACGTTTAGTACGCAAAACCTGGAGATTGTAAATTCGCCTATATTTAACCAGTTGAGCGGAATTATAAAAAAGGAAAAACTAAAAGATATTCGTGTGGCCGACTTTGTAGCCAACCTGAATGTGGAGAACGGGAATCTGCTGCTAAAACCTTTTAAAACCAAAGTGATAGGGCAGGAGACAACTGTTGCCGGCAGCCTGAATGTGGAAAATCTAATCGACATGCGTCTCGATTTTAATGTGGAACGCGATGCCTTTGGCCCGGATATTCAAAAAATACTGGCAGTAATTCCCGGTAACGAAAAAATAAAAATGCTTCCGGCAGGAGTGGTTATCAACGGGCCGGTAGGAAATCCTAAGGTGAGCCCCGATTTGTCGAAGACAACAAAGGCGGTTTCCGATGCTACAAAAGACGATGTGAAAAACTCGCTGGATAAGTTGGGGAAAGGCATTCTTAAAATGTTTGAGAAATAGAAGCAGCACAATTCTCCAATCCAATTAATAAAATTTCTGAAACCGCTGAGAATTTAGAAAAATGTGTAATTTCGGGTTTAATTAGAACCACAGCAGTCTTCAGATTCATTACTTATGCAAAGAAAAGTTGTTGTAATAACCGGTGCTTCATCCGGCATAGGAAAGGCGTTGGCTGAAAAATATGCCGAAGAAGGATTTAATCTTGTGTTGGCAGCCCGAAGAATCGATCGTCTCGAAATACTCAAAGAAAAACTCAGTAGGGTTGAGGTTTTAGCGGTGAAAACAGATGTTACTTCGCAGGAAGATTGTGAAAACCTGATCAATCAGGCCATTCTCAAATTTGGAAAAATCGATATTCTTATTAACAATGCCGGTATTTCAATGCGTGCTATTTTGAGCGATGTACAACTTGATGTACTGCATCGTTTAATGAATGTGAATTACTGGGGAACGGTTTACTGCACCAAATTTGCCTTACCGCATATTCTGAAACAGAAAGGTTCTATCGTGGGGGTTATTTCTACAGGCGGGTACATTGGCTTGCCCGGCCGCACCGGATATTCAGCTTCAAAGTTTGCAGTGCGTGGCTTTCTGGATACTGTTCGGATAGAATACCTGCGTTCGGGGTTGCATGTTTTAGTAGCAGCGCCCGGTTTCACAGCTTCTGAAATACGTAAAACAGCATTAATAAGTGATGGCCGGCAACAAGGTGAAACACCCCGGAACGAGAACAGCATGATGTCGGCAGAAAGGTGTGCCAGCATTATGTTTCGGGCTATAAAACACCGTCGCAGAAAAATGATTATTTCGTTTTGGGATGGTAAAGTGATAGTGTTAATAGCCAAACTCTGGGCTTGGCTTGTAGATCAGATCCTTTATCAGGTTTTCAAAAGAGAACCCGATTCTCCTTTAAAATAACCAGGTGGTTACAATTACTTTTAGCTCATAAAACTTTTGATCATATAAATAATCACAAAAAGGATAATGGCTACGCCGGCAATTCGGTTGAACCACAACAGAATTTTTGTTGTAAAACGGTTGCGAAACAGGTCAATTAACCAGGTGAGGCCGAACCACCAAATGGTACATCCCATTATAACACCCAGCAGAACAAAGAAAGCTTCTCCAGGATTTTTATGTGAAAAAACGATACCAAAGCCCGAGAACATAGCCACATGTAAAAACATAATGTGAGGATTTGAAATCCCAACGGCAAAAGTTCCCGCCATGTGTTTCATCGGGTTTACTTTTCTGTTTAGCTTTTGTACCGATTGCCTTTCGGGATGCGAGAAAAATATAAAAATTCCCAAAAGGATAAGAATAACGGCTCCAACCAGCTTTACCCAAAGTTCGTGCTGGTGGATAATGTTGATAATTAATGCCATGCCAAATCCGGCAATTGCTGCATAAATGGTGTCGGAAAGCGCAGCGCCAAGCCCTGAATAGAAACCGGTAGTACGGCCATGGTTCAGTGTGCGCTGGATAACAAGTATGCCAATGGGCCCCAGCGGTGCCGAAGCCAATACTCCGATAATTATTCCTTCGAACCAAAATCTTAACAACATCGTGCAAAGATACATCAATGTTTTAAACAACAAATGTTGTAAAGTTTAACAAAAGCAAAAGAGTTTTCAAACGCTCCTTCCTCGCAATATTGTCAGTGCTAAAACTGTCCTTTTCAGCCAAAACAACCGATTACAATTTTTGGATTGTTTTTTGAAAGCTGTTTCTTATTGCCTTAAATTTGACATACAATGAATAATAGCGAACTAAAGATAAAATACGATGCAATATGTGATGATCTGGCCAAACGCCGCCTGAAACCGGCTTTCGACCGTTTGGAAAAACTGATCAACGAAAGCGGTCAGTTGCTTTTTCTGGACGAATGGCGTAACCTGGATCAGACCTATCATTACATGTTGAAATATACAGTAGAAGGGATACAGGACCCGGAACGTAAGAAAGTATATCGAAAATTAATTGTTTCAGTATATGAACTGGCCGACAAAGTATATGATGCTGCTCGTTTCCGTTTTTCGCTGGCACTGGAATACGAAAAGAAAAGGAGCTTTGTTGACAATATCAATTTTAGTGATTTTTTAGATGAGCTGGAATCGTATGCAATGCACGACGAATTACGTTCGCTGGTTGATGACGCAGCGTTAAAAAGCGAAAGTCATACAACAGATCCTTCTGACCTGCAAAATAAAATTGTAAAGCTGTTTTACCATCTTTGGTTTCAGAACGAGCTGAAAAAAGAAGAAACAGAATTTGTTAAAGAATTTCTGAAAAGTGAACTGATTGATGTTCCGTATAAATCGTTTATTGTAAGCGGTTTATTTTTGAGTTTGCTGCGTTATTTTAGTGAAAGCAAATTTGCTTTGTTGTTTGAGGCTTATAGTGATGATAACCAGGAAGTAAGTCAGCGTGCATTGGTTGCATTGATCCTTGCTTTTTACCGTTACGACCGCCGCTTGCAAAGTTACCCGGCTGTTGTGGCTCAGTTACAGCTTTTGGATGAAGACCCTGCGTTTAAAACCAATCTCGAAACTGTTATTATTCAATTAATCAGAAGCAAGGAAACCGAGAAGATTCAAAAGAAGATCACCGATGAAATAATACCGGAGATGATTCGGATAAGCCCGAACCTGAAGGACAAAATAAACCTTGACAGCTTGATGGACGACAGCCTGGGCGAAGACAAAAACCCCGAATGGGAAAAGATATTTGAAGATTCACCCGGGTTGATGCATAAAATGGAAGAGTTTTCGGAAATGCAGATGGAAGGCGCCGATGTGTTCATGAGTTCTTTTGCCATGCTAAAGATGTTTCCGTTTTTTAGCGAGCTTTCAAACTGGTTTATGCCTTTCTTTTCATCGAATCCAGAGATTGACCTGAGCCTTACAAAACACGACGATTTTACCGGGCGATTTATCAACGCGATCGATTTGGCGCCCATTTTATGTAACTCGGATAAATATTCTTTTTGTTTCAGCCTGCGAAACCTGCCTGCTGAAAACCGTGAATTTATGGCCGATGCAATGAAAGCCGAGATGGACCAGTTTAATGAGTTACAAAACGATGAAGAACTGACTGATCCCGGTAAAAAGGCCGGTTTTATTTCCAATCAGTTTATTCAGGATCTTTATCGGTTTTTCAAACTGCATCCGCGAAAAAACGATTTTGAAGATCTGTTTAACTGGCGTTTCGATTTTCATAATAAAATAGTTTTAGGAAATATCCTGAAAGAGGATGATAAAGTACTGCGCAATGTAGCTGAATACTATTTCCAGAAAAATTATTTTGAAGAAGCGGCTGAAGTGTTTAACTATCTTTTGAAGATCGGGAAAAACGGTGAAATGTATCAGAAACTTGGCTTTTGCTACCAGAAAATGAACAATTTCAAAAAGGCGCTTGAAACCTATCAAAAGGCAGAATTGTATGAGTTAAATAAAAAATGGAACCTGAATAAGATCGCTTTATGTTACCGCAACCTGAAACAGCCGGACAAAGCACTGGAATACTATCGCGAAGCGGAAAAACTGGATGAAGAGAATTTGTCGATTCAATTAAACATTGGGCATTGCCTGCTTGAACTCGGAGAGTACGAAGAAGCCTTGAAATGCTATTTTAAGGTGGAATATCTGGAGCCGGGAAATAAAAAAGTATGGCGCCCGATTGGGTGGTGTTCGTTTGTTGTAGGGAAAAAGGAACAGGCCGGAAAATATTTTCAGATGTTGATCGATAATGAGCCCAATAAACACGACCTGATGAATATGGGCCATGTTCAGTGGAGCCTTGGAAACCGGAAACAGGCACTGGAGTTTTATAAACGCTCGATTGACCGGAGTGATTTTACAGAACAGGAATTTTTTGAAGTTTTTGAGGAGGATCTGCACCATTTGCTTACTCAGGGGGTTAACCAGGAAGATGTACCCATTATGCTGGATCAACTGCGCTACTTTGTAGAAGAATAAAAAAGCCACCCGAATATCGGATGACTTTTCAAAATTGAGTTAAGTGATTAAATTCCGTTTGGTGGAACAGGTGCCGGTACCGCGTTGCGCACCGGCGGAATACTTTTCAAATAGGCAAAAATTGCCTTTATATCCTGATCGGGTACTTTTATAAGATTAAACCATGGCATTGGAGGAAGAAGCATGCGGGTTCCGTCCAGTCCTTTGAATTTCCCTTCCGTTATCGCTTTTTTAAACTGTTCTTCTGTCCAGGTTCCAATACCGGTTACATCGGGTGTAAGGTTGGCAGCATACGATATCCCCCAGGGACCAGCTGCTGCAGTAAGGTCGGGATAAAAAACCGAAAATCCTTTGTTGGTAAGCAATGTGTCAGTAACCATTGGTGGATTATTGGTCTGAAAACCTGACAGTAATAATTCCGGTATCAGTTCCAATCCGTTAGGGCCCGGTTTTTTGGGCGAATGACAATCATGACAGCCCATGCTTGTTACCAGGTATTCACCCCGTTTAATCAGATCATCGCCGGTTAACATATTGGCAGCGGCAGCTTCTTCTGTTGTTTTTGGGCTATTGGAACATGAAACAGCAGAAACTGCCAGGCAAAATGCTCCAAGAAAAAAAGTGATTAAATTTCTCATTTTCATAGTTTGATTTTTATGTTTAATACTATTAAATAACATTATCGTATTACTATAAAAAGTGAGCTGATTTTTGGTGAAAGCAAAACAGTATCTTGCTTGTATTGAGCCGAAAAATTTACGACATAATTGTCTTAAATCAAAAGTATTTGAAAATATATTTAAATAATTTATTGTTTAAGATCAATTGAGTGGGGTGAAGAACCACTAACCTAAGTTCGACTTTAAAATATTTCACCAAAAGTTATAATTGTGTCAGGTTTGTGTTTAAAATTATGTAGTGTCGTGTCAAACGTGTTTTATCACGACGTCATGCTGAATTCATTTCAGCATCTTTGCTCAAAATGCAGATTCCGAAATAAATTCGGAATGACGGTACGTCAATTTAAAGTTGACACG
>JBKEDN010000007.1:0-20470 GCA_047975435.1 Draconibacterium sp. | reverse complement strand
ACCCCTAAGCCAAAGTCACTCCTAAACCGCTCAAAGTTCTCCGAACATTTTAAAGAAACTTTGAAAGAAAACCACTCCGTCTACAAAAACAAGACGGGGTTGGCCGAATGGTTACGTTAATATCGATAACATTTGGATGGCGGTTCCTTTGGCTGCATCAAGCTGCAAATCGCTTTGGTCGAGGTTCAGGATTTCAGCCTCCAGTTCCAATGCAGCCGATTTTTCAATCACCTGATTCCGGACACCGGATTCTATTTTTTTCAATTTTTCCTGCAACACTTTCTTTTGTTGGGCTAACACTTCTTTTTGTTTGTCAACGGCCAGCGCAGTAAAAAATGCCTGCGAAACCTGCTCATTCAGTTTGTAAACCTCCACTTCTACCTGGCTCAGGTTACTTTGCAGGATTGCATCTTCCAACTCGGCATTTGCCTGTGTAACCCCGCCGTCCCAAATGCTTTGCTTTAGCTCTGCATAGGCTTTGTACTGGTCTTTTGAAACAGTTGGCACCGAAATACCGGGTGCTGAAATTTCGAGGCTCGTTACATCCGACTGGTAGGTTGCCTGCCCGTTGAGCGTGACTGTTGGCAGATAATTGGTTTTGTTATTTTCCTTTTTTAGCGAAGTAATTTCAGTCCAGATTTCTGTCTGTTTTAGGTTTGGATAGTTCTCGCGGGCCAGGTTGTAGCAGTCGTTCAGCGAAACTTCATTCTGAGCAAAAGCAAACTGTACGGGTAAAAATAATAAGATGATTAGTTTTCTCATTTTATCAGAATTGAATTTAAAATGAACTCGGTAACCGATTTTTTCCTCCTTTCAACAAAATCTTTGTATGCTTTCTTGTCATTTTCAAAAAAAATAATCGTAAAAAGCGGTTTGGCAGCAATCGGTAAAATACTGAGCGAAATAATGTTTACCATTACTTCCCGCGGGTCCATCCGCCTGATTTTGCCGGCATCCATTTCGGCTTCCAGCATATCAAGTATCTCCTGTGGATTTATTCCGCCGCTTTTGATTGTACTGACTAAGAAGTCAGGGTTCCGGTTCATTTCCTTTAAAATAAACGTTGGGACATACGGATTTTTTTGTAGCGTATCAATATATGCTTCAACAAAAGTCCCCAATTTTTCTTCCAGTGGCAATCCGGACCGGATCATCGACATCAGATTGGGTAAAATGCGTGAAAATACTTTTTGAAAAATGGCGTTGAATAATTTTTCTTTTGTGCGGAAATAGTAATGTAGCAGGGCTTTGTTTATGCCCGCTTCGTCGGCAATTGCCTGCATCCGTGCGCCATCCATCCCTTTTTCGATGAATACTTTTTGAGCTGCATTCAGAATCTTTTCTTCGGTATTGTCTTTTTTCAGGTCACTCATTTTGAAATAGTTTAACTAATTGATTTAACCAACTGGTCAAAAATAGGGTTAATATCTTTATTAGCCAAATAATTTAACCAAATAGTTAATAATGGATTTGTAGAAATTCTTATACCTTTACTTACGTTAGTAAACCAACAAAATCAAGTGAAAATGAATTCAATAAAAAAATGGGGAGTTTTATTAGTGGGGGCTATGGCTGTTGTGCTTGCTGCCTGTACCTCGAAACCGAAAGCACAGAAGGTTGAAGCGACAAAATCTGCTGAAAACTGGATACAATTGTTTAACGGAAAAGACCTGAACGACTGGGATATAAAGTTTAAAGGCGAAGAATTGGGGGTGAATTACAACAATACTTTCCGGGTGGAAGATGGCCTGCTCCGCGTTTCGTACGATAACTGGGACGGGTGGAACGGCAAGTTTGGACATATTTTTTACAGAGGCGAATTTTCGCATTACAAACTGAGGGCCGAGTACCGGTTTGTGGGCGGGCAGGTAAAAGGCGGCCCCGGCTGGGCCTACCGTAACAACGGGCTGATGATTCACGGACAAAGCGCCGAATCGATGGAACGGGACCAGGATTTTCCCACATCTGTTGAAGTGCAGTTACTGGGAGGGAACGGAACGGATGAACGCCCGACAATGAACGTATGCACACCGGGAACCAATATTGTAATGGGCGGTGTGCTTACCGAGCAACATTGTATGAGCTCGGATTCAAAAACGTTCCATGGCGACCAGTGGGTTACGGTGGAAGTAGAGGTACACGGCGGCGATGTGATCCGGCATTTGATTGATGGGCAGGAAGTGCTTTCGTACGAAAAACCACAATACGACCCGCGAGATAAATATGCACAAACGCTGATCCCTGAAAACGACGATCTGATTATTACTAAAGGAACTATTTCGCTCCAGGCAGAAAGTGCCCCCACCGATTTCCGAAAAGTGGAAGTGCTGGTGCTTGATGAATAATAATGCTATAAGGCTACTTCATTTCATGCAGGACAAAAAGAGGAGCCTGCTCAATTTTTTTCTGATTATTTATAATGTATATAAATTAGCTCCCCCCCCCGAAAAATAGCAGTAAATACCGGAAAAAATTTTATTTTGGTTATCTTCAACCCTGTGAATTGTGGACACCTGTGCATAATTCATTGATGCCGCAACAAAAACAGTTCGAAGAAACAACATCAATTCTGATGGTTCTAACGAATAGCCCGGGGTAAAATACCCCGCCCTTTTTAAAAATGCCGGGTTGCGGGCCTTTCCCTGAATAAAGCAGCGGACAGGACAACTGCCGGGATAAGCACAGGGGAAGAGAGGTTAACTGCTCGTTTTGGTTAAACAACTTACCGTTAAATTCTGCTTGTATGGGCCAAAATTACTAACTTTTATTTTCCTCAACCTTTGCAGGTTGGGCCGGAAACAGTTACCAGGTAACAGGCACCCGGAGGAGGTTTTTGCGCCACGAGCAGTTTGCCCTCCTATACTCAACCGTTTGGGAACAAAACCGTTAAAACCGAGCGCGGCAAAAAGCCCCATCCCGCAGTAACCGAGAAAGCAACATTGGGATGAGGCAGTTAAACAAAAGTCTAACGCATAAAAGTAAAGAAAATGAATATACGATTTACATTATTGACCGGAATATTAACTTTTTTCGTCATATTTAATGGTATTTCACAGGAGGTTAGCGAAAAGAGTTATTTTGACTCGGATAAAAAACTTGGCGGTGATATTACGCTCAAAAGTTCAGTAATTAAAACTGAAGGTACTAAAACCTATAAGATATTTGAATTTGAATCGCCGGATAACGGAAATTACTTTTTAAATGTATGGTTAATGGGTGGAGAACGCGGAAGTTTTGGCAGCGGTGCGTTTACCGAATATGAACTCACTGTTAACAATGAAAAGCAGGATTTGAAATTAAAGCCTGACAGAAATAACTGGCATAATGTAGGTTATAAAGATGGTAAAACAAAAGAAAAGAAAGCAGTAAAATTAAAAGCCGGCCTAAACCAGGTTGCTTTTTCGTGTGATGCGCCCGAAATCCCGGATATAGAATTTATACGCTTGTCGAAAGACAAAAACCGGTCGGAAATTTCGGAAAGCCGATACAATACGTTTATCTCCGAAATAAGGGACGAAGTAACGAAAAGGATAAAAACACCTGTTGCGAAGAAAGATTCGTCGGTGCAGGAGCTTAAAAGCGGGGTAGTACTTTCAAACCCCGAAGGAAATTATTATCACCACATGGGCATTAATTTCAGGTACACCACCTATAAAGTCTTTTCGTTTAGCGCCGGGCAGCAGGTCTTTTTCTCGACGAATGCCACTGACGGGTACGACCATGTTTTGGAAGTATTCAGCACTACAAACCCCGAAGCCTATACGTGGGTAAATATGTCAAATTCCGTAGGTTTGGCCTCCTTGAATATCAGCATACCCGTTACCGGGACATACTATGTGCGCATACGCGCATACCGGCAGGAAACCCAGGGCCTGGTAAACTTAAATGTAAACGGACAATACTTTTATACCGACTGTGCCGTTTCCGGCTCAGGCTTTGCCCACTCACACGATACGCCAACTACCTACAACTATTTTACCTGTAAGCTAACTGGCGACAGCCACATCTGGATTGAAGATAACAGTTCGTTCCCGGGTAAAATAAGGGCGTTTAACGATGACTACAATACTTCAGAACCTCATGATTTCTACTGGGGATTAGCTTCCAGGGTAAAAAAAGATTTGCCGGGCAGGGTAAGCGCGGTACTAGTATCAGCTTACAGCTCTTATAACCCGACCGGTATCTGCGATTTGTATGTAATGTGCCGGAATAGTACAATTGGGTCGGCTTTTCCTAACTTAAAAGCGGACGACGCTATCCAGTCAGCTCCACAAAGCTATATTTATAACTGTATTAGCTGGTCTGGTGGAATTACTGAATATTGGGAATGGCCGCCTTCTCAATTTTCTGCGTATTATGTACCAAATAATCCTTTGGCTTCGTTTGATAATTTTTATAAAAGTGGCACGAGGTATAACGTTAGTGATCAAATGACTTATTCCCAGTCGGGTGCCACCACATCTAATAGTGTAATTGATTTATGGTACAATCCTAATTATTATAGTTTAGGAAATGGTGCTTATACCCATGCATCAGTAACAAAACCAGGCAATAATCATCCGCATGGTTATGACTGGGAAAGTAAGCCTGGGGCATTAATGCGTACATTTCATCCCAGAAATTCATTGAATAATACTGACCCGGGAGGTTATGGAGTCATAACGAACTATTATATAATTACATCAGGACTTAAATCAGCAATATTATTGAGTGAATCAATTGCAAGGGGGCATTCGGTTATTGAGAATGTTGAATTTACCGAGAACGAAGAACAATTAATATCGGAATCGCTTGATAAACTTACCCCGGAGCAAATTAATAGCCTGGGAGAAAAGTATAGTGCATGGGAAGAAACTTGGGATAATCCTAAAGTGGCTATCTATAGTAATCCGAGAGAGTATGCAAAAAATGAGCAATACGTTGACTTTATAGAATATTGCAAAAGCATCGGGGAAGTGTCATGGCCTTTTGTTTTTGACAGGTTCGAGCAAGGGGGATTTTTTGCAATCAATGCCGTTGAAGACTTAACATTGGATGACAATATGGATATTTTGGAAAAGGTAAAAGCCGACAGCCAACTAAAATCAGCAACTGAATCCGGAGCTACCATTGTCCGTTCTCCGGAGACTTTTACGATGAAATACATCAAAGAACTGCTAAAAGCAACAGGCAATACTGTTTTCGGTATCGAGGGGGATAAAGGAATAATATACAGCAATTCGTTTGATTTTAATATATATCCGAACCCCACAAATACTTCGAGCCAAATAGCTTTTGATTTGCCTTCAGATGCAAGGGTGACAATTGATGTACTTGACCTGACAGGTAGAGTACTATCTGTTCCGGTCAGTAATGTTGAATTAGGACAGGGGTACTATTGTTACGGGCTTGATCTGCCAAGAAGTTTTAAAGGTACCTGTCTGGTAAGGCTGCGTATTGACAGAAATATAAATGTACAATTGTTAATAGTTGAATAGTTTTAAACTACCGGGACAGGGTATAACCTTGTCCTGGTAAAATACCCGGGTAAAATATATTATCAAATAATTAGACATATTTATTAATAAAATTCAAAATTATGAAAACACTTAGTACCTTATCCGTAATGTTACTCTTATGTTTATTTGCAGGATGTAACAAAGAAAGTGAGAACACAGAATTAACTTCGCTTATTGAAGTAAAAGCGCTACCAATTGGAACACAAAATGTTACGATGCTAAATCCGGAAATTAAAAGTGCCAAAACAGAAACAGTATTCACCAGTGATGATATTATATCATACAATGGACAAACCGGCGAAGTGATTTTAAAAAACTTTGATAGCAACGAAAGCATATCGACAAGATTAACAAGATTTGATGAAAATTTAAACTTTTATAAAGATGGCGTATTGTTATTCACGCTTAAATCAAAAGTAGTTTTGGATATAGAAAGCGCAATTTACAATGAACCAATATTACATTACAGTATGTTGAACGGAGACAAATGCTTTATAAGAGATGGTTATCCCTGGGGTTTTCCCATAGACGACACTTTTAGTGTGAGAACCGGTCAATCCGTTTCATTACAGGACATTCGGAGAACGAATGCGGATAAAATATCAGAAGGTTGGGATATTTTTATTAATGAACTAAAACGGGAGAATAAATATATTGATAAATAGCGCTATGCGATAAAGCTTAAAATAGAGACTCCTTAATTTATATTTCGTAGTCTCTTATTTTTTATAATAAAGTTATCATTATGAAAACACAAATTAAACTATTAGCACTTTCGTTGCATTAGCATTATTAGCCTGTGAGACATATAATCCTGTTGAAACGCCATCGGTATCATACCTTGATTATTTACATGGTAAAGCTACTATTGGTATTTATATTCAGGGAGATACAAAATACATATTAACAACCCCCGTTGCGATACTTGTTACGTAGCCCCCTGGCAGAGCCATATTCCTACTATTGAGGAGTGTACGGTTATTCACAACGATTCTACTTATCATTCGTATTCTGCGGCAGGGTTTTCAGCACTTCCGGTTACTGATAGCTATGGAAACATCTGCGTAATAAAAGAAAACAATGTTTACAAGTTGAATGGTTACGGTAAAATGGAGTTCTTGCTGTCAACAGGGGATTTATATTTTTCCTCCCTGGCTTTCGATAACGAAGGTAATATTTGGCTTTATGGCAATAACAACGGCATTGCTTTCTGGAATAAATCAACATTAACGGTTTATAATACAGATAACTCTCAATTACCAACAAACGCAGTTCACGGGATTGGGGTTGATAAGCATGGAACTGTCTGGGTTTCTTTAGACTACAAAGGGTTGCTAAAAATTCTAAATAACAATTGGATTATAACACCCAATTCTGAGATTCCCGGATTATTGGAAGAATCTTATTTGCGGGGTCCCAAAATAGACCCTGATAATAACCTCTGGTTTGAAGTTTTTCATCCAGACACCTCTAATATTTTGAGGCTGGACAATGGCAATTGGAAATACGAATTCCCGGACAATACAGTATATAGCAACCTGTTTCTGGATTCAAAAGGAACAATCTGGTCTATAAACAGGCATTTCGATGTAAACGTATTAAAATACGCAACACTTAAATATTTTCATAAAAATTCATGGATAAATTTCGATATAGGAGATATAACGGGTAGGATATTTATTTTGAATGCTGACGAAAATACAGTTTACATTGGAACGGAACATGGCCTGATAGAGAAACCCAGATAAAGTAAGATTATATTCACGGTGTGGCTTAAAGCCACGCCGTGAACCGCAGAAGTGTCGGTATTATTTGTTTTGCGCTTTTCTATTGGCGTAATTAAGCGATAGCAGGGATAAAGCGATAAAGCCCATTCCTGTTAATGAAACCGCATCGGGTTTTTCGTTTTTCATAATTACCCAACTGAGTGTTGCCCCCGATACGGGGATCAGGAATTTCCAGACGTTTAGAATGGAAACTTTTACATCCGGACGTTTCAAAAGTGAATTCCAGATGGTAAAAGCCGCAGCCGATAAAAAACTAAGCCAGGCCAATGCATACCAGTATTTCGGGGGGAAAGGCCCTAAATGTATGCCTTCTGCCGGCACCGATATCGCAAACAATACAATTCCGCCAATGGCTAATGAAGCAGAGCTCAGAACTGCCGGCGATATTCCCTGCGAATATTTGGAAACCAGCACATTGGAATAACCGGCTACCAGGTTGTTGACCAGTAGCAGCCCAATTCCAAGAAATTCAAGACTACCTTTCATTTCAACGCCTGAACGTCCAAGCGTAATAACTGCTATACCCGCTACTCCTATAAAAATACTGCCTGTTTTCAGAGGTGTCATTTTATCGTTCTGAAACGAAAAGTGAGCAACCAACGCAATGAACATGGGTTGCGAACCGATGATCATGGCGGCAAGTGAACTGGGTACCAGGTTTAATCCGCTGTAAAAAAGTGAATACTGGATAAAGATTTGAATCAGTGATAATTTAAGGATGAACCGGATATTTGTTTTCAGTTCAAAGAAGTACCTGGCGGGCTTTCCGAAATAAAGGAAAATTAGTATTCCGGAAATAAAAAAACGTACGCCGGCAAACTGCAACGGAGTGTGGTATGTTAATCCGATTTTTACGCCAACAAAAGCAGTTGACCAAAGCCAACATGCCAGAATAGCTAGAAAAGTTGTGCTTTTTATAATATTTTTCATAGAATTTTCTGAAGTGCAAAGATTAGAAAATTAACAGAACAAATGAGGTTATGTTTAAAATTAGAACACGGAGTAAAAATATTCCAGAAAATGAATGGTGATTATTTGAAAATATTGGAGTTCAGACCTTAAAACTTTTCTAAATTTTTAAAAAGATTTAAATTGGCAGCTTAAAATAAAATTATGGCAAAAAGAATCATCAACAATTACGCTGAATTTGAAGCCCTTCTTGGTCAGGTTATCGGGGTGTCAGACTATGTTCAAATAACACAGGAACAAATTGATAAGTTTGCAGAAGCTACAATGGATCACCAGTGGATTCACACCGATCCGGAGCGTGCAGCCAAGGAATCGCCTTTTGGAAGTACCATTGCACACGGTTATTTGTCACTGTCGATGTTAACGTATTTGTGGTACAATGTGGTGGATGTACGCAACGTGAAAATGATTGTGAATTATGGAATCGAAAACCTGCGTTTTCAGGCGCCTGTGAAAGTAAATGACCGGATTCGGGCTACCGTTTCGTTAAACGATATTAAAAATTTACGGGGAATAGCCCGCATTCAGGTGAAAATTATTGTGGATATTGAAGGAGAGAAAAAGCCGGCTTACGATGCCCTGGTGAATTTTCTTTACCATTTTGAATAAAAAGTGTTTATACGGTGAGATTTGAGTAAGAAGATTCTTTTCCAAATACTCAAATCTCATTGCTTTTAATTTTGTTGAGCAAACCTTCACACGAATCTTCCAGCAAATCCAAAACCAACTCAAAACCGTCGGCACCTCCGTAATACGGATCAGGAACTTCATCATAATCAAAGGCTTTGCAAAAATCGGTCATTTTATGGATTTTATTCCGATCGGCCGTTTCGTTGGCCATCCGCTTCAGGTTTTCAACATTGCTGTCGTCCATGCCAATAATCAAATCAAAATAATTGAAGTCGGTTTTCGGATCAAACTTGCGACTGATACTGGTTAAATCAAAACCACGCCGAATGGCATGCGACTGCATTCTTCGGTCGGCAGGTTCACCGGCGTGCCAACCTGAAGTTCCGGCGGAATCCACTTCAAATTCAGCAGACAAACCTTCGCGTTTGATAACGCCATTGAAAACTGCCTCGGCACTGGGCGACCGGCAAATATTTCCCAAACAGACAAATAGAATTTTTTTCTTTTCCATGGTTTATTAGCTGTGAGTTATAAGCTTCAAGCTACAAGGTGATGAGACACAAGCTACAAGATGATGAGACACAAGACACAAGATATGAGTCATAAGACCGGCTTGAATTACTGTCAACTGCGACTGAGAACTGTGACTACCCACTGAAAACTATTCCTCCGAGTTCCAGATTTCGTAAGAACGGCGGGCTTGCCCCAGCAACATGTCATAGCCGTTTTTAATGGCGGCACCTTTTTCTTTTCCTTTGGCTAAAAACTGTGTTACTTCGGGGTTGTAAACCAGGTCGAAAAGAAGGTGTTTATCGGTGATGAATTCGTAAGGAATGGCTGGGAAAGTATCCACTTTCGGATAAGTACCCAGCGGAGTTGCATTAATGATCAGCAAACGTTCCTGCATCATCTTTTCGTCGATATCTTCGTAACGGATTTCATTTTCTTTCAGCTCTTCAATGGATGCTGAGATATATTCGATACCCAGTTTGGTAAGTACATATTTTAAAGCTTTTGAAGCGCCCCCGGTACCCAAAATCAATGCTTTTTTATGGTATTCTTTTAGTAGCGGAGAAAGTGAAGTTTCGAAGCCGTAAGTATCGGTATTAAAGCCTTTTAAGTAAGTTGAATCGTCGTTTCTTGTTACCTTTATGGTGTTCACCGCACCAATTTCACGGGCTGCATCATTCAAATCATCGAGGTACGGAATTACCTGCTCTTTGTAGGGAATGGTTACATTGAAACCAATCACTTTCGGATTGTTGTTTACCACGTCCGGAAATTTGGTGATGCTGTCGATCTCAAAATTATCATAAGTAGAATCGATCTTTTCGGTTTCAAACTTTTCAGTAAAAAAACGTTTTGAGAATGAATGGGTGAGCGGGTATCCGAGTAGTCCGTATTTTTTCATATTTTATTTAGCTAAGAGCCTCGGGCTGTGAGCTTCGAGCCTTGTTTGTATTTTTTAAGTGTTGAACATCTGCTTTACAAAGATGAAAACAGCTTTATTTGACAATTGTTGAATTTGAATTCTGGGACTATTTTCTTTGTTCTTAACTGCGAACTGCAACTGTCAATTGTGAACTGCGACTGTTTACTGCCTACTTCTTTAACTTCTTTCCGATTCCTTCTACTACAAATATGAGTACAAAGCCAACGATCGCCAGTGCAATCGCGCCGAGCATCCAGGCTTCGTGCCCGGTAAGTTGTTCGTAGGTTCCCGGAAGGATATTTCTCTCCGCGATCGGTTTTAATTCCCCGTGGCGGTCGATTATCGTTTCGGTTACTTCTTTCCAAGGCCACACTTTGTTAAGCGAACCAACCATAAAACCTGCCAACATAGCGATTGTGAGGTTATGGTATTTTTTTAGTAGCCACGACAGTACGTTTGAAAACGAAACAATACCAATGGCTGCACCCACCAGGAAAGTTAGGATTACAGTAATGTTCAAGTCGCCAACTGCCCCGAGAATAAATTTGTACATCCCGAGTAGAACCAAAATGAAGCTGCCTGAAATTCCCGGAAGGATCATGGCGCAAATGGCAATCATCCCCGAAACAAAAACAAACCAGTAAGCGGTGTTGGCTTCGGCAGGACTAATAACTGTAATAGCATAGGCAATAGCAATGCCGATTAAGCCCGAAATAACGGTGCCAACATTCCATGTTTTAATCGAACGGGCCACATAAATGGCAGAAGCTACAATGAGGCCGAAAAAGAACGACCACACCAAAATAGGGTAGTGTGTCAGCAAATATTCGAGCCCTTTTGCCAGCGAAAAAATGCTGATCCCGATCCCGGCCACCACACTTAACAGGAAAGTGCCGTTAATGGCTTTCCAGAATTCGGCGAACTTACCGGTAAAAAATAGTTTCGCTGCTTTCAGGTTGATCGATTTTATGGAGTTGATCAGTTCTTCGTAAATTCCGGTAATAAATGCGATGGTTCCGCCCGAAACCCCTGGCACCACATCGGCGGCACCCATACCCATTCCTTTAAGTACTAAAAGGAGGTAATCTTTTGCTGTTCTGTTCATATTAAAACATGATTATTGGAAATTGAACATTGTTATTTCATTATTCCGCAAAGAATGATTTGTTTTCAATGCACAATTTTAATGAGGTGCCAAAATACAAAATATAGGGTACATGGAAAGAGAAAGGTGTTATTTTTCTCCCTTTCTGAACTCATCAACGACTTTTTTCAGGCGTTTGCTTTTTAACGACTTTGGATAAATATCAAACAGGTAGTTGATGTTGCCAAAATCCTGTTTCATCGCAATTTTTAACCAGGCAAAAGCTTCTTTCTGGTTTTTATCTTCAAGCAACATAGCCACCAGCCGGTATTTCAACATCGAATCGTCGTTCTTTTCGATGGCTTTTTTTATTAACTCGATCGATTGCTCTTTTTGCCCCTCTTTTCGGTAAAGTTCTGCCCATGTGAGCCAAATCTCGGAGTTTTCGGAATCAATTTTTACCCCCTGTTTGAAAGCTTTCAATGCATCGTCAACTTTTTCGGCATCGGTATAAACCTTTCCCAGTGTAAGCCAGTATTCCGAGTTGTCTTTGTCGAGTTTAATGGCTTTGCGAATAAAAATAATGGCTTCGTCAAACTTTTGTTCGATCCACATTATCAATCCGATACCAAACCAGGCAGTGTCGTTGTCGGGATTTATATTAACGGCTTTTTGGTAGTTGTATTCCGATTTTAGGCTGTTGTCGAGGTTGAGCCAGCATTCGCCAATGTAACAATAGGCGTCGTCGTTATCGGGTTCCAGTTCGAGGTATTCTTCGTATTTTTCAATGGCTTCTTCAAAACGGCCGGCGTTGGCCAGTGCATTTCCGATATTGAAAAGCGCCATATTGAAATTTTCGTTGATTGCCAGCACATACTCGTAAGCCTCAATGGCCTTCTCGTGCATATCGGCTTTGTTGAACACAATTCCGAGGTTAAACCAGGCAGTGTAATTATAGGGATCGTTATCGATAAAGCGGTTGTAAAATTCTATACTGCTTTCATAATCGCCCAGTTGGTCGCAGAAAAAAGCAAGATCGTACAATACCATTTCGTTGTTCGGATTGTATTTGAGCGCTTCTTCAAAATACGAAATTGCATTTTTCATTTCGCCTACCTGTACATAGGCCGATGCAATGTGATAGAGAATCTCATCTTCTTCTCCGTCGGCAAATTTTACTGCTTTTTTGAACGATTTCTGTGCCTTGTATTCATTTCCCATGATCAGCCAGGCCGACCCTTTCAACAAATGAACATCGGGATTATTGGTTTCTACCTGTTCCGCAAAGTCGAGGTATTGGTGTGCCTGGTTGTATTTCCCCTTGCTGATTAATATCTGGGCATATTTTAGCTGAAGTGGAATGGCATTCGGATGTATTTGGATGCCCTGCCGAATTGCTATTTCCGAAGAATTAATGTCGCCTTCTTCCATAAGCTGCTCCACAATTCCTTCAAATTCAGCTACATCAAAATATTTTTTTCTGCCGGAAATGAGTGAGCTTTTAAATTGCTCAACAGCTTCACTCATGTCCTCTTCCCTGTAATTATCTCTTTCCTCGTTCATTGTCCCAAATGAGTTCGCGAAATTAATAATTAAGCCGTAAACACAAAAACAGAACTAAAGATGTTGTTCGCGCAACAAATCGTTTACTGTTTTTACGGGATTAAATGTCTCTATAGGCACTTCAACAAACAACGTATTCCAGTTGCTCATTGCCCCATTCCAGAGCCCCGGGAGTTCCTGTGCCTTTAATTCTTTTCCGTCTTTCGATTTTTTTGAAATAAAACCGGTTTCAGGATCGGTATATTCTCTGAGGTCGTACTTCTCTCCTTTGTAATTTTTTACTGCACAAACCAGGTCAACCGGGTTAAAGTGTGTTGCATTTTTAGCAATGTTTTGTTGCTGTACACTTTCCGGGTCAATTTGCGAACTTTCAACCACCTGTAACGAAACGGTTCCATCCTGGTTTAGCGCCCAAAAAGGCCCTCCACCGGGTTCTCCTTCGTTTCGTACCATTCCGCATACACGCAAAGGGCGGTTGAGTTTTTCCTTCAGGTAGTAATACAATTCGTCTTTTTCGGTGTAATACTGGTTCGATGCCGGTTTTGTATTCAACGTATTCTCAAGGAAGTTTGCCACTTCGGCAAGGAAACCACTTTGCAGGGCTACCGGATGTTTTTCATTTAATTCTTTCTGATAAATAAACAGTTTTAATTGATGTTTTAGTAATACACCCGCCAGTGCTTTTTTGTAATCGATTGTGGCTTTTTTCAGACGATCGGGCACTACATTATCGATATTTTTTATAAAGATAATGTCAGCATCAAGATCGTTCAGGTTCTCGATTAATGCACCGTGGCCGGCAGGTCGGAAAAGCAGGCTGTCGTCCGGATTGCGGAACGGCTCATTGCTCAAGTCAACGGCAATGGTATCGGTCGCCGGTTTTTGCTGACTAAAAGTAATATCGAATGTTACTCCCAGTTCTTGCTCGTATTTTTCTTTTACTTCTCCCAGCAAAGCCTCAAAACCATCCTGATGCTCGGGCGAAACCGTAAAATGTATTTTCACCGTATTGCTTGCATCACTGGCGTATTTGGCTCCTTCTACCAAATGTTCTTCAAACGGGGTTCTGGCTCCTGCGTTGTACGAATGAAACTTTAACAGGCCCTTGGGTTTAGAACCATAGTCAAGCCCTTTGTCCGAAAGCAGGTATTCAAGTTTTGTTTTGGCAGTCAGCTCAACTCCGCCGTCTTTTATGGCTGTTTTCAAATCATCTGCAAAGGCAAACTTATCCAACCCTTCGAGGTATTGTTTTACATCTTTGCTTTGCCCGGTAACTTCTGCTTCTGATGCAGTTTCAAACTTATCCAAACCTTCAAAAAGAGCTTTAAACATGCGGCTTGCGGCACCCGAAGCCGGCACAAATTTCAGAGGTTTAACGCCGTTTGCCACATTTTCGTCGAAAAGTGCAATACGTTTTGTAAGGTTTTCTGTATTTAACTGAATAATGCCGTTGCCGACAGATGCAGCTTCGCGGATGGGTAGAAAAGGAAATCCTTTTTTGAAATTTCCGATTTGTACCAGAACAGTATTTAACTCACTCCCTCGTTGCTCAATCTGTTGTTTATCCTTGTCTGAGAACATAATCTTTTTGTTATATGAAAATAAAAGTAGGCATTAGAAATTTGAATCAAAACGGATTTGCCGGAAGAATGGTTTAAAGTTTTCAAGAGCTGTTGATAAGTTTTTGGTGATCAAAAAGAGCTGCCGAATTTTCCCTACTTTTGTCGCATCAATTAACTGTAGATGGGTGAAATAGTTTATAGTTGGGGGCACGGACGCCGTTACAACGATTTTCCAACGTATTTCAGAACGCTTTTTTCGGAGCGTGTACAAAAAGTGTCGATCGATGCCGGATTTACCTGCCCGAACCGTGATGGCTCTAAAGGATTAGGCGGATGTGCCTATTGTAACAACGTTACTTTTAAACCCACTTATTGCAACCTGGAAAACAGCGTTAGCAGCCAGGTACAGAAAGGGATCGATTTTTTTGCACGGAAATATGCAGCAATGAAATTCCTGGCGTATTTTCAGGCTTATACAAATACTTATGCGCCGCTCAACGATTTAAAACGCTTGTATGAAGAAGCGCTGGAGCACCCGAAAATTATTGGACTGGTTATCTCCACCCGGCCCGATGCAGTTTATCCCGAACTGTTGGATTACCTGGCCAAATTGAGCAAAAAGGTTTATGTAATGCTTGAATTTGGTTTGGAGTCGCATCTTGACAGTACTTTAAAAAGTATCAACCGTGGACATACTTTTGCCGAGTCGGTGCAGGCGCTGGAAGAAACGGCCAAACGCGGTATCAACAATTGTGCACACATGATTTTGGGTTTGCCCGGAGAAAGTCGTGAAGAAGTACTGGAGCAGGCACAGGTTGTTTCAAAACTTCCGGTGAAGAACCTGAAATTACACCAGCTGCAAATCCATAAAGGAACCGTTCTGGCAAAACAATACAACGATAATCCGGGCGCTTTCCGTTTGTATTCAGCCGAAGAATACATTGAACTGGTGGTGGATTATCTGGAGTTGCTCAACCCGGAAATTGTTGTAGAACGTTTTATCAGCCAAGCACCGCCCGATATGTTGATCGCGCCAAAGTGGGGACTTAAAAACTTTGAATTTGTGGCTAAAGTAGAAAAACGCCTTGCCGGGCGAAATACCTGGCAAGGGAGGTTGTTTGCCTGACCCGCTCAGGATTTTACCAATACAATTTTTTCGTTTCCTTTTTTTACCATCTGATTCATGTAAAACTTGATTTTGGAATATTCATCAGCCGGATAAACAGCCTTTTTGAAATAGGTGCTAAAAGAAATTACCAGTTTATTTTCGCTTTGGTCAACGGTGTAGTTGATATCAACCAGGTCATTGCTTACCGCTAAATTTTCAGGGGTAAATTCAACTTTGTAGCCTTCCGGAATTTCAATGGTGGTGTAATAGGCATCTCTCCACGGATAAATCATATCAACCGGATAAGTCCTTGTTTCCTGGTTTAGGGGGTTATCTTTCATCGGCTCATTTAAAAACGGCGATATGTATAATTTCCCATTAATGTTTTCGGCACTGGTTTCAGGTTGAAACTCAAATTTATACAGTTGCGAATTTTTATCCTGCTCAGTAATCGATATATTCTCTTTTTCAACAAGGTAATTTTTGTCTTTTAAATAATCCAGAAGCTTTTCTGTATTGTTGCCAATTTCCTCGTTAAAACTGATGGCCTGGTATTCATTGGCAGAGATTGTTACCGAAGATTTCAGTGCATCGTTTTCGAAGTGCATATTTATCTTTGTAGTTGTTTGAGTTGGAAATACGCTGTTCAACCCGAGCCATGAAACATCCTTGTTCTTATCCTCTTTTACCAAAAGCCCAAGTTCGTTAATACATCTTTCGGGAATTCGATACGGCGAGCAGTAAATGTCGGTGGCATCGGTAAGTACATTTGATTTATCGAGCTTTGCATAAACCAACACATAATTGAAATATTGATAAAACGGATAGTCGGTGTGTATCTTCCCGTTTTTACGGGTGCTGATTAAAACCGGATACGCTTCAATTCCAACGGCATTTAATAAGCCAATGGTGAAGAGGTTGAGGTCAGCAGCATTTCCAAACTTGTCTTTTTCGAGGTTTGCCGGCGATTTGGAAGCATATTTTGCATTGTACCCGTCCCATCTGTAATTATTCTTTACAAAACTGATAACTTCTTCAAGCCGCTCTTTTTTGCTTTTCTTTTCCAGTGCTTTTACGTCAATAATTTTTTCAGCCAGCTTTTCACTTTTGTTTTCATACTTGCCAAAATCGGGATGATTGTTCAGTTCTTTAATCATATCGGGCCAGGTTGAGAGTATTTCTTTTACGGCACCGGTCGGATATCTTATTTTGGCCAGCTGAAAATCTAGTTTAATGATGTAGTCATTTATTGATGTGATGTACGACTCACTTTCAAAAGCAGGAATGTCTTTCATTACAAACTCGTGAACGTAGTCGTTGAATTGCATGCCGCCAAAATAACGGGTTACGCCATTTTTATCGAGATATGAATCATGGGAATCAAAGTGATTTGATCCTTGAAGAACAAAGGAGTATTCATAAAATGGGATCAGCCGGACAGTGTATTTACTGTACATCGTGGGAATTTTACTTTGAAAAGTCCAGTCTCTTAAATTGAACAAATACTGGCTGGATAATTTGTAGCGGTATTCAATTACCGATCCTTCTTTTACATTCGGGAATGCGAATTTCTTTACCATCCAGTAGTCGTTCACTTTTTCGTCATGTATGTTTTCCTTTTCAAGGGCAGTTCTTGTTAGCCTGCCGTCCTGGAAATTAAATGTATATGCTTCCAGGTCGTATATTTTTTCGAAGATATTTCCTTCGCGGTAAAAAGGAATCTCAACTTCTGCATATTTTATGCCTGCTTCCGATAGTATTTTTATTCTTTTCGATTGCTCAAAAACAATTTCAAAACCTTCTGAATCCTCTAAAAACCGGGAGTCGCCAATATCGAATAAAACGACTGCTTCGGCGGCTTTGTCTTTTTCGTAGGCTTTTAAATCAAATTCATCTTTGCCCACTTTCCCAAATTCAGTTATAAAGTTTTGTGCGAGGGCATTGCCCGCAAACACGCACACAACAACGAGTGACAGAAACAGTTTTCTCATACGGTTAATTTGTTTGAAATGGTATTGTACACAAGCATAATTTAGTTGCCTGGTGCAATTCCCTGATTCATGTTTATTTTAGGTTTGTTTTTTTTTGAGCTTGTTATGTAACTATTATTTTCAAGGTTGGTAACGCTTTGTATAAACTCGAAAAAGGACTTGTATTCTTCCGGCGGATAATTTCCATTGTTTAACACAAACGATTTTGTAACAATGATTTTGTTGTCCTGAAGTTCGCCTGATATCGAGTAGTTGCCGTATTTGCCGGTAATGTTTGTAAGGGGCAAAGGGCTGTCAATTTTGTATGCCTGCGGAATTGTATATCGAAGTGTATCTTTTTGACAGATCGGATAATCAATCTGTACCGGAAGTTTTCGTTCATCGGGCACTTCAAATTTAGTAAGACTAAACGGGAGTATTTTGATAATAAGATCGTTTCCGTATTCTTTATAAACCTCACTGGACCGGGCCGAATATTCCAATGTGATTTTTGCAGAATCGCGGTCGTATTTCGTAAGATTTATGCTGACCGGCTCAAATTTGTTGTCAATAATATGGTCGCGGATGATTTCTTCCTTTTTATTTTCTTTAAAAGCATTGTTGATCTGGTTTAGCATTTCAAATTGCTTCCCGCGGTATGTGGTTTTAAATTCGGCAGATACTAAGTTGTTATCCTCGTATTTCAAGCTGGCATTTCGTTCTTGCAAAACCTGGTTTGCTTGTAATGCAGGTGTTTTTGAAAAAAAGCTTTTGTCATTGTTGATGACAAATACTTCCCGGTTTTGAATAAACGTCCCAACATAGTTAAAAGGATCATCCGAAGTACAATCTACCCATAAAGTGTCGCTGTTTTCAACAGGAACACAGATAATTATGTGGTTCGATTGCTGAGAAGGTAAGCTGTGGTTGATCGGATCAATTGTTTCGCCGGCAGCAATCTTTGTATAAAACGATTCAATATTCTGAGATTTTAGCATTGCCCTGAAATAATTGCTAAGCGCTTTGCAATCGCCATAGCGGTTTTGCGCTACATAACTTGCCGGATAAGGCTTTAACCCACCCGTTTCAATGCTGATGTTAATATATCGTGTCTCATCCTGTAAATAGTGAAAGAGCTTTTTAACAATCTGTTTTTTGTCTGTCATGCCCTGTGTTAACCGTTTTGTTTTTAATATCTCTTCGTCCGGAAGGTCGGTAATATCTTTGATCAGGTTATATTGCCAAAGCCCGTAACTCTGCCAGGAAGCAAACGATCCCTCCACGTCGTATTTAAAATTTTGGGACACAGCCGTTACCATGGGCAAAAAATTATACAGGGGCGGGGCAAAAACTTCATCCGCCAGGTGTCCGTCGTAACTGGTTGCCCACCGATAAACATAATTGTCCTCCACTGAATCTTTGGGAGACTCGCTCACAAACTGAGTGTGAAAATGTATTTTGTAGTTTTTGGGAACCTGGATGGTTAAAGTTGCCTGCACGGTTGGGATATTATAATCCAGAATCGGGTACCAGTTGTCGATATAAATAAATTCGTCTTCTTTTTCATCAAATTCATAGCAAATAATGTAAGGGTATTGATTGTGCGTTAAGGTAAACTCCTTTACAAACTGATCTTCATAAAACGAATAATTGGGATAAGAGTTACGTTCGCTGATATCGCTTTTGCTCAGTTTTTTAATGACTTCTCCGTCAATTGTTTTTATACATGCCGACAGGGCCGACAGTTTATTCATTTTTGAAAACGGAATCTCAATATCGGTATATATTTCCCCTTCTCTGTTGAAAATGCAAACCTCGTATTCTGAATGCCGGCTGAGTTTATTGTTTTTTATGGTAACCGATGTTTTTTGAGATAAAAGGACAGCATTATTTTGTGCGGCCTGCAAACTGCTGACGAAAGCAAACAGCAGTAAAAATATTTTGCATTTTTTTAAGGTCAGGAAGTTCATTATTAATTGCTCTGTATTTAATCGTAAAATGATCGGGTTTGTGAATGCATTTTGTTAAAAATCAGTTATAACAAAAATAGCATTTTAAAAATAAGATGGAAATGTAGTTTGCTGTTTCCGATAATTTAGATTAGGTCTAAGAAACGAATCTTAAGAACAGTTTATGAGCGTAATTTGGTGGAGAACAGAATTGTAATTTTAATCTGGTGGATTTCCATCTGAGGGAAGATGTTAGTCTTTTAAGTGATTTTGCTGATTGCAAATATTTCACAATATCTATTGTTGGGTGTGGTTGTTTTTGTGGCAAAGAGTTTCAGACTGGGAAATAATCTTTTCAGTCAATTTTATTTTTAACCGTCCGGTCATCAATCACCAGCAGGCGGTATTTGTGCCCGTCCATTACCACCCTGTGCGCATCAATGTGCAGATGTTTGGTTTTTACCCGGTTGTTGATCACAAAATCACGGATCAGTTCTACTTCCGACAGGTTGGAGCCCGAAAGCAGATCTCGTAACTGACAATATTTGCAGAGATTTTCTTTCGTATCGTGCAGCTTTTCGCGTTGTGTACAACCCATAATTTCGCAAAACTCGTGATCAAGAATGTCGCTTTTGCTGCTTTCAGTAAGTACCTGAAACGATTTGTTGTAAAACTTGATTTTAAAATCGTGGTCGGTAAGAAAGATTGCCTGGGGATGATGTTCAATAAGTTGATTCAAAAGATCGTTGGCTTCCTCTATTTTACAAAATTCTAGTCGCATGACGTTTTGGTTTTTAGTTTATGGTAACCTCTAAAAATTAGTTTTATGAAGCATGTCTATTCTTCTGTTAATGAAGTTGCCATCCATTTTCAATCATCATTTTCCTTTTCGTTCAATTTTCAGCCATAATTTCATTG
>JBKEDN010000294.1:0-4752 GCA_047975435.1 Draconibacterium sp. | reverse complement strand
ACCAATGAAATTATGGCTGAAAATTGAACGAAAAGGAAAATGATGATTGAAAATGGATGGCAACTTCATTAACAGAAGAATAGACATGCTTCATAAAACTAATTTTTAGAGGTTACCTAATTAATTACGTTGCCTGACCGCCTCGTAAATCATAAGTGCAGCAGAAACTGAAACATTCAGCGATTCAATCTTTCCAAGGATCGGAATTTTTAGTTGTTCATCGGTTAACTTCAGAATGTTGGATGAGATCCCTGTGTATTCCGATCCCATAACAATGGCAAGCGGCCCTTTGAAATCGGAAGAAGTATATGTTTTATCTCCTTTTTCAGTTGCAGCTACAATGCGTATTCCGGAGTCTTTCAGAAATTTTATTGTTTTTTCCAGGTTTGCAACTTTGCAAATGGGTAGGTGATGAATAGCTCCGGCTGAGGTTTTAACGGCATCTGCGCCAATTCGGGCCATTCCCTTTTCTGGAATAACAATGGTATGTACACCGGCACATTCTGCCGACCGGGCAATGGCGCCAAAGTTTCTTACGTCGGTTATTTGGTCAAGAACCAAAATGAGCGGTGTGGCTCCGGCTTCAAAAATTCCGGGCAGTATATTTTCGATGTTATCGAATTCAATAGGGGAGAGCAGTGCGATAACTCCCTGGTGGTTTTTCCGGGTAAAACGATTGATTTTTTCTACCGGAACAAATTGAAACGCAATACTGTTTTCCTTTAGCAGTTGCAGCAATTCAGAGGAAAGTTCATTTTTCAAGCCCTTTTTTATGAGTACTTTATCGATGGTTTTCCCGGTCCGTATTGCTTCAATCACAGCACGTGTCCCAAATAAAAAGTCGTCGTTGTTCATTTCTGCTCTTAATAAAAGTGTAACAATGTATTGTTTCTGAAGTTACCAGGTTTTTTTAATTTTCCATGCCTCCAACTCCTCATTTGCATTTTCCCATTCATGCATCATTTTTTCAAGCTGCTTTTTTAAATCTTCGTAGGTGTTAAATAAACTGTGGTCGTCGATTTGGGTAGATGAGGATAGTATTTTGTCAATTTTTTCAATTTCAGCTTCTAAATCAGCTATTTTCTGCTCTGCATTCAAAACCTGTTTTTCTGAGCGTGTTATATTTCTGCGAATTTCTTTTTGTTCTTCAAAGCTAATTTCATTTCTGATAGTTTCATTTTTTGCAGAGCTAACAACTTTCGAAGCGTTGTTCTTTACTTCCAGTTCTTTTAACGATTCCATTTTTTTACGGTACAGAAAATCAAAAATACCACCCAGGTGTTCTTTTACTTTTTTGTTTCTGAATTCATATACACAATTTACCAGCCCATCCAGAAAATCGCGGTCGTGAGAAACAACCAGGACCGTTCCGGTAAAGTTGGCCAGGGCATTCTTTAGAATTTCTTTTGAACGCATGTCGAGGTGGTTGGTAGGCTCATCGAGTATTAAAAAGTTAACAGGCTCGAGCATTAGTTTTATCATTGCCAGTCGCGATTTTTCTCCTCCACTCAGCACCTTTACCTTTTTGTCGATGTCTTCTCCACGAAATAGAAAGGCTGCCAGAATATCCCTGATTTTAGTTCGTATTTCGCCAACTGCTATTTCATCGATCGTTTCAAAAATGGTTAGTTCTTCGTTTAAAAGCTGAGCCTGGTTTTGTGCAAAATAACCCACTTTTACATTGTGCCCGAGCTGCATATTTCCTTTGTGGTCCAGCTCATTCATAATAATTCGGGCGAGCGTTGTTTTGCCTTCACCGTTTCTTCCTACAAAGGCCACCAACTCTCCATGCTCAATGGTAAGGTCAATGTCATCCAGCACAAGGTGTGAGCCGTAAGCTTTGGTAATGTGTTTGGCCGAAACAACTACTTTCCCTGAGCGGGGCGCCGGCGGAAAGTTGAGTTTAAGGGCCGCATTGTCTTCCTCTTCAATTTCAATCCGGTCTATTTTTTCGAGCTGTTTAATGCGCGACTGAACTTGCACAGCTTTAGAGGCTTTGTACCGAAATCTTTCGATGAACTTTTCAGTATCATCAATCATTTTTTGCTGATTTCGATATGCTGCCAGGTTAATCTCCTTCTGTTCTTCTTTCCATTTTATAAAAGCTGAGTAATTCATTTTCTGATCCAGAATTTTCCCCAGCGATATTTCAATGGTACGGTTGCAAACAGCGTTCAGAAAGGTTTTATCGTGCGAAACCAAGACTACAGCTCCTTTGTATTCTTTTAGAAAATCTTCCAGCCACTGAATCGATTCAATATCGAGGTGGTTGGTCGGCTCATCAAGCAGAAAAACATCTGGCTTTTGAAGCAGGAGTTTGGCCAGTTCAACACGCATTCGCCATCCGCCGCTAAATTCAGATGTGGGACGATCGAAATCTGAGCGTTCAAAGCCCAATCCCAATAAGGTTCTTTCCAGTTCTGCTTCGTAATTGTCGCCACCCAATAACTGAAAGCGCTCGTGTAATTCAGTAACACGGTCCAGCTTGTTCAGGTAATCGGTAGAATGGAAGTCTGTACTTTCTGCAATTTCGTTGTTTAACTGTGCAATATCTTTTTCAAGACGAATAATCTCTTTGAAGGCCTGCGTTGTCTCGGCCTTTAACGATCGGGTGTCAGAAACTTTCATTTGTTGTGGCAGGTAACCAATGCTTACATCTTTTGAAATTCCAACACTTCCGGAAGTGGGACTATCAAAACCACTAATGATTTTTAATAAAGTGGTTTTTCCGGCACCATTTTTCCCAATCAGCCCAATGCGGTCTTTGGGGTTGATCAAAAAACTAATCTCTTTGAAGAGCTCAAAACCGCCAAAACTTAAATTTATTTTATCTAAAGAAATCATAATTAATTCTGAATCGCGCAAATATAATCAATCGTGCAGGAAATAAATGGAAGTGTTAAGGGCAAAAAAAATACCCTTGCGGGTAAAAAAGGAAGGGGAAAGCACTATGGACACTTTTTGAAGATGATTGATAATTTACAAACCCCTAAACACAAAACCAATCATAAATACAGAAGTCGCTTTCCCCTATTCAGTTTTACTTATTGAAAATAAAACCAACCATTAAATCAATAGCAAATATAATTAAATGATTTTTAGACAAAATAGAAACCAAACATAAAATTGGTTTTGTATGCTTGCAGATAGGTAGTTTTTTCATTTTGGGAATTTAAAATTTTATTTGGGAATCATAAGGCGTCATAATCATAATGCCATGTGTAAGATTGAATTATATTTGCACCAAAATTGTTAACGGTGGCAAGAAATAGAAAGAAACCTTTTTACGAGAACGTTCGGATAGAGGACATAGGTGCAGAAGGAAAGGCATTAGCCCGGGTTGGAGAGATGGTTGTTTTTACTTCAATGGCCATTCCTGGCGACGTTGTAGATTTACAGGTTACCAAAAAAAGAAAGCGGTACCAGGAAGCATTTATCCGTACGTATAAATCATATTCAGACGACCGGATAGATGCCTTTTGCGAACATTTTGGCGTTTGCGGTGGATGCAAGTGGCAAATGCTGCCATACGAGAAACAATTGTTTTACAAGCAAAAGCAGGTGAGTGATCAACTTACACGGATTGGCAGGCTTTCAATCCCTGGAGTAATGCCGATTCTTGCGTCAGAGAAAGACCGTTTTTATCGAAACAAGCTTGAGTTTACTTTTTCAAATAAACGTTGGTTGACATTTGATGAAATTGAAAACGGTGACGAGATTGGAAACACAAACGCATTGGGTTTTCATGTTCCCGGACTGTTCGACAAAGTAATTAATATTGACAAATGCTGGTTGCAGCCCGACCCTTCCAACCAAATACGTAATTTCATTTACGACTATGCGATGCAGAACGATCTGAGTTTTTTTGATATCAAAGATCAGAACGGCTTTTTGCGGACAATGATCGTCAGGACTTCTTCCACCGGCGAGGTAATGGTTATTTTAACATTCTACTACGAAGACCGGGAAAAGCGGATAAAACTTCTTAATGCCCTGAAAAATGAATTTCCTGATATAACTTCTTTATTATACGTTATTAATTCAAAAGGGAACGATACGATTACGGATCAAAAAATAGAATTGTTTTCGGGAAGAGAATATATTTTGGAAGAAATGGAAGGGTTGCAGTTTAAAATAGGAGCCAAGAGTTTTTACCAAACCAACTCGGAGCAAGCTTATAATTTGTACAAGGTAGCCCGTGATTTTGCCGAATTAACAGGAGAGGAGACCGTGTATGATTTATATACAGGTACCGGTACCATTGCAAATTTTGTAGCACGCAATGCGGGGAAAGTAGTGGGGATTGAATATGTGCCCGAAGCCATAGAAGATGCAAAAGAAAACGCATCTTTCAATAACATAACAAACACATCGTTTTATGCAGGGGATATGAAAAATGTATTAAACGATGATTTTGTTAAAGAGAATGGCAGACCGGAGGTTGTAATTACGGATCCGCCCCGGGCCGGAATGCATGCTGATGTGGTTCAAACCATTATTCGAATGGCTCCCGACCGTATTGTTTATGTTAGTTGTAACCCTGCAACACAGGCACGAGACATTGCAATTTTGGACGCATTTTACCAAATTGAGAAAATCCAACCTGTTGACATGTTTCCACACACTCATCACGTGGAAACGTGCGTACTTTTGTCCCACAAAAATTCGTAAACATCTCCACCGTCCTTATAAACCGGAAAATTGAATAAAATAGACTTTAGGGGCAGTTCTGAATCATCACATGGGAAAATC
>JBKEDN010000293.1:0-7952 GCA_047975435.1 Draconibacterium sp. | reverse complement strand
CAAACCCCTAAGCCAAAGTCACTCCTAAACCGCTCAAAGTTCTCCGAACATTTTAAAGAAACTTTGAAAGAAAACCACTCCGTCTACAAAAACAAGACGGGGTTGGCCGAATGGTTACATTAAAACTACGTTTGTTCAAAATAACAGAAACCTAAAGTTACTGAAAATACCGAAAATCTCAACCGGACCGGGAGATCGACTATTTTCCGCTTCACGAAAAAAAGATCTTGAGGTCACGACGTTTTAAACAGACGAAGAGTTATACTGAAAAAGTGATTATTCCGAAGATTCCAGGTAATCAGCTGCAATAACTACCTCCTTATACCAGTCTTCTCCGTATTTTCGGATAAGTGGTTCTTTCAGAAATTTATAGAGCGGAAGTTTTTGTGAAGCCCCGCACTTTCGCCCGGGTTTGCAGATTTTTAATTGCTGGTAATTTACCGCATCAAAATTCCGGTATTCAGTAATCCGTATCGGGAATAAATGACAGGAAACCGGCTTCCTGAATTTTGTTTTACCTTCGAGGAAAGCTTTTTCAATCGCACATTGCAAAATATCTTTTTCGTTGTAAAACGAATATACACATTGACGATTGTTTACCAATGGAGTTACCAAATCCCCATCACTGTCAATCACCGAATATCCCTGTTTTTCAACTTCCTTTTTATGTTTCTTTGGAAGATACGCTTCAAACAGTGGATAATCTTTTTCAATTTGAATGGCTTCTTCATCGGTAAGCGGAGCTCCCGAATCTCCTTCAATACAGCAGGCGCCCTTACATTTCAGGATATCACAAAGAAAATGTTCCTCAAAAATGTCACGACTTAATATCGCTCTTCCAATTTCAATCACCATTCTGTTTTTATCATGTTATAACCACATCGGCCGTCATTTTCAGTATCAGAAAACGACGGCCGATATTTATGTAATAGCTTTTACTTTACGATCAGGTTTTTCCCGGTCATTTCTGCCGGAACTTCCAGCCCCATATCTGTTAACAACGTTGGTGCTACATCAGCCAACACCCCGTTTTGCAATATAATACCTTGTTTTTCGGTTACAAATACACAAGGCACCGGATTCAGCGAATGGGCCGTATTTTCCGATCCATCCTGGTTTACGGCATTGTCGGCATTACCATGGTCGGCAATAACCATAATATCGTAACCACCTTTTTGTGCAGCTGTTACCACTTCTTTTAAACAGCCATCAACAGCTACAATTGCTTTATAAATTGCTTCGTAAACTCCGGTATGTCCAACCATATCACCGTTGGCAAAATTCAGGCAAACAAAATCTGCCTCTCCGTTTTCAAGTTTTGGAACAATTGCATCGCGAATTCCGGGTGCCGACATTTCAGGCTGAAGGTCGTATGTCGGAACCTTTGGAGACTGGATAAGAATCCGGCTTTCTCCTTCGAATTCTGCCTCGCGGCCGCCGCTAAAGAAAAATGTAACGTGTGCATATTTTTCGGTTTCAGCAATTCTGATCTGTTTCAAGCCTGCTTTTGCAACCACCTCACCCATGGTGTTTACCACGTTTTCTTTATCGAAAATTACGTTAACATCTTTAAAATCGGCTTTATAGTTGGTCATTGTGTACCATTGCAAATCCATGGTGTGCATTCCAAATTCGGGCAAATCTTTCTGCGTAAAAGCAATGGTAGTCTGGCGCAAACGGTCGGTACGGAAATTAAAACAAATAACCACGTCACCTTCTTCGATTTTAGCCAGTGGTTCACCGGCTTCGTCAACCATTACAATTGGCTTCATAAATTCGTCGGTAACTCCGTTATCGTACGATTTCTGGATACTGGCCAAAATATCGGTTGATTTTTCACCTTTCCCTTCGGTATAAAGATCGTAAGCCAGTTTCAGGCGGTCAAAATTATTGTCGCGGTCCATACCATAGTAACGACCAATCAGCGAAGCAAATTTCCCGTTTGTTCCTTCCAGCGCTTTCAGGTCGCTTTCAATAAAACCATAACCCGAACGCGGGTCTGTATCACGGCCATCAGTTAACCCATGTACAAAAACATCCTGCAAACCCATGTCGGTAGCCATTTGACAAAGCGCTACCATATGCGAACTCAATGCATGAACTCCACCGGGGCCAATCAAGCCAATCAGGTGAACTTTCTTATTATTGTCTTTTGCGTAATTGTAAGCTTTCAGAATTTGTGGTTGCTTCCACAACGACTTGTCACGAATGGCTTTGGTAATTTTCACCATATCCTGATACAAAATACGGCCTGCTCCAATATTCAGGTGGCCTACTTCGGAGTTCCCCATTTGACCATCAGGTAATCCAACGTTTTCGCCACAGGCAAGCAACTGCGAGTGCGGATATTTTTCCATCAGCGAATCCATAAAAGGTGTCGGAGCCGTTGACACGATATCATTTTTCGAACCATCACCAATTCCCCAACCATCGAGAATCACCAGTAAAGTTTTCTGATTTTCTGCCATTTTTATTCTGTTTTATATATTATCTAAATTTGAACGGACAAAAGTATCCTTTTTTAATGCATTAAAGAAATAACAATCAACAAGTACCAATTGATTTAACAATCTTTTGGAATTCAGACTTCCCGGAAGTAAAAAAGTTACAATATCGAGTTGACTGATTCATTTTCAAAACAATGTGTATTCATTTTTCACGTTAATAGCTGTACTGCTTTCCCAAATTTTAGATAGTTTCAAGAGCGATTGATTAAATTCGTACCTGCAAAACAGTTTTTCTGATGCAAAAAATTAAAATTGAAATACCAATTCTTCTTATAACAGCTGTGATGCTTGCACTGTTGGCACTTTCGGGAAACCTGGTTTACAAAAGCATTTCGGAAATTGTAGATTCGTGGCTTAACGAAGCGCGGCCCGACTATAAACTGATTATGGTAAAAGACCTGAATACAGACCTCGGAGAAGTAGAAAATTCCGTAAAACTGTATTCGCTCAGCCAAAACAAAACCTATCTCGAAACGTATTATGACCTCAACAATACCATCGAAAGTAAATTAATCGAACTTCAGCATTATGCCGTTTCAGACACTGCTGCGCACGAACCGGTCGATTCGTTACTGGTGTTGTCGCGCCAAAAGCTGCTGGTTTGGAAAAACATCCTGAACCTGCATCTTTCAAAAGAAGACGAACATAAAACCTTCACACAGTATTTCGACAAACTGGATACAATGGTGGTTGTAAAAGACACCATTCGTTTTGAGGAACCTGAAAAAGCAGGCTTTTTAAGACGTTGGTTTGGCAAGAAACCCGAACCTCCCCAACCAATTATCGTTGACAGAACCGTTGAACAACAATCGATGCGCGAAGATATTGCAGCATTGGAAAAAGAAATTGCAGCACGAAACAAAGCACTCACCACACGCGAAACCACGTTGATGCAAAAAAACCTGGAGATTAACAATGCATTGGCTGAACTGATTTCGAAACTTGAATTACAGGAACAACAAAGTCTGCTTCAAAAAACACAACATGCCGACCTTTTGGCCTCTCAAACCTACAAACGGCTTACCCTTTTTGCGCTTACCGTAATTTTGCTGATGCTTCTTATCCTGGTTTTATTTTTTAGAGATTTGCGCAAAGCACGTTCGTACCAAAAAGTACTGAAAGAAGCTAAAAACCACGCCGAACAGCTGGCACGAACCAAAGAGCTTTTTGTGGCCACCGTAAGTCACGAGATGCGTACACCGGTGAATGCAATCCATGGTTTATCGGAGCAACTTTTACAACGCGCAAAAAACGAGAAAAACCGGAAAGACCTGGAGGTAATTTATAAATCTACTCGGCATTTAATCGACCTGGTAAACGATACTTTCGACTTTACACGTATTGAAAACCAACGCATTCAATTGCTCCCTACAGATTTTCTCGTGAATGATTTGCTGGAGAAGATAGAGTTATTTAATCGCGATGTCGCAAGATCAAAGAAAATTCAGTTTGAGGTAATCAAGGAAAACACAGAAGGACTTGTTATATACAGCGATGAAACCCGGCTAAAACAGATTCTCAACAACCTGGTTACCAACGCCATCAAATTTACCGATGAAGGTTTGGTATCGTTAAAAGCTACTGTAATTAATAAAAACGGAGACGAAGGGCGACTCCAATTTGAAGTTTCCGATACCGGAATAGGAATTTCGGAGAACGACCGCGAGAAAATATTTGATGATTTTGTTCAGCTTGAAACCGATGCAAACAAAAAAGCGGGAGGAACCGGGCTCGGACTTTATATTGTAAAAAAACTGGTAAGCCTTTTAAATGGGGAAATTGCGCTGAAAAGTGAAATGGGTACCGGAACAACGTTTACGCTTACGATCCCCTTCCGGATAGGAAATCCGGAGAATATTATTCAGGCAGTTAAAAGTTACCCTGCCCCGGAACAACTAAAAAACGAAAAAGTATTAATTGTTGATGATGAAGAATTTAACCGTCATTTGCTAAAAAATATTTTTGAAAAATGGCAAATTGAATTCGATGAAGCCGAAAACGGGCAACAAGCTGTTAACATGGCCGCCCAAAATGCTTACCGTTTAATAATGATGGACATCCGCATGCCGGTTTTAAATGGGATTGAAGCCTCTAAGCAGTTAAAAGAAAAAGGAAGCACAGCGCTGGTTATCGCCCTTTCGGCCAACAAAAACCAGGATGACTTTGCCGGTACTTTTGATGCCTTTCTGGAGAAACCGTTTAAAGAAGCCGAGCTTTATTCTGTTATCGTAAAAACACTCGATAATTTTGCAGATACTACTCAGAGTCCGGAAGCTGAAAAGCAAATTATTCAACCCGATTTTGATGAATTAATGAATATGGCCGGCGGCGATAAAGTGTTTTTAAAAGAGATGATTCAGATATTTCTGACATCGAGCCGGGAAAATCTGAAAAAAATTGAGCAAAGCATCCATCGTAAAGAATGGCAGCAGGTAGCCGATTTAGCGCATAAAATGGCCGCCCCGCTAAAACACATGAATATTATGGCGGTTTACTCAACAGTTAAAGATCTACAACAAATGGCTGAATCTGCTTCCGAGACTGCTAAAATTGAAACAAAATTCGATCAACTGAAAACCGAAATAGATATCCTGAACAAACATTTGCAAAACATACTTGAAAATAAATTTAAAGATTGACACCATCTTTTCGTTGTGCAGTAACCGATATTGGATAAATTTGTTGCGGGCACGGCCTGCAGTTTCTCGTTGTGTATGAATTCAAAAACGTTCAAAATATTTGTTGTAGAAGACGATGAGTGGTACAACCGCTTGTTGGTCCATAACTTATCGCTAAATCCCGATTACGAAATCCGGTCGTTTCCGGATGGGAAAAGTTGCCTAGAGCAGCTTCACCAGCAACCCGATGTGATTACCCTCGATTACCGGCTGCCCGACATGAAGGGCCTGGAAGTTTTAAAGCAGGTAAAGGAAATTAACGAAGACATTCAGGTAATTCTTATTTCAGAACAGGAAGACATTGAGGTAGTAGTTGAGCTTTTAAAACACGGAGCTTATGATTACATCGTAAAATCGAAAGACATTCGGGAAAGGCTTCTCAACACGGTTAGTAACATCCGTAAAGAGTTCAGGTTAAAAGACGAAATAAAAACATTGCGCAAAGAAGTTCGCAAAAAGTACAGCTACCAAAATACGATTGTGGGAAACAGCCCGGCTACTCAAAAAATATTTGATTTAATTGAGAAAGCCACCCGCACCAATGTAACGGTTTCGGTTACCGGCGAAACCGGCACCGGAAAAGAACTGGTTGCAAAAGCAATTCACTACAACTCGCAACGTGCCAAAAAACCTTTTGTAGCGGTAAACATGGCTGCCATTCCTAAAGACCTGATTGAAAGCGAACTGTTTGGACACGAAAAAGGAGCTTTTACTGGAGCTGCTGCCCGGAGGATCGGTAAGTTTGAAGAAGCCAATACAGGAACTTTGTTTTTGGATGAAATTGCTGAAATGGAAATTTCGTTGCAGGCGAAATTATTACGGGCACTACAGGAAAAAGAAATTACCCGGATTGGAAGCAATCAGGCCGTTAAAATAGATTGCCGCATTATTATAGCTACCAATAAAAACCTGCTGGAAGAAGTTAAAAAGGGAAATTTCAGACAGGATTTATACTACCGTTTGTACGGCTTACCAATTGACTTGCCTCCATTGCGCGAACGTGGCAACGATGTAATTTTGCTGGCCAGGAGTTTTATTGCCTCGTTTTGTGAAGAGAATAAACTGGAGCCCAAAACACTCGCGGCTTCAGCTACCAGAAAACTTTTGAGCTATTCGTTTCCGGGAAATGTGCGCGAGCTAAAATCGGTGGTTGAACTGGCCACTACCCTGGCTGATGAAACAGAAATTCTTGCTGAACACCTCATTCTCGACGACTCCGAAAATATGGAAAACATTTTCTCGGAAAACATGACTTTACGCGAGTATAATTTACGGTTGGTAAATAAACTGATGTTACAAAACGACAACAAACCCAAAATTGTTGCCGACAAACTGGGTGTTGGGGTAGCTACCATCTACCGGATGCTAAAAGAAGATTAGTCTTTTATTTATCAATTTGATAATTTTCCTATCATTCTGATAGAATCCCTCCAAACTACTGTTTTCTCAACCATTTCATTATCCGACATTTAGACGACATTTAAAAACATGGCACAACACTTGGCTATTGGCGTGCATCAATCAATTCAAAATCAATAGGAGATTAAGTCATGAAAAAAATGAAAAAATCGCAGATAGCAAGTTTACTTCTCGTGGCAGTCATGTTGGTTATTATTATTTACACGGGAGTATCCATTTACAATCAAAAAAATCAGGAGATTAATTCCCTCCAGTCTGAGAAAGTAGATATGGACACCGAAATCCAGGAGCGTGATTCGATGGTAAATGAGTTGATGACAGCATTCAATGAAATTGAAGAAAACCTGAAATTCATCAAAGAAAAACGCCAGCAATTATCGCTCGAAACCGAGCAGGAAGGAGGGCGCGACCAAAAACAAGCCATTGTTGACGACATAAAAATGATGAATGAAATGCTTGAAAAAAGCAGCGAACATATTGCGCAACTTGAAAAGAAACTTAAAAGGTCGGGTATTGAACTGAGCTCGTTCAAAAAGAAAATTGCGGCTCTAAACCAGAACATCGAAGACCAAAACAATGAAATTGCCATGTTGCAGCAACAGATTGAAGAAAAAGACATTATGCTGGCCGAACTGAACCAGAAAGTTGACACAATGGCTTTTATGATTGCTCAACAAACCGACACACTGCAACTCAGAGACCAGGTAATTGAGCAAACAACCGATGCGCTGAACAAAGGTTTTATTGCCTACGGAACTTATAAAGAACTGGCCGAAAATGGGGTACTTACAAAAGACGGTGGTTTCCTGGGAATTGGAAGACATGTTTCGCTGCAAAACGATCTGGAAGATACATATTTCACCCAGCTCGACATTCGCGATACCAAAACCATCCCATTGTTTTCGCACAAAGCAAAAGTAATCTCAGAACACCCGGATAGTTCGTACAGTTTTGTTGAAGAAAATGGTATGATCGCATATCTGCAAATCGACAACCCCGATGAGTTCTGGAAGGTTTCGAAATACGCCGTTATTGAAGTGAAATAAAGATAGGTTTGCTAGAAGTTGTAAGGGGAGTTCAACAGAGGTTGCCCCCTTCAACTTCGCTTTTATAGCCTCAAAGAATATAAACAGAGAAAAAAGAAAACTATGAAACGCACGCGCTTGAAATTCGTTAAAACCACCCCTGTTTTACAAAAGGGTTGGGCAAACGGATTTTCCGGCGATGTATTAAAGGAAACCTCTAAAAATTAAAAATCTACCAATCAGCCTATTATAATAGTAAATAGTATCTTAGGAGCATATTCTTATACAATGAGGACAAGATACAAAGCAACAGGGACAAACAG
>JBKEDN010000237.1:0-7171 GCA_047975435.1 Draconibacterium sp. | reverse complement strand
TTTTTACTAATTCAAGGCGGAATTGACGCGAATAGCACCAGCTATTTAAGGAAATTTCAACGCAGAAGTAGTGAAAAAGACGAATAATAGAATGATTCGATAAATTTTAAACAGTCTCTCAATGATTTATGAAAAACAAATCAGGCTTACTTTTTTAGCAATTCATTTTGTAGCAGCTGAATTATTTCAGGAATATCGCGGGTAATCGACATTGCCGAGCGGGTAGCTCCTGAAATGGCAGAAATATCTTCACCATAAATCAGCCGGCCCCCCGAATAGGCTTCAAATTGTGAAAGCCACTTACGCGATGCAACCTCCCCTCCATGTTCCGAACGGTATTTCAGAACACGTACCAGCTCAACTTTTCCGTTTTCATTGGTTAGAATCAGGTAATCAAACATATCGTATCGTCCCTTCGACTCGGTAAAAACGGCAAATAAAGCATCCGGGTTACTATCGCATGTAAACCGGTACACCACTGTTTTCCGCTGGTCCCTGACCTGTTCTGTAAAATCAAAACGACCGGTGATTTCCACCTGTTTTGTTTTTAAAGCTTTTTGAAGTGAAGCTGCTGCTTTTTCCTCCGGGTAAAAATCTGCTGCCGGGCCAGCGACACCGACAGCAGTTAAAAGGCATACAAAAAATAAATTACGTATCATGTTTAAAAGCGTTAAAACCAAATTCCTATTCCCATATTCAACTGGCCTCCGGCACTTCCGGCAGCTGTATCAAAAAACTGATAATCGGCTTTTAAAACAGCGCCCGAAGCCAGCCACCAGCCTGCACCAATTGTAATGTCAGTTCGGTCAAAATATTTATTTGCCGTTAAGCTACCGGCGGTTTTTGCATGGGTATTGTAGTGCTCGTAACGAACAAAAGGCACCAGTCGCTGGCCGTTTTGCATACTGTAAAAAACATCGTAAGCAGCTTCGAGATACCAGCCCAGCATTTGGCTTCCGAGATCGGCTCCGGTAAAATTGTTATACTCCGTAGTGTTGGAAACATTGGCCAGGTTAAACTGTGCACGTGCTTCAAAACCTCCCGTTCTGTAACGGGCATCGAGGCCCAGCATGGCAATGTCCACCACTGAAGAATCGGCCATTGCCAAACCTGCAACATCATTGTCGTCTAATCCATCGTACAAACTCGATTGCGATTTTCCCACATAAGTACTCGCCCCCAGTTTTAGTCCCGCAATCCCGTAATAATCAACACGGGCTGCCAGCGTTGGCGAACTCATAAATGATTCAGCGCCTTTTTGCCGTCCTTTTCTAAATCCATCCGATCCGCGAAATTTTGCCGCACCGTCGTAGCTGCTAAAACCATTCATTACATATAACTGGTATTTCAGCGATGCCTGATCAAAACGTCCGGAAAAGCCCAAGCCGATTTCGCGCCAGGTTGTAGGTACAATTTTACTGTCGAGATTTGTACGTTCCACTCCGTTAAAAGTAGGTGGCTCGTGGTATTCATTGATAATCCCCATCGGAACAAGCATTAAACCACCCCGCAGGTTTAGCCACGGCAGAAACTCATGATTCAGAAATGCCTGTTCAACATAGATTTCTTCGACATGTTCCAGCTCAATTTCACTTACAAAACTGGTCTTTTCATTAAAACGATAAGCAAACAACAACACCAGGCGATGAATATCGAGCGTAGAGTTTTGGCGCACTCCTTCTTTTGTGGGCTGATTATAATCGATTTGTGCATATCCACCGATCGATAGTTTCGATTCTGAATTTAAAAGAGTTGTGGCCGCGTTATTATCTGTGTTGGGTTGAGCCACGGTTGCTAAATTTACGCTTAGCAACAAGGCCAGAAAAATAGTTCCAGTAATCCTTCTCATAAAACTTATTGGTTTATTTCGCCGCAAAATTATTTTGATCCGGGCAAAATAATATCCCAACATTTAGGGGTTTTTAGAGGTATTTCAAAAAAAATCAGGACAGCTGGTCGGGTGAAATATCAGACGAAACCACAATTTTCTGAATAATTGCATAAACAGTAAGCCCGGGAATGGATTTTATACCCAGTTTTTCGGTAATGTTTTTTCGGTGCGATATAACCGTGTGGGTACTGATAAAAAGTGTATCGGCAATGGATTTATTGGTGTATCCCAACGCAATCAGGCGCAGCACTTCCTTTTCCCGAACTGTCAGTTCGTCGTTGTCTGTATCCGGATCGTTTTCAAAAAAGTCTTCCGCAATTTTAAGTATTTGTTTAGCCGGTACATCAATTGAAATCAGATGATCAAAGGTAGTTTCGAGGTAGTTTTCTTTTTCGCTGGAAAGCAGGCCCACAAGTTCGTGCCGCCCGATGGCAGTACGCAAATCGAGTAACTCGTGTGCATATTTACAGCTTGCCGGAACAAACAGCAAAAGCTGATGCATCGCTTTTATATCCTGCAAATTCAGCTTATGAAAATCAGGGAAACTACAAATCCTCACTTTTTTCACATCTTCCAGCAAGGCAGCCAATCCCTTCCTGACAATTTCGGACGGATGTATGATTATGATTGCCTTTATCATTCGTCAACCTTTTTAAAAAGCCGGGTTACCTGCGGAATCAGTATGGCATCTTCCATACGTGAGTGGTCACGAATATCCCTTTCAAAATGACAAATCTCTTCCATCAGCTTGTTGCAAACCAATTCATCATACTCCGGAACCAGGTATTTTAAGATCAGATTTTTCAGGTCGTCCAACTCAAAATCAACATGTTCGTGCTCTTTCTCAAAATTTGCATCAAACGTTGTTTCGGTTACTTTTCCCGGATCCAAAACCAGCTTTTCAACCATTGGAAAAACATCCTGTTCTTCTTCCTGGAAATGTTTCAACAATTTCTTTTTATAAGCCAGGTAGAACTTTTCGATCATCTGCATCTCGCTGTTTTGCTCGGGGGTACTCATTAACAAACGATGAATGAGTTTCTCCAACCGCGGCAATGAATAATCGACATAGTATTGGTGTGTTTTTTTCAGATAATCAACCAAAAGAAGTGGGGAAAACGAAAGCAGACGGTCTTTCGGAAAAAAATTTTTATTATGAAACGTGTTTACAATGGCCAGAAAGAAATCGGAATTCACCTCGTAAGCCTGACACAGCTCTTCAACCGTTTTATTCCCAAATCCCAACCGGATTCCAAAACGATGGATGACCGGTAAAAGATTGTGGTTGGCCTGCACAAGATGTACCATTTTATCGTTCTTCGAAAATTCCTGCATGCTTGTTAATTTAAAAAATATTGTTTTTATCACCCGGGACAGTTCCCGTTTGTTTGCTTTTAAGGAACAAGCTTTTGGGTAAAAAGTTGCAATGCTCAGCTTTGAAAACAAACATCCGGAATCCAAAACCCGGCACTGCAAAGTTCAGTAAAAACTTATAATTCCGGAAAATAAGCGACAGAAATTGGGAATGTATTTTTCCCGCCAGGCAGTTCAAAAAAAAATTATGAGAATACCGCAGATACCTGTTTTTTCAGAAATCCGGGATCAACAGTTAATCCCAGGCCCGGAACATCCGGAACAGTGACTTTCCCGTTTTCCCCGTAAGTAATTCCGCCAATCACGGGGTCTTCTTCCAACATCAGCGGCGTATCAAAATCGTTAAAAAGGATGGTTTTCCCGGCCAACGCAAAATGTGCCGAAGCGGTAAAACCAAGCCTCGATTCAAGAAAACCTCCCACCTGCAAGGGCATCCCGGCCTGTTCAGCAAGTTCCTTAATTTTCAGAGCCTTGAAAATCCCCGACGACTTACCGAGTTTGATGTTAAACATATCGCAGGCTTTCTGATCAATCAGTCGTTTGGCATCGTTGTGGTCGCAGCACGACTCATCGCCCATTACCGGAATCCGGCATTGCACTGTAACTTTTGATAATTCCATAAAATTCCAACGGGGAATTGGCTCTTCGCAAAACTGAATGTTAAAGGGTTCAAGCGCCTGTAAAACCCGAATGGCTTCATCTACACCCCAACCCTGGTTTGCATCGAGCCTCAGCGGTATTTCGTTGCCGATGGCCCGGCGTATTGCCCGAATACGTTCAATATCTCGCTCCCCGTTTTCACCCAGTTTTACCTTAATCACCCGAAAACCCGCCGCTTTTATTTTCAATGCATCGGCCACCATTTTATCGCAACTACCTAAACTTACGGTGTAATCGCTCACCAGTTCCTTGTTGTTTTCGCCTCCCAGATATCTGTACAAAGGCATGCCGGCGTGTTGCGCAGCAATGTCGTGCAAAGCAATATCAAAAGCACTTTTTACACTCGAATTTCCATAAATAACCCGATCCATTGCGGCCGAGCAGCCTGCAATATCCAGGGGGTTTTCGCGGAGTAACATTTGGGACAGATATTTCGACACCACAAACCCGGTTTCCATACTCTCGCCATTAATGGTCATAAAAGGGCTACACTCTCCAAAACCTGAAATACCTTCCTGTGTGCGGATTACAACTACAAGATTTTGAGCATACTCCAGCGGCCCCAGCGAGATTACAAACGGCTCTTTTAATTTGATTGGCGACTGATATACCTCAATCTGGCTGATGGTGAGTTTTTCTGTTTTCATAGAATCGCTGCTTTCGTTTGTTTTTATTGAAAGCTGTTTACAATGTTATAAAAAAGGCCCATGAACAAACACGGCAAGCGGTACTATTTTGATCATAATTCTTATTTGGGTAACGTGACGGCTTAAAAAAATCCCTGCTTGAAATTCTATGCCCGGGAAGGCATTAACGGAAGAGAGAACGAAACGGTAGTGCCTTTTTCCTTTTCGCTTTCAATGGAAATACTTCCCTTGTTCTTCTCCACAAAATCTTTTACCAGTACCAGCCCCAGTCCGGTACTCATTTCATTTTCTGTACCGTGGGTATGATACGAACTACTGATATCAAAAATATGGGCAAGTTTCGATTTTTCAATTCCTACGCCGGTGTCTGAAATACGAACCAACACCGAGCCATTGATTCCTACTTCGGGTTGAATATTGACCCGGCCTCCCCTTTGGGTAAACTTAATGGCATTGCTCAGTATATTACGCAAAATGGTTTGCAACATATTACGATCGGCAAAAACAAGGATGTCATCCTTTTTGTCAAACCGAAGGGTAATCTCTTTGTTCTCTGCCATTTGCAACAGTCCGGAAATGGCAGTTGTGATACAGTCGGAAAGATTAAGCCGTTCAGGACAATATTCTATTTTTGAGGCCTGCGACTGTGCCCAGATAAGCAGGTTTTCGAGCAGCTGGCTTACATTCTCTGCCGATTTACACATTACATCTACCGTTTCTTTTAGCTCTTTCTGCGAGAAATGATCAAAGTTTGCATTCAGGTGCTGTAAAAACGAAGCAAGCGATCCGGTAGGCCCACGCAAATCGTGCGAAATAATGGTAAAGAACCTATCTTTTGCCGCATTGGATTCGTTCAGCTCTTTATTTGTACGTTTTAATTTCCGGTTAAACCAGAAAATAATCACCAAAATTGCGAGAACCAACACGATAGCACTGATCATAAAGTTCCGGGTACTCCGCTGCTGGCGAAGATTTAAGGCGTTGATTTTATTTTGCTTTTCGAGTTCTGCAATCTGGTTGTTTTTCTGGTCGAGCTCATACATTGCCGAAAGCTGGCTGGCCTTAATATTACCGCCACCTGCAAGTATTAAATCCTGAATCTGAATTTGTTTATTCTGGCACTCAATGGCGTTGGCATGGTCACCTACGCTAAGATAAGCTTTGGTAAGTTTCTCATAAATGTCGAGCTGAATTTTTTTCTGATCGTTGGAAACAGCCAGATCAAGGCCTTTCTGAATGGTACTTATTCCCTCACTAAACTGTCCCTGCCCAATCAAACACAAACCAAGATATTCGTAGATACTCGGAGAACCCAACAGCTCACCTACCCCTTTTTTCATTTCGAGGGCAGTTTTTAAGCTGGCTTCGGCTTTTTTATAATTCCCCATCGAATATTCGAGTACTCCCAAATCTTTATAGGTGTTCGACATTCCAAATTTTGAACCGTTTTCAGCATAAATCTTACGGGCTTCTTCAATGTTTTGCCGGGCTTGTTCAAAGTTTTCGTCGGCAATATCCAGCAAAGCAATTTGCCCGTAACAAATGGCCATTCCACCTTTGTCGCCATCAATTTTCGACAAACGAATATAGGTTTGCAGCGATTTGTTCAGGTATTCCCTGGCTTCATTCGGAAGCCCGAGATCGGTATAAGTGCGCCCCAACAGATAATCGGCCCAGGCACTGCCTTCAATAAGGTCTGCCTTTTCGTAATTCAACTCTGCCTTAATGATGTATTCGATGGCACGATCGTACAAACCATTCATTCGAAAAACGGTTCCCATCATGGAATAAGCAGAAGCCAGTGTTTTAAAGTTATCCGACAAACGGCAGGCCTGAACTGCCTGATTATATATGTTTAAAGCCTCTATTTCGTCACCCAGAAAATGATAGTTGGTACCTATGCGGTATAAAATTTCACCTTTGTACCAATTGTCTTCTATTTTGTTGGAAATTGTTAGTGCCGAGCTAAGAAAAACCTGTGATTCTTCGTAGCGCTCCAGCTCAACCAATACCCTTCCTTTTACATAAAAAGCAAGCATCATGCTCCTCTGATCACCTGAACTTCTTGCTGCTTCTAGTACCGAAACGGTTAATTCCTGTGCTTTCTGCCTATCGAACCCCAGGTACAATAACACCAGTTCTACCTGATCGGCAATTGCATCTTTTTCCGACTTTGACTTTATGACATTTTGAAGGCTGTCGATCCTCGACGGGTAGCTGTCCTGATCATCTGCATGCACTGCAAAAACCTGCATACAGAAGAAAATCAGGGAGAAATATATCCAGCTAATTCGTCTCATCACTACTTAATCTTTTTGCCTTTATTCGTGTGTTTTACCTTCTTAAAGTGCGGAAAAATACTACTTTTTTGAAAAATTACCACAACTCTTTTGGCTTAATTAATTAGGACTAAACACTGAATTCGCTACTCTTGTTTTCTTACCGGTAGTAAAAAAATTGCTGCACAGCTCAAAAAAGTTAGAGTCTGTTTAAATTTTATAAATTAAAGGTATTATGAAGTATTTTTTACTAATTCAAGGCGGAATTGACGCGAATAGCACCAGCTATTTAAGGAAATTTCAACGTAGAAGTAGTGAAA
>JBKEDN010000236.1:0-12804 GCA_047975435.1 Draconibacterium sp. | reverse complement strand
CCAACAGTCAGCCTCGCATTTGAACTGCGTGATAAACTCCTGAAAATCTCTTGGATATTTCTCAATCTCGTTCATGTATCAAAGATAAATCTTTACTTGACTAAAAGGGATAAGCAGTTATTAATATTACGGGCTATTTTCACGTTGTTGGTAGTAAAAACGGAGTATCCACGATACGGCTCGAATTATTGGCAATTAAGAAATTCACTATCTTTGTTGTACCAAATTACAAGTAATGATTAATGCAAATATCATATTAAATTATCTAAGTGTTAATAAAAAGAGGCTCCAGGATGATTATCACCTGACCAAGATCGGATTATTTGGTTCCGTTGCCCGAGAAGAACAAAATGATTTAAGTGATATTGATTTGGTTGTAGAGTTTGAACCCAATACCCCGGACTTGTATTCCCTTAAGTTAAAATTAAAATCAGAGATTCAGGATCGGTTTAATAAACCGGTAGATATTTGCAGGTTAAAATACATTAAACCTGTTTTCAAAAATAATATACAAGCTGACATCAGGTATGTATAACATTTCGCATAAAGACTTTGCGTGTTTGATTAGTATCGTCGATTCGATCGGTAAAATAAAAAATTACACCCAAAGCTATTCGGATGCTGATTCTTTTTATGAAGACACAAAATCTTTTGATGCCGCAATGATGAATTTTATTGTGATAGGAGAAATGGCGGATAAACTTTCTGATAATTTTATAAATTCTACAAACAATATTTTTGATTGGCCTAAGATTATTGGATTAAGGAACATTATTGCCCATAACTATTTTGGTATTGATGCAGAGGAAGTCTGGCAAATTATTGGTGATAGTTTGATCGGATTAGAAAAGAATATCAAAACCATACTCGAAATAAATTAAATTTGATTGTCAGTAATGTGTCATAATTAGTACGTCACCCTGAACTCGTTTCAGGGCCTCACTCATAAATTGCGGATTAACACCACCCAGGAGATGCTGAAACAAGTTCAGCAGGACGTAAAAACAAGCCATATGATAAAAAACGGATATTCAAGAATTAAACTACAACATGTACAATATTAATGTATGTGGGTGTTAAACATGCCATAAATCGTTGTAGTGTTTATGAAGAAATCAACAAACAAACGTTCGTTCTTTAAAAACGGATTGTGTAGTAAAGTTGGGCAATTCGTCTATTTTTGCAGCAAACTATTGATTCATGATCCGCTTTTTTGAAAACTACTCGCTGAAAGACCACAACACTTTTGGAATTGATGTTAAAGCCAAATACTTCTTTGAATTTACAGAGGTTCAGGACCTGGCTGTTTTTTTTCATGACAATAAAAGTTGGCGCGATGAAAAACTGATTGTGTTGGGAGAGGGGAGCAATATTCTCTTTCTGAGCGATTTTGACGGTTTGGTGATTCACCCGATGGTTCCCGGAATAAAAACGGTAAACGAAGACCGGAATAATTACTGGTTGGAAGTTGGTGCAGGCGAAATTTGGGATGAGTTTGTGGAGTTTTGTGTCAGCTATAATTTGGGAGGAGTAGAAAACCTGTCGTTAATTCCGGGTACAGTGGGCGCTGCGCCTGTTCAAAATATTGGCGCTTACGGGCAGGAAGTTTGTGCCGTGGTGGAAAAGGTAATTGGTTACGACCTTGAAAAGCAAATGCCGGGAGAGTATTCGGTAGATGAATGTCGTTTTGCTTACCGCAACAGTATTTTTAAAAACTACCTGAAAAACAGGTTTATCATTACTTCTGTGGTTTTTCGCCTGGAGAAATTTCCGGAATTTAAGCTGAGTTACGGCGATATTGAAGCAAAAGTAAAGGAGAAAGGCGCTGTTACTTTGCAAACGATTCGCGAGGCGGTAATTGAAATCCGGTCGTCGAAACTGCCCGATGTAAAAGAGCTGGGCAATGCCGGAAGTTTTTTTAAAAACCCGGTGGTGGAAGCTTCACTTGCCGAAAGTTTGAAAGCTGCCTACAAAACGCTTCCTGTCTATCCGGCAGGGGAGGGGAAAGCAAAACTGGCGGCTGGCTGGCTGATTGAACAAGCTGGATGGAAAGGCGTACGCGAAGGCAATGTGGGCATTCACGAAAAACAGGCGCTCGTGCTTGTAAATTATGGTAATGCCAGCGGAAAAGAAGTATGGGATTTTTCGGAGAAAATAAAACAATCGGTTCAGGAAAAGTTCGGTGTAGAACTGGAACGGGAAGTGAATTGTGTGTAAAAAGGGGTTGACACTATTCGAAATATCCTTTAATAATTCCTCTAACCGAACTTTTAACAAAGGAAGTAATTAAGTCCCGCTCATATGAATATTTGAAATTGGTTTCGATGTATTCAGTGGCAAAAGAAGTTGAATGACCTTGCTGAAAAATGATCCGGTAAATTTCCTGTAACTCTTTAATTTTTAGAGTGTCAAAACCTTGTCGTTTTAATCCAACAACATTTATTCCGGCATATGAAAGTGGCTCCCGGGCCGCGACAACAAAAGGCGGAATATCTTTCACTACTTTGCTTAAACCGCCTATCATGCAGTGTTCCCCAATTTTTGTAAACTGGTGAATTCCGCTTAGCCCGCTAATGTTTGCAAAATCGTTAACAATTACTTCTCCGGCAATTCCAACGCTGAATCCAATGATGCAATTATTACCAATTGTGCAATCGTGGCCAATGTGGGCATTTGCCATAATCAGGTTATTGTTTCCGATTCGGGTCACCATTTTTGACTGCGTCCCTTTGTTAATTGTTACCGATTCGCGAATAATGTTTCCATCACCGATTTCCAGCGTTGTGTATTCGCCTTTGTATTTCAGGTCTTGAGGAATTCCCGACAAAACTGCGCCTGAATGAATATGGCAATTATTCCCGATTCTGGCTCCGTTAAGGATCGACACATTGTTGTCAATGATTGTATTATCGCCTATACTCACATCATTTTCAATCGTACAATGGTTCCCAATTTTTACGTTTTTACCCAACACACAGTTTTTTCCAACAGTTGCATTTTGTGAAATCATAATATTGCTATTCGTGAAATACAAAGTTTGGAAGAAGTAAGTAAAAATTATTTGACCTAAGATCAAATAATTGAAGCACGAATCCTACTTAATGCTTCCTGGCTGATATTTAACAGCGATGCTATATGTTTTAGTTTTGCCCGTTGTATAATGAGTGGAAACTTTTCAAGCAGGTAGCGGTATTTTTCCCGGGTAGGTAATTGTCCGAAAACAAAATGAAATTCATCGAAATTAGCAATTGACCGTCGTAAAAATTCAACATGAAAATTTAGGAACAAAGGATATTGTAAGAGCGTCTGTTCGTCGTTGTAATTCAGAGAATAGACTGTAGTATCTTCGCAAGCCTGGAAATATTCAAAAGAAGGTTGTTGATTGAAATAACTGGACATTGAAGTAATCCAGTGGCGATCGTGATAGAGCCATTTTGTGGATTCAATTCCATCGGCCAGGTAAAAGCGGCGTATAAGCCCTGAGCTAATAAATTGAACCTTTTGGCAAACTTGTCCTTTCTTTAAAAGAAATTCATTCTTTGGGAAAAACTCCTGAATAAAACTGTTTTTAATGGCCTCTTCAGTTTTGGAATCAAGAGCTTGAAACTGATTAATAAACTGAAGTAAATCTGTCATTTAAAATTAAAATATTTTCGGCTATTTGTAAATCTTATTCTTATCCAATGCAGTCCTGTATTTAGTAGCATTACGATTATGCTGTGCCAGTGTTTTTGCAAAGTTATGGTATCCCGAAAAATCTTCTTTGGCACACATGTAAATAAAGTCGTGCTTCTCGTAATTCAATACCGCATCAATGGAACTAACCGACGGGAAACAGATTGGTCCCGGAGGTAACCCTAAATTTTTATAGGTATTGTAAGGCGAATCAATTTCGAGGTGTTTATTGATGATTCGGCGAAGTGAAAAGTCGCCCACTGCATATTTAATGGTCGGGTCGGCCTGCAAGGGAATGTTTCGGTGCAGGCGGTTGATATAAAGCCCCGCAACACGTTTCAGCTCGTCTGATTTTGCAGTTTCCGATTCAACAATCGAGGCCAGGACAGAAACCTGTACAGGCGTTAGTTCCAGAGCTTTTGCCTTGTTTTTCCGGTCTTCGTTCCAGAAGCGTTCGTATTCGCGGAACATGCGGGTACCAAATTCTTCGGCACTGGTAGTCCAGTAAATTTCATAGGTGTTCGGTATAAACATGGTGCGGTAAGTTTCCGCATCAAATCCACGTTCCCTGATTTCCTGTTCGTTTGAAAAAAGTTGTAAAACCGACAAAGAGTCCGCCCAAATGTATTTGCTCACTTTTTCGGCCAGCTCTTCTTTTACACGAACATTGTTAAAGGTAAGGTTAACGGGGTCCTGGTTTCCGCTTCGGAGCTTATTTACCACGGCGTTAGTGGTCATATTTGTTTTCAGTATATAACGTCCGGGTTTTACATTCGAAGGATAACTTTTTTTATCGGAAACCCATTTAAAAGCCTTAATGTTATTCAGTACCAAAGCCTTTTCCAGTTCTTTATAAACCGAATCAAAATTTTCATCTTGCTGAATCAACAGTACATAATCGCTTTTTACATTGGCGTCGAAAGTATAATGGTAGAGTTTGTAGGCGCGGCCGCCAACGATAATGAATGCTGCAGCAAAGAAAATAATGATATACTTTCCGATTTTGGGAAATGTCATTGCCCTGCTTTTTTGTTCGATTCTCATAAACGAAATTTACTGGGCATCAAAGATAAAATTCTTTCATCAATCTCTCAATCTCAACTAACATTCACTTAACTAAAATCCTAAATAAGCAGCTTAACCGGCGGGTGCGTTTGTATTAATGGTAAAATCACTAATTTTGGCCGAAATCAGAAAAATCAAAAAAAAATCATGCTACAAGTAAATCTTGCAAAAGATATTTATTACCTGGGATTTAACGATCGCAGAACACATTTATTCGAGAATATCTGGCCCATTCCGCACGGGGTTTCTTATAACAGTTATTTGATTGTTGATGAAAAAATTGCATTGGTTGATACAGTGGAACGTGCTTTTATCGACGACTACCTCGACTCAATTGAAGAAATTATTGGCAACCGGGACGTGGATTATCTGGTTATTAACCACATGGAACCCGATCATTCGGGAGCGCTAAAAGCCATCGTTCACCGCTACCCGAACATTACGCTTGTGGGCAACAAAAAAACATTTGGTTTTGTGGAAGCCTTTTACATGAATCCTGAAAATGTGGTAGAAGTTCATGATGATTACGTGCTTGATTTGGGAAAACACAAATTACAGTTTCAGCTGATTCCGATGGTGCACTGGCCCGAAACAATGGTAACATACGAGGAGACAAATAAAATTCTTTTCTCAGGAGATGCTTTTGGAAGTTACGGTACACTTGACGGTGGTATTTTCGACGACGAGATTAACCTCGATTTTTACGAAGTGGAAGTGATGCGCTATTTTACCAACATTGTTGGTAAGTATTGCCCGCATACACAACGAGCAATAAAAAAGCTGGCGCCGCTCGATATAAAGATGATTGCTGCCACACATGGTCCCATTTGGCGTACTGATTTAAGCTGGATTCTTACGCGCTACAATAAATGGAGTTCGTACGATTTGGATTGCGGGGTGGTAATCGTTTACGGTTCGATGTATGGAAACACGAAAAAAATGGCCGAAACCATTGCCCGTCAGCTAGCGGTTCGCGGTATCAAAAACATACGTGTTTATGATGCTTCAAAAACCCACTCATCATACATTATCAACGATATTTTTAAATACAAAGGATTTATTGTTGGGAGCGCTGCATACAACAATGCCATGTTTCCGAATGTAGAAACACTGCTTACTACAGTTGAGCATATGGCGCCCAAAAATCATTACCTCGGAATTTTTGGTAATTATTCGTGGAATGGTGGAGGAGTAAAGAACCTGAAGACTTTTGCTGAAAAAATAAAATGGGAAATGGTTCACGACCCGATTGAAGAAAAAGGCAACCTGAAAGCCAACACTACGGAAGATTTAATTAATCTGGCCAACGCAATGGCAGAGAAATTACTTGCTGAAAAATAGAAAAATTACTTTCAAAATAAGCTAAAGCCACTCATCAAACTGGGTGGCTTTTTATCATTGGTTTTCCTGGCTTTATTCCTTCTGCATCAGGCTAAGGAATTCATTGTAGCTGTCTGATTGTGTTATCGCTTCGTTTAATGTGGTAATATTCATGTCGATATCTGATAGTTCTTCAAAGCGTTCCCAATCACTTCGGGCACCCTCAATATTTCCTCTTTCGAGGCGGCAAATACCCCGCATTAATAATAAGTTGCTGTCGTAGGGCCATAAGGTAATTGCCTGGTCAAACTGTTTTTCTGCCTTCCTTGCTTTGTGCTTTAAGTACAAATTGCGCGACCCGGCTACAAAATACTTTTTTGTTAGCTCAATAAAAATGGCTTTTGCATCTTCAACGTTGTTCTCCAGCGAGAAAGTAAGGTACATTTCATACTCCATATTTGAAGGCTGTTCGTCCCGCAGCCCCGGTTTCCACATTCCATTGGTTGATTTTAAAACCCGTGTCATTTCTGAATCAATTTCAGGACACACATGATTAATAATCCGAATGTTTTCAACTTCTCCTTCTGCAGTAACCGTAAATTTTACTACTTCTGTTCCTTGTTGTCCGCACCGAATCGATTCTTGAGGATAATTAATGTTACTGGCCACATAGGCTTTAATTCGCGAGGGACCATTGTGCGTGTAGTTCATGTAATCTTTTACCCCGGTAAACTCCGGAGGTGAAACAATAACTGTTTCCAAATCTCTCTCTGTTTTGTTGGTCACATCGGGTTGGTTTTGTGCAAACCCGAAAAATGCGAAGCTCAAAATAATGAGCAGGATAAATACTGTTTTCATAATCTTTAAGTTTTAACATTATTTTTTCTCACGGCTAAAAGAAAATTTTGAAAGCAAGTTACGCTATCCGTTGGGGCAGTACATAGCAACTATGTTGTAATGAATTTCATTTATGTTTCAATTGTTGTAATTATGTAGCATGTAGTTGTTTTCCGGATGAAAAAATGAAATAGTTGACCTTCGTACACTAAAATATTGGAGTTTTACCTTGTCTGTAATTTCACCCGATTGTTCACATAAATTTTTCTACTTTTAGAAATTCTAAAAATTAAAACTTTAACCAATGAATCTTTCAAGAAGAAATTTTCTGATGAAATCGACTGTAGGAGCAGCAGCGTTAGCAAGTATTCCCGGAATTGTATCAGCAGCAATGCCCGGTGATAAAAAATCGGATTTATTTAGTAAAGATGATACCGTGTTATTTCAAGGAGACTCAATAACGGATGCCGGAAGAGAAAAAACAAAAGAGCTCCCCAATAACGGTAGTTCCTTTGGTGGTGGTTATGCTTTTTTGGGCGCATCGTTTTTATTAAATGCGATGCCTGAAAATAATCTGACCATCTATAATCGGGGAATAAGTGGAAACAAAGTATTTCAATTAGCCGACCGCTGGGACAAAGATTGCCTGGATTTAAAACCAAATGTGTTGAGTATTTTGATTGGTGTGAATGATTACTGGCACACACGCAACGGTAATTACGATGGCACAATCGAAGTTTATGAAAATGACTACAAAAAACTTCTGAAGCGCACAAAAGCTGCATTACCAGGTGTAAAACTTGTTTTGTGTGAACCTTTTTACGTATTGGAAACAAGAGCGGTGGACAATACATGGATAGCGCCAATGAAACAATACCAGGCAGCTGCAAAACGGGTTTCGGAAGAATTTGATACGCTTTGGGTGCCTTTTCAAAAGGTTTTTGATGAAGCGATAAAACATGCTCCAGGAACTTACTGGACGGGTGATGGTGTACATCCTTCGATGGCTGGTGCACAGTTAATGGCCGAAGCCTGGCTAAAAACGGTTGGACTAAAGTAAAGGTTTAAGAATTGCCTGCTTGTATAAAAAGGTTTGAATTAAGCCACGAAAGAGCATAAACAGCAGCATTCCGAGCCAAAGTGCGTGGTTTCCCCAAAGAGGAGCCAGAAAATAATACACCGGAGCAAACACGGCAAAGGTTGAAATAAGCAAAGTATTACGCATGGCACGGGATGCTGTTGCTCCAATATAGATCCCATCCCAGATAAAAGAAGCGAAACTGGCAATTGGGACTAAGATTACCCACGGAAGAAAAGGCCTGGCACTTTCGATTACTTCTGTTTGCGAAGTAAGGATTCGTAAAATAAGACGAACTCCAGGCAAATATAACAACGTAAAACCCAGAGCCAATGCTGCTCCCCAATAAAATAAAAGCCTTACAACATTCTTTAACTCTGGTATTCTGCGGGCACCAATGTATTTACCGGTTAGTGCTTCACCTGCAAAGGCAAATCCATCAATAAAAAAAGAGAAGAATAACAAGAGTTGAATTAATAGCGAATTGACTGCCAAAATGGTGTTGTCTAAACTTGCCGACTTGGAAGTAAAAAAGGTGAAGACCGCAATAATGCAAAACGTACGAATAAAAATGTCAGTATTAACCCGAAAGAAATTGCCTAACACCTTTAAATTCATAATTCCTTTTTTTGAAACAAATGATATAAGATGCCGGTAATGTCTGAAAAAGTATATGCAGGCAATCAGTAATCCGGCATACTGCGAAATGGCTGTGCCCAGTGCAACGCCGTTTGAATTCATGTGTAGTATGAATACAAAAAAAGCGCTAAGCAAGATATTTATAACATTTACTGAGATTGCGACTATCATCGGGATACGTGCATTTTGCATACCCAGAAACCAACCATTGAAAACAAATAAACTCAATGCTGCCGGAGCGCCCCACACCCGAATACCGAAATAGGATTTTGCAAGACTTTCTACATCAGGACTTCCTCCAATAATTTTAAAACTAGCCCATGCAATAGGGGCCTGGAGCAAAAGTATCAGAACACTTACAATAGCTACAAGCAAAAGTGCACGAGCTAAAATAGTAATCGTTTCCGGTGTATTTTTTTCGCCCAATGCCTGTGCGGTAAAGCCTGTGGTACTCATACGCAGGAAACTGAATCCCCAATAAATAAAATTAAAAATAACACCACCAAGTGCAATCGCACCAATATATACTTCGGAATCAAGGTGTCCCATTAATGCCAAATCGACCAATCCCAGTAAGGGGATGGTAATATTGCTGACAATATTTGGAATGGCAAGTCGAAGAATTTTTTGATTCATTTTTTTATGACAATGAAGCACAAAGGTAGATGATTTTAGGCTGTATTAACGAGTACGAAAGGTTTTGATAACATTTAGGTTCAGCTAAGCAACAAGAAAAATGCGACTTTGTAGGTAACATAACATTACTAATCAGCAAGTTTGAGAAAAATATTTGCTGTGTCTATGAACAATAAAAGATATCGATATGTTTTATTCTTTGTTGTGTTTGGAATAATTCTAAATAGCCGTTACTTTTGTAAGCAAGAATTAAATGTGTTTTAATCTTTTAAATAATACGACATGGCATTTGAGTTAGGAAAATTAGGATATAGTTTTGATGCGTTGGAACCATATATTGACGCAAAAACAATGGAAATACACCACGATAAACATCATGGTGGTTACACAACAAATTTGAACGCTGCAGTAGCTGGAACTGATCTCGAAGGAAAAAGTATTGAAGACATACTTGCCGGAGTTTCAGGATCGTCAGTAGCAGTTAGAAACAATGGAGGAGGGTTTTATAACCATAATTTGTACTGGGACGTAATTGCTCCCGGTGGTGCAACTGCTCCGGAAGGCGTTTTGCTTGATGCAATTAAAGACTCCTTCGAATCTGTAGAGAAATTTCAGGAAGCCTTCGCCAAGGCAGCTTTGACTCGTTTTGGGTCGGGTTGGGCATGGTTGATTCTTCAAAATAATAAACTGGTGATTTCGTCCACGCCCAATCAGGATAATCCGCTGATGGATGTGGCCGAAGTTCAGGGAACTCCGATTCTCGGAATTGATGTGTGGGAACACGCATATTACCTGAACTACCAAAACAGACGTCCGGATTATGTGAATGCATTCTGGAATCTCATCAACTGGGATGAAGTCGCCAGGCGGTTTAAAGGTTAGTTGATTTTTGGTTTTTTCCCCGGAGCAGAGGGCTCCGGGGTTTTTATTTCTATTAAATTGAAAAAATCTTCTTGTTCTCCATACCCTCTGTTATTTTATTGAATTGCTTACGGATACATTTGAGCAACTCAATATCTATTCCTTCTGAAAACACACGAACAATCTCCATTACTTTTCCATCTGCAATTATCTCTCCCTGAACTGCGTCGAACAGTTTGCAACCAGTATTATTACGAATATGTTCTAAAATGGCATCGAATTTTTGCGCTGGTATTTTGTTGTTGCAAACAAGATAGCCTTTGTTGTTTTCCTGTTGGTCAAAATACAAACTGGGCTCTACTTCCTTCATAACAAACAATTTATGAATACGTGCATGAATATTTCCCGAAATATTTACACCTGAAATAAATTCTACTCCTTCATTTTGAAGACACTTTTGCAAATTGGCAAGTTGGTCGTAATAAGGAAAATATTTTATTCTAATGGCCGGGATTTGTCTTTCATGAAAATCAAGAATGGTGGTTGCCACATTGATCTTGTCTAGCAAACATTTTTCTACACTTTGCGAAAGGCTAAGTATTTCTTCCAGGAAATAGAACTTTTTTACCAATAAAAAAATGGAGTTGGGATACGCATTTCTTTCAGGTACTTGTCCATAGTAGTGCGCATAAGGAAGCGTGGCTTCCGCAACGCATGTATTCGTAAGGATATGATTTTTAACAGGACTCAACATTTCAGTTTTTGAAATGGAACCGCAAACTAATAATAACGCTTTCATGACGGGTAAGATTTGAAGTTGATTCTGTAGAAATGAGAACGATAATTTGTGCGGGAAAGTTACGTTTATGTCAGAAAATGAGCACATTAATGATGCATTGATAGCTGATCTTCGTAGCGTGAAAATACTTCAACTTTTAATGGTATCGCTTCTCGTAGTGTCGTGTCAACTTTAAATTGACGTACCTTCATCCGAATTTATTTCGGAATCTGCATTTTGAGTAAAGATGCTGAAATGAATTCAGCATGACGTCGTGATAAATCATGTTTGACACAACAGTAGTTTGATTTTTATATATATTTGGTTAACAAATCAAAAACCAAATAGATGAAGAAGACTCTTTCTTTGTTAATCTCCATTTTTTCTTTTTATACCGCATTTACACAGAATGAACTGACGAAAACAGGATGGAACTTTGGAGCTCTTCCAACCATTACTTTCGATTCAGATCTTGGATTTCAGTACGGAGGGTTGATTAACCTTTTTCATTACGGAGATGGTAGTCGGTATCCAAAATACGACCATTCGCTGTACCTTGAAATCTCGCGTTATACAAAAGGGAGTGGAATTAATCGCTTGTATTACGATTCTGATCAGTTGATACAAGGACTGCAAACTTCGGTTGATATCAGTTATTTATCAGACCGGGCGTACGATTTTTATGGTTTTAACGGTTACGATGCAGTTGTTAACAAAGATTGGTTTGACGATGAAACCACCGATTACAGAACCAGGATGTTTTACAAGTACGATCGTAAACTATTCCGGTTTAAGGTAGATTTGGTTGGAAAGCTTCGTGGGAATAAATTGAAATGGGTTGGAGGCATAAATTTGTTAAACTTTAAACTTGGGTTGGTTGATATCAACAAGCTTAATAAGGGGAAAGATGATACCGATAAACTACCGCAACATAGTGATGAGCCGGGGTTATTCCAAAAATACCAGGAGTGGCAAATTATTTCTGAAGAAGATGCAAACGGAGGCTTTGTACCTACTTTAAAAGCCGGACTTGTTTACGATACCCGGGACAATAAACCTAACCCGATGAAGGGAATCTGGGCCGAAGCCGTCCTGTTGGGATCACCCGAGTTTTTAGGCGGCGAACAAAGTTTTACCAAGCTGAGCCTTACTCACAGACAGTATTTTACACTTGTTCCCAACAATCTATCGTTGGCTTATCGTCTGGAGTATCAAACAACATTGGGTGGAGATGTACCCTTCTATTATCAAACTCAACTAATTACTTCGGTTTTGAAAGGAGCAACTTCCGAAGGACTTGGAGGGGCTAGTTCATTACGTGGAATCATGCGGAACCGGGTGGTAGGAGATGGAGTTTTTCTTGGAAATATAGAAGCACGCTGGAAATTTTCTCATTTCCGATTTATCAATAATAACTTCTATCTGGGATTAAATGGTTTTCTCGATTTTGGAAGGGTGACAAATAAAATAGACGTAAATACCGGGTTGATTAATAATGAACTTTCCGATAGCTATTTTGATTACAATGCCGAAAAGATGCATTATTCATATGGTGCAGGCTTAAGGGTTGTGATGAATGAAAACTTTATTATACGTTGCGATTACGGAATGGCAGCCAACTGGCGCGATGGTGATTCCGGTCTTTACATCGGGTTAAATTATTTGTTTTGATTAGGTGGGTTAACCTTTAGATATTAGTACTTTAACAAATGCCTTCATAAATCTTCCATTCCTCGGCATAGTTTGTTTGACCGTCCGGTAGGCAGAAAATATTTTAGTTTTACTGGGCAATACTTAGAGTCTGTTTAAATTTTATAAATTAAAGGTATTATGAAGTATTTTTTACTAATTCAAGGCGGAATTGACGCGAATAGCACCAGCTATTTAAGGAAATTTCAACGTAGAAGTAGTGAAA
>JBKEDN010000216.1:0-18655 GCA_047975435.1 Draconibacterium sp. | reverse complement strand
TGTTTGTCCCTGTTGCTTTGTATCTTGTCCTCATTGTATAAGAATATGCTCCTAAGATACTATTTACTATTATAATAGGCTGATTGGTAGATTTTTAATTTTTAGAGGTTTCCTTAATAAAATCCCCCTCCCCGATTTAATTGTAATTGTGCTGGTAACAGGCTTAACCGTAATATTCGATCTTGCAATTGCTGTTTTAGCCGGTGTAATTGTTTCGGCATTGGTGTTTTCGTGGGAAAACGCAAAACGCATTCGCGCCCGAAAAAGCCTCGATGAACACGGAATAAAACATTATGAAATTTTTGGCCCTTTGTTTTTTGGTTCAACTACCCTTTTTCAAACCAAGTTCGATGTACAAAACGATCCGGACGAAATAATCGTTGATTTCAAGGAATCCCGCATCATGGATCAATCGGCCATTGAAGCAATTAACAAACTGGCAGAGCGCTACCAAAAACTAGGTAAAAACATTCATTTGCGTCATCTTAGCAACGACTGTATCAAACTGGTAAAAAAAGCAGAAAAAATTTGCGATGTAAATGTGCTGGAAGATCCCAACTATTTTGTTGCCATCGACCATTACAACCGGTTAAGCAAACAAAAAACCGGGTAAATTCCGGCAAATTAAGATATCTGATTCTCCCTTTTTATGAAATGTTTTGAATCCCCCCATTCGTCGTATCCAATTTCGGCACCGGCCAAACCAATACGTGCTTCAAGACAGTTTCGACACAGCTCGGCATCTTCATCCAGACAAGGTTTGTTCTCGTAAAGCTGGTATTCTTCGCGGTATTCGCAGGGAGTAAGATTGGGCATAATTACATTAGTTCCTACGGCCAGCGCTTTTTCACGCCCTGCCGGGTCAATTGCCTGTAAAGCCGTAGCCGCAGCAATATTAATATCGGGCATCAGCAAACGAAGAACCGCCACCATGTTCAGTGCCAGGTCAAAGCGTTCCTGTTTGCTCATCAGAAGGTTCCGGTGTTCGTAAAGCGGAGTGTCAGCATGCTCGATGTACGGCCCCATCCCACACATATCGATATCGATTTTTTTGAAAAACAACAGATCGTCGGCAAGGTGTTCATAGGTTTGAAACGGCAGCCCGATCATCACACCCGTCCCCACCTGGTAACCGGCTTGCTTAAGCGATGCCAGCGCTTCCAGTCTTTTTTCAAACGAATGATGACTGTTTTCTGGATGAATCTTATAGTAGAGTTCGCGTGTCGATGACTCAATCCGTAACAAATACCGGTGAGCCCCACTTTCGAACCAGCGATGGTAAGTCTCCGGCGACTGCTCGCCGCAACTCAGGGTAATTCCCAATGCGTTGTTCGAAAGTTGCTTAATCTTTTTCAGCAGATTGTCCACACGTTTTACAAAAGCAGGAGACGACAGTTCGCCTGACTGCAAAACCACCGAGCCAAAACGGTTCTCCCAAGCAAACCGGCAGGCATCCAGTATTTCTTCGTCTTTGGCATCGTAGCGCAACACTTTTTCATTGCCTTTCCGAATACCGCAGTACAAACAATCTTTCGAACACACATTCGAAAATTCGATCAGCCCCCGAAAGTAAACTTTGTTGCCAACCTCCCGTATTTTTACTTCACGGGCACGTTGCAGAAGCGCGGTGCGTTCGGTTCCTGAGGTCTTTAAAAGCTGAATGATCTCTTCCTTATCCACAATTATGAAGTATGGTGCAAAAATAGTGTTTTCCGCCAAAAATACGGGAGAGTATTTGCCTGGCAATTTGAAATCTCTATTTTTGCTAAAAACCGAACATAATAACCAATGAAACATCGAATCCTTCCAATCCTTTTTCTGTTGTTTTTGTTTTCGCAACAGGCTAATGCGCAGGTTCTCACGGGCGATAAAATTTTAACTCTGAAACCCCATCCTACCGATAATACAAAATTCATTGCAGAATTCTACGACAAAGCAAGCAACCAAATTTCAGAACGCTGGGAAATGGGAACTACAGTGGCCGTAATAAACGTGAATAATTACAACGAACTATTAAAAAAGCATTTGATATTTCCGAACGGCACGTGCAATCTGTTCTATCTCAATTCAAAACCAAAAGCTGAGATTCATTATATAAATGGCTTTCAGCGGGGCAAACAAACCGGAATGTACCCGACAGGTGAAGTGATGTTTATATCAGAAATAAATAAAAACAAGCATCTACTCGTTAACGTATTTTATAAAAACGGAAATGACAAAAAAATTCAGGAGTTTGGAGAAATTCCGCGTTCATGGGACGAAAATGCATATTACCCCAACGGACAAAAGCAGTACACGGCTCATTTCGATCAAAATATTCTGAACAACAACTATGAATCGTTCTATCTCAATGGGACAACAAAACGTAAAGCCAAATTCGAAAACGGAGAACTGAAATCAACAAAGTGTTACGATGAAGAAGGGAACAAAATTGATTGTCCTGAATTTGAAAAGCCACTTGCATATCCCGGGGGATGGAATGCATTTCTGAAAGAACTGGAGCAAGTTGACTGGAGTTTTAACCAAATAAATTCTGACACCACTAATATAAAAATGCTGCTGGAAATAGACACTGCGGGCCATGCAAAACTTGAATCGTACCAATTTGAGCATGCAGATTCAATTGGAATGCGACTGAAAAACTGTGTGGCTTCGCTCAAAAATTTCTCTCCTACTCAGTTCGACGGCTTCCCTCAAAATAGCTATTTGAGTCTAACCGTTCCGATTAGTAAAGACTCCATTTTATTGACAAATACCCCAACTGTAAGATCAGAAATAAACTACATAAACAGGAATAGGGAAAGAAGGCCTACATATTATATCGAATATCCAAATCCTGTAAACAAAGTATATCTTGAAGTAGATAAAATGCCGACATTCCAGGGAGGAGAAAAAGAACTTCGTGCCTATCTTTCCCTGGCAATTAAATATCCGGTTTTAGCACAAGAGAATGGAATTGAGGGTAAAGTATATGTTGCTTTTATTGTTGAAAAGGATGGATCGCTGAGTAGAATAAATGTGGCCAAAGGGATCCATCCCGATCTCGACCAAGAAGCCATGCGCGTGATACGGAATATGCCAAACTGGAATCCTGGCACATTGCACGGAAAACCAGTCAGGGCACAGTTTGTTGTGCCAATAAATTTTCAATTGGTGAACTAAATTTCTTCCCCCTGAATCTACCCTCTATGCACAAATAATGCTGACAATATATAATCAACTATTAATTTGCGGCGCATGCAAAGCCGGCGTCTTGAACAGTTGACTGATTGCGCCTTTATCCCATTCTCATCTATACCCCGGGTTATGCTCACCCGGGGCTATTCACATTCAATCCCTTTGGGATTTTTTCTTGACACCGGAGGTGTCGCATATTAATAGCCAGGTGCGGGGCTCCGGGTTTATGAACAAAGGCTGAACACGTCCGGCGAAAAAAGTTGTTCAATGCATATTAGTTATTCCGAACCAAATTGATATGACACCTTTTGAAATAGTTGACCCCAAAAAAAGATGTGTATAAAGGGTAACCCCTGAATAGAAGAAAATTACACAGCCCCTATTTCACACAGTTTGGAACGATTCCAAATCTAAACTGCAAAAATTAAAGGTAACTTTGCGACAAAATCCTGTGGGAAGGCTGCGGCTGACTTTAGGGATAAATAAGGCAAAAGTTTAAAGTAAGAAGGTAAAAACCGTTTTTATTCCAGTGTCCCTATTATTCCCGCAGATTTTAATTGTAGAACTTAAGTTGATGTTTGTTGACGGCACAAAAACTTCCGTCTTCGGGCTTCAAATTTCAAACTTTTTAAAATGAAACGACTTGGTTTTGTTGGGATCATTATCGAAGATCGCGAAAAATGTGCGACCCAGGTAAATGCCATTTTAAGCGACTTTTCGGAACTGATTCTTGCTCCCACAGGCCTCCCGAAAGCAAAAGAAAATGCTTCGGTGATTACACTCGTTATTGATGCTACCACCGATGAGCTGGGCCGTTTGACCGGCAGACTTGGAAACATTCAGGGAGTCTCCGTAAAATCAGGACTGGCCAAACAATAACATCAACTAAAAAAATTTACCACTATGTATAAGGTACCTGCCAATTTTATCAACGAACAAAAAGTTTGGGATGCACTGGAAAACAACCAGAATCCGGATCCGTCCAGAATACGCGAAGTACTGGCCCGCGCCACCGAAATGAAAGGCCTTACACTCGACGAGGTAGCCGTTCTGACTTGTATTCAAAAGCCAGAAATGCTGGAAGAACTGTACAACACTGCCAACAAAGTAAAAGATACCATTTATGGGAAACGCCTTGTTTTGTTTGCGCCGCTTTACATTTCAAACCTTTGTGCCAACGAATGTTTGTATTGTGCTTTTCGTGCTTCAAACAAAGGGATCAACCGTCACGCCTTGCCGCAGGAACACATTGCCCGCGAGGTGGAAGTGCTGATCAAACAAGGGCACAAACGCATTTTACTGGTCGCCGGCGAATCGTATCCCAAAGAAGGCTTGCAGTATGTGCTCGATTCCGTTAAAACCATTTACGGTGTAAAATCGGAACATGGCGAAATCCGGCGTGTGAATGTAAATGTAGCACCGCTGACTGAGGATGAGTTCAAGGCACTTAAAAATACAAATATTGGCACTTACCAGATATTTCAGGAAACCTATCACCGAGAAACTTACGCCAAAGTGCACAAAGGAGGCAAAAAGAAAGATTACAACTGGCGGGTGTGGTCATTGCATCGTGCCATGGAAGCGGGTATTGATGATGTGGGAATCGGTGTTTTATTTGGCTTGTTTGATTATCGTTTCGAAATTTTGGCGATGATGCAGCACATCAACGAGCTGGAAGATAAATTTGGAGTTGGGCCGCACACAATCAGCGTTCCGCGCATGGAACCTGCAACCAACAGCGAAATGGCATCCAACCCACCTTATCCGGTTTCAGATGCCGATTTCAAAAAGATTGTTGCCATTCTCCGTTTGGCAGTGCCTTACACCGGAATTATCATGTCAACACGTGAAACAGCAAAAATGCGGCGCGAGACTTTTGCCATGGGCGTTAGCCAAATCTCGGCCGGAAGTAAAACCAATCCCGGCGGCTACGAAGAAGATGATGATGTTTCGGGACAATTCAGTTTGGGTGACCACCGTTCGCTCGACGAAGTGATTCGCGATGTTGCTTCAATGGGCTACGTGCCATCGTTCTGCACAGCATGTTACCGTTTGGGAAGAACCGGACAGGATTTTATGGACCTGGCCAAACCCGGAGACATTAAACTGCACTGTGGCCCCAATGCCCTTAGTTCATTCAAAGAATATTTACAGAATTTTGCATCCGAAGAAACGGTTAAAGTAGGAAATCAGCTCATTCAGCAAACCATCGGAGGAATGTCGGGAGTGGTCCGTCAACGTGCAGAGAAACTGGTAAAGAGAGTTGAAGCCGGCAAAGACGATGTTTATTGCTAGTAAATTGTCGGAACCATGATTTGTTCATCAAATGAGCTTTAGCCATCGAATTTGATCATCAAAATATAAATTTTGGAGCTAACAGTCTCCAATTCAAAAGAGTTCACAATAACAAAATCCTGTAATCCTAAAATCAAGAAAATCATGGTACAGACAAGGAATGAGCACGATTTACTTGGCACAAAACAGATTCCTGTCGATGCGTTGTGGGGAATTCACACTGCAAGAGCCGTAGAGAACTTCCCTGTATCAGGAAGGCCGGTTCATCCCGAATTGATAAAAGCCTACGGAGAAGTAAAACTGGCCTGTGCTCAAATCAACCATCTGCTTGGTTTTTGGAACGATGAAAAGAAAGCTGATGGCATCGAAAAATCCTGTGCCGAATTGTCTGCCGGACTATTAAATGAACATATTATAGTAGATGCGATGCAAGGAGGTGCCGGAACATCTACCAATATGAATGTGAACGAGGTCATCGCAAACCGGGCTCTGCAAATCATGGGTAAAATACAGGGAGATTACGAAACAATTTCTCCCTTAGATGACATCAACCTCCACCAAAGCACCAACGACACTTATCCCACGGCATTAAAAATAGCGGCCATTCGTTTGCTCCGAATCCTGGAACAAAACATACTTGAGTTACAGGAAGCCTTTCAGCAAAAAGAAAAGGAATTTGCCGATGTGGTTAAAATCGGACGTACTCAATTACAGGATGCAGTACTGACTACATTAGGTCGCGAAATGAGCGCTTATGCAGAAGCATTTAACCGCGACCGCTGGCGCATTTACAAATGCGAAGAGCGCTTACGGGTAGTAAATCTTGGAGGAACTGCGATTGGAACAGGGCTGGGAGCACCACGGCAGTTTATTTTCAGGGTAACCGATAAACTTCGCGAAAATACCAACATTGGCCTTGCTCGCAGTGAAAATTTAATCGATGGCACACAAAACACCGATGTTTTTGTAGAAGTATCCGGCATCTTAAAAGCTTGCGCGACAAACTTGCTCAAAGTAAGTAACGACCTGCGTCTTTTAGCCAGCGGCCCTCATGCCGGATTGGGAGAAATAAATCTTCCTGCACTACAGGCCGGTTCGTCCATTATGCCGGGGAAAGTTAATCCGGTGATCCCCGAAGCAGTTGTGCAAGTGGCAATAAAAGTAATGGGCAACGACCAGGTAATCACCCAAGCTGCCTTCTCCGGAAATCTTGAATTGAATCAGTTTATGCCATTAATTGCTGATACATTGCTAAACTCACTGGATCTGTTATCGAATGCGGCACACATGTTTAGTCGGAAATGCGTGACCGGTATTACAGCAAACCGTTCGGTGTGTGAGAAAAATGTCGAAAACTCAACGGCAACAATCACTGCACTTATCCCTGCAATTGGTTATGAAAAGGCCGGGAAAATAGCTTCGTTTTCCAAAGAAAAGGAAATAACAGTGAAAGAGGCAAGCACTGAATTGGGGTATTTAACAGAGAATGAATTTGAAAACCTCATCAGTCCGGAAGCTGTTTGCAAACTTGGCAACTAACAGCACAATTGACATTAACAGACTATTAACATCTCACAAACCACTCATTATCAGCCACAAAAACTCTCACACTTATTAAGTATAAAAATACCTTAATATTCGTTTGGATTTTAAATTGAATCTTATTAATATTGGTTCTAAATTACAAGAGAATAAATTCATTTTATAACTTTTAAAATTAACGATTATGAAAAAAGTATTATTTGCCCTTGCTTTTGTAGCAGTTTACGGCTTATCAATGGCGATGACTCCAGCACCTGTTGTTAATCAGAATGACGATGCAACAGTTACCGTTGAAGTAAAAAAGAATGTTGAAAAAGAAAAAGAGAAAAAGGCTACTAAATCAGAAGCAAAATCGGAAACAAAAGCAGCTGCAAAATCGGAAGGTTGTGCCGGTGCCAAAGCTGATGCTAAATCAGAAGGTTGCGCAGGTAAAGCAGAAGCAAAATCGGAAGGCTGCGCAGGAAAGAAAGCTGACTGCAGCAAAGCATGCGGTGGCGAAAAGAAAAAGTAAAGAAGCTTTTCCTTAATATATTAAAAGCCATTTGTCGATTATGACAGATGGCTTTTATTTTTTGAAGACAATACATCAATCGTTGATTTTCACGAAAAAATCGTATATTCCAACCATACTAAAAATCAAAATGTTACCCATTTTGAACCAATGTAAAAAACAAATTTTAATAACCTTTAATTAAATTCACAATGAAGAAAATTTTATTCATCCTGGCAATAATTGCAACTTACGGAGTATCAATTGCCAACACTTCAGCAAAAGTAAATCCTGTAAATTCTGACAAAGTTACAATTGTTGCTGACGACAACAGCAATATTACAGCTCCGGAAGGAGAAAAAGACAAAAAGAAAACCGAGAAAAAGAAAACGGAAGCAAAAGTAAAAGAAACTAAAAAAGCTACCGGATGTACAGAAGCACAAAAGAAGAGTTGTGCCGCCTCTGGAAAAACCTGTGGAGCTGAAAAATCAGAAACTTCGGCTAAAAAGGGCTGTTGCGGCGGAGAAAAGAAGTAATTGAAGTACGATTATAATAAGAAAAGGGTGCCAAAAGCACCTTTTTTTGGCTATCATTGTAAGCAGTTCAATTCATTAACCAAAGGAAAAACATGAGGGCACCAAAGACATTTCGCTTACACATCGGTATTTTTGGAAGAAGAAATGCAGGAAAATCCAGCATATTAAATGCGCTTACAAACCAGGATGTTTCTATTGTCTCCGAGGTGGCAGGAACAACTACCGATCCGGTTGAAAAACCAATGGAATTACTTCCTTTAGGCCCTGTTCTGTTTATTGACACTGCAGGAATTGACGACATTGGCGATTTGGGTGAAAAAAGAATTGCCAAAACACTGGCAGTCTTCGACCGTACTGACTTGGGGCTCATCATTACAAATTTTCAGAACATTGGCGAATACGAGCAAAAAATAATGGATGAACTGAAAACACGGGAGATTCCATTTATCATCGTTTTTAACAAATGCGACCTGCATCCTGAAGATCTTTTACTGACAGCTGATTTTGATGCGGTAAAACTCACTTATGTGCAAACATCAGTAACAAAAGGAATTGGCCTGACAGAACTAAGACAAACACTTCTGCGCTCGGCTCCCGACAATTTTATTAACCGGCCGAGTATTCTGGCCGATTTAGTTGGCCCCGGAGAAGCCGCTGTTTTGGTGGTTCCGATTGACAAGGAGGCCCCAAAAGGAAGATTGATCCTTCCTCAGGTACAAAGTATTCGCGACCTTCTGGATAATGATTGCTTCTCGGTTGTTGTGAAAGAAAGGGAGCTCAGAGAGGCTCTGTCAAGATTTAACAAACCACCTAAATTAGTGGTAACCGACTCTCAGGCATTTTTAAAAGTAGCTGCCGATACCCCCCCCGAAATACCCTTAACTTCGTTTTCAATTCTGTTTGCACGTTTTCAGGGAGACCTTAATGAAATGGTAAAAGGCGCCATGGCGATCGATCGGCTAAAAACCGGAGATAAAGTGCTGATTGCCGAAGCATGCTCACACCACCCGATTGGCGAAGACATTGGCACGGTAAAGATTCCCCGGTGGCTGACACAGTACGTGGGAGGAAAGCTGCAAATTGACAATATGCGCGGACACGATTTTCCCAAAAATATTACGGAGTACAAACTAATCATTCATTGCGGTGCATGTATGTGGAACCGCAGAGAAATACTGAGCCGAATAATGAAGGCCAGACAGGCAGGAGTTCCAATTACCAACTACGGATTGACAATTGCGTATTCGCTGGGTATTTTTGAACGAGCGCTTCAACCATTTCCTGCGGCCCTTGAAATCTATAAAGGTAAGACCTAGTTTTCCGCCTTAGTCTTCTTTTGTATTTCCGTCAGTGGTTTAAAGAATCCAAAAAACTCAATCATTCCTTTCACATCTTTCTTTAGCAGCTTAAGGTTCCCTTTTTCAAAAGCAAATTGAAATTCAATATTGTTACGAAAATTCTGTGGGTCAATAAATGTAATATAGTTTTTAGCTGTGCTCCATTGTCCTTTTTCCAGTCCCTTCACTACTGATACCGGAATATGAACGTCTGCATTAAATACATCTTCCGTAAATATTAATGTCATTTTTAGGTTATCATGCTGAAGTTTATCCTCCTGTATGTGGATCAACTTGTTGTTTTCATCCATATAATATTCGTACAACTGCCATTCCCCGGGAATTTTCCTGGAGATATTACCAAAAACTTCGGGCGAATTCAACCAGCTAATAAATCTTGAAAACAGTGACATCTTTTCCATACGGTTTAATCTGACGATTGGACGAAAAACATCCTCAAAAGTTTAATTCTCAATTTACTAAATAGAAACAATTCTATTCCAAAACTACTTTCAGGCTGAGCGGGAGAAATTCCCACAGGGTATTTTCAGTATGAGACAAAAAAAAGGGCAGCTCACCAGCCACCCCGTAACTCCAATTAATGATAAAAAATAAGGGTATTACAAGTATATTAACTCAACCCGAGAAAAGTGAACATTTACACATGTAGTTATTAACATATTTAAGTGAATAGCACTAATCCGGCTTAATTAGCCTTCAAAATATTCATTCAAAAGAATACAATTTTATCTTAGCCCATCGAAACATTTATTCTCCCAATTATCTGTTTGTGAATCAAAATCTTTTAACTACTTTTGCGCCGAATTAATTTTAAGCTGTTGTTATTGAAAGCGATGCTGCGGCTTAAACATTGTATAACAAAAAAGTTCTTTTAAAATGTATTTAACAAGCGAGAAAAAAGAAGAGATTTTTGCTCAACATGGCAAAGACGCCAAAAACACAGGTAGTGCAGAAGGTCAGATTGCATTGTTTACGTTCAGGATCAATCACCTGACAGAACATCTGAAACAAAACAAAAAAGACCACAGCACCCGTCGTGCATTGATTAAACTGGTAGGAAAGCGCAGAAGTTTGCTCGACTACCTCATCAAAAAAGATATCGGACGTTACCGTGCGATCATCAAAGAATTGAACTTACGTAAGTAAATTATATTGAAAGGCAATGCATAGGTATTGCCTTTCTTTTTTTGTAAATTGCAAAACCTCACCACCCATTGTAATTAACAAGACGACAGATGCAGATCGGAAAAAATAGCCTTTAAAAAGACGCTCTCTTTTCAGGAAGAGCGCGTAGGCTTAGAAATCGGATTAAAACTGTCAAAAAAAAACAATTGATTAAATTATGGTAAACGCAACAGTTAAAACGATCGAATTTGCAGATGGCAGATCGATTACCATTGAAACCGGCAAATTGGCAAAACAGGCCGATGGTTCGGTAGTGGTACGTATGGGTGACACCATGTTGCTGGCTACGGTTGTTTCAGCCAAAGAAGCCAAAGAAGATGTTGATTTTATGCCGGTATCGGTAGATTACCGCGAAAAATTTGCCGCCGCAGGTCGCTTCCCGGGCGGGTTCTTAAAACGTGAAGCGCGTCCGAGCGACGATGAAATTCTGGTTGCACGCCTTGTTGACCGTGCACTACGCCCGCTTTTCCCCGAAGATTATCACGCTGAAACAGCAGTAATGATCTCGCTGATCTCTTCAGGAAAAGACGAAATTCCTGATCAACTTGCAGGTCTGGCTGCGTCGGCTGCAATTTCGGTATCGGATGTACCTTTTACAACCCCCATCTCCGAGGTTCGTGTGGTTCGTGTAAACGACGAATTTATCATCAACCCAACTTACTCGCAGTTGGCTGAAGCCGACCTCGACATTATGGTTGGCGCCTCGTACGACAACATTATGATGGTGGAAGGTGAAATGAACGAGGTTTCGGAAGAAGTAATGCTCGAAGCCATTAAAGTGGCGCACGACGAAATTAAAAAACACTGTAAAGTTCAGGAAGAACTGGCTGCCGAACTCGGCGTTGTAAAACGTGAATACTGTCACGAAAACAACGACGAAGAACTGCGCGAGCGTGTAAAAACCGAACTTTACGACAAGTGTTACGACATTGCAAAACAGCAGATCACCAATAAGAGCGAACGTTACGGTGCCTTCGAAGCCGTTCGGGATGAATGGATCGAAGCATTTAAAGAGGCCAATGCCGAAGACGAAGAACTCGACCGTAAAGTTGGGCTGATTAAAAGATACTATCACGACGTTGAGAAAGAAGCGATGCGTCGCATGATCCTCGACGAAGGAATTCGTTTGGATGGCCGTGCAACCAGTCAAATCCGCCCGATCTGGGGTGAGGTTGATTACTTGCCGGGAGCACACGGATCGTCGGTATTTACCCGTGGCGAAACACAGTCGCTGACTTCGGTTACACTGGGTACCAAAATGGATGAAAAAATCATCGACCAGGTAACTGTTCAGGGAAAAGAAAAATTCATGCTGCACTACAACTTCCCTCCATTTTGTGTGGGCGAGCCAAAAACACCGCGTGGATTAAGCCGTCGTGAAATCGGTCACGGAAACCTGGCACACCGTGCCCTCAAAAAAATGGTTCCTGCCGACACGCCTTATGTTGTTCGTATTGTTTCTGATATTTTGGAATCAAACGGTTCATCGTCGATGGCAACTGTTTGCGCCGGAACTATGGGAATGATGGACGCCGGTTTGAAAATCAAAAAACCGGTTTCGGGTATTGCCATGGGATTGATCACCGATAAAGGAAATACAAAATACGCCGTGCTTTCTGATATCCTGGGCGACGAAGACCACCTGGGCGATATGGACTTTAAAGTAACCGGTACTGCCGACGGTATTACCGCTACTCAGATGGACATAAAAGTTGACGGACTTTCGTACGAAGTGCTGGCACAGGCTTTACAACAGGCAAAAGAAGGCCGTTTGCACATCCTTGGTAAAATTCTGGAAGTAATTCCTGAACCTCGTGCCGATTTCAAACCAAATGTACCACGCATCGAAACCATTCAGATTCCGAAAGATATGATTGGTGCGGTGATCGGACCTGGTGGAAAAGTTATTCAGGCCATCCAGGAAGAAACTGAAACAGTGATCGTGATCGAAGAAAAAGACGATCTGGGTTATGTACAAATTTCAGGTGCCGGACTGGAGCCGATTGAAGCTGCAAAAGCAAAAATTAAAGCCATTACAGCTATTCCTGAAGTTGGAGAAGTTTACACCGGAAAAGTTAAGTCGGTAGTTTCGTTTGGTGCATTTATCGAAATCCTGCCCGGAAAAGAAGCGCTGCTCCATGTTTCGGAAATGGACTGGAACCGTGTGGAAAAAGCCGAAGACTTCACCAAAGAAGGAGATATGATGGAAGTGAAACTAATCGGTGTTGATGAAAAAACAGGCAAACTGAAGCTTTCTCGTAAAGTATTGACTCCAAAACCTGAAGGATATGTAGAGCGTCCGCCAAGAGAAAACCGTGGTGGTGACCGCAGAGGTGGCGATCGCAGAGATTTCCGTGGTGGTGACCGCAGAGGTGGTGATCGCCGCGACAACCGTGGTGGTGGCGACCGCAGAGATTTCCGCCCGCGCCGCGAAGAATAGTTGAATTCTTGTTCAAAAAGTATATTGAAAACGCTCTACCGGCTGGTGGGGCGTTTTTTTTGTTACCTCATTTCAGTTGACATTTGCCTTTGCCAGTAACTCAACCCTCCAACATCGAAAACTGTTTTATCTTCATCAAAACCGGTTCTATTAACATAGAAGCTAATCCTATCATCATCAAAACTAATTACATCAACATCGAAACTATTTCTATCAACATAGAACAATATTTTATCTTCATCGAAAACAATTCTACCTACATAGAAGCTTTCTTTCATCATCAAAACTAATTCCGTCAAAATCGAAACTACTTCTATCAACATAGAACAATATTTTATCTTCATCGGAAACAATTCTGACAACATCGAAAACAATTCTCTCATCATTGAAACCAATTCTTCCTTCTTCGAGATTAATTCTTCCTTTATTGAAATCAATCTGATCAACATTGAAACATTCTCCCCCCGAAAGGGTACAGTACAGTACCCCCTGGTTGACAAATACCCGGATTCTTTGAATACTGAGACCATGAATGGAGGCCACTTTCAACTTTCAACCCCAAACGCCCGGCTCATTTGCCTGTTTTTCCTACCTTCGCTACCTAAATTCAACAAAATGGAATCCTGGTCGTCAGAAATAATCAAAACAATTGATACAAAACTCGAAAATGTAAAAGACCGTGAAATCCGCTTCTTCCGAATCGCTGAATTTAAACGGAACATTGAGCGTGTGGACAGGTTTTCAAAAACCTGTCCGTACTGTAAAAAAGAGCAGATCAACATTGAAGAAGCTGCCGGTACAATCAACGAAGCGGTTGAAGTTCCCGGGAAAACACGCCGGAATTTCGACCGGCTGATCAGCCGTCTTTCAAAACACATGCAAAAAGAACACGGTTTTTATGCGCCGTTTCATTTTAGCTATACGCATGCACTTTACGGATTGATTGCCGGATTTCTGCTAGGATTTCTTTTAATAAAAACAATTCCGGAATATGGCATTGAACTGCTGGCAGGGGCAATCAGCCTCGGGTTTGTGGTTTCGTACATTACAGGCAGTATCAAAGACAAGCGGATCAGGAACGAAAAAAGGATTATGTAGTTTTCAACAAAAAACAGCCAGTTCGCAAAAAGCTCCTAATTTTAGGGACTGGTTTAAAATCACAATTAGAAAAGTACATGCAGTTTCTGGTTATAGAAGGAAATATTGGTGCAGGAAAAACAACGCTCGCCAAAATGATTGCGGAAGAGTACAACGCCAAACTGGTGTTGGAACATTTTGCGGATAACCCTTTTCTTCCCAAATTTTATGAAGACCAGGAACGCTATTCATTTCCACTCGAATTATCGTTTTTGGCCGACCGTTACACACAAATCAAAAACGAGGTGCTGAACCTCGACCTGTTTCATCCGTTTATGGTGGCCGATTATTATTTTGCCAAAACCGCCATTTTTGCGCAGAACACTTTAAAATCGGATGAATACCGGCTCTTCCGTCAGATATTTGATATTGTTTTTGAGACGATGCCCAAACCCGACCTTTACGTTTACCTTCATGCAAACGTTGATAAGTTAATGCTGAATATTGCAAGCCGGGGCCGCGATTACGAAAAACACATCACCCCCTCCTACCTTGAAAAGATTGCCAACGGCTATTTTAATTTTTTTAAACAAATAAACTCGTTTCCCCTGTTGATAATAGACACTAATGGCATCGATTTTGTGAAAAATCCGCCGGATTATGAGACGCTAAAATCCGCAATTTTTGCCGGAAAATATAAATCAGGTATTAACCGTTTAATATTGTGACAAAAAAAGCGTTAGCGGTTTTCAAAAACTAAAAAGCTTATTATTTTTGTGCACTTACTAATTTTTTTAAAATCACTGAAATATTATCTGTTATGAAGAGGATCAACTTTAAACCTTCTGTCCTGGTTTTGGCAGCGGCTGTGGTGTTGTCGGGATGTTCAGGGCTCAATAAAATGAAAAAAAATGCCGACCAGATTAACTTCAAGGTTACTCCAGAGGTTCTTGAATCTCATGCCAGCGAAGTTGATGTGGCAATCAATGGCCGTTTCCCCGCCAAATACTTCAACAAAAAAGTTACTTTAACCGCAACTCCTGTATTAAAATACGAAGGAGGAGAAACCGAATACCAACCCGTTAGCGTGCAAGGCGAAAGTGTGCAGGCAAACAACAAGGTAATTTCGTACAACGGCGGTAGCGTATCGTACAAAGATGCTGTTCCGTTTGCTAAGGCAATGTCGAAATCAGAGTTGTATGTGAACATAACTGCTTCGCAAGGTGCTAAATCGGTTGACTTTGCCCCCATTAAAATTGCTGATGGTGTAATTGCAACCAGCGAAAGAGTAGCCAGTATCCCAAAACCGGTTATCGGTATTGTTCGCGAAGCCAACACTTCGGGCAAGTACGATCCGAACATCGATGCTTTCCAAAGAATTGTTCCGGATGAAATGGTGGCTGACATCAAATACCTTATCAACCGTTCGAACCTGAGAAGCGAAGAAACTGAAAAAAGCGAAGTAAAAGCGCTTGAGGACTACACAAAAAAAGCAAACGAGAACGAAAGAATCGACCTGAAAGATGTTGAAGTTTCGGCTTATGCATCTCCCGACGGAAGCATCGACCTGAATACCGACCTGGCTGCAGAAAGGAAAAATACTTCTTCTGCGTTTCTGGCTAAAAAACTAAAAGAAGCCGGCGTTGATGTTCAACTGAAAACAAAATATACTCCGGAAGACTGGGATGGTTTTAAAGAATTGATGGAAAAATCAAACGTACAGGATAAAGAACTGATCCTGCGCGTACTTTCAATGTACAACGATCCTGAGGTTCGTGAACGCGAAATCCGTAACCTGAGTGAAACATTTACCGATGTTGCTGCCGAGATTCTTCCGCAGTTGCGCCGTGCTAAAATGGTTACTTCGGTTGAGTTGATCGGAAAAACAGATGAAGAATTAAAAGCTGCGGCAAAAGCTGATCCTGCTTCCTTAACCCCTGCCGAACTGATTTATGCCGCTACTTTGTTCAATGACCTGAACGACCAGTTGGAAATCTTTAAATCGTTTGTAAGTGTTTATCCAAACGACTGGAGAGGCCCGAATAACGTAGGTTACGTACTGGCAAAACAAATGAAATATACCGATGCCAAGCCGTATTTTGAAAAAGCCGAACAGTTGAAAAACAACGAACCAATCGTTAAAAACAACGTTGGCGCCATTGCATTGGTCGAAGGCGATGCAGCCAAAGCCGAATCATTATTTGGTGCCGCTTCGGGCGCCGGCGAGGAGGTTAACTATAACCTGGGCATTGTAAGTGTTAAAAAAGCAGAATACGACCGTGCCGTCCGCTATTTCAGCAAATACCAGGACCCAAATACCGGCCTGGCAAAAATTTTAGCCGGCGACAACAACGGTGCACTAAAAGACCTGGAAGCCTGCGAAATACCTAATTGCTGGATGAGTGAATACCTGAAAGCAGTAATCGGGGCCCGCACAGCAAAAGAAAGCTTGCTGTTCGACAGCCTGAAAACAGCCTGCGACATTAAACCCGAATTAAAAGCCCAGGCAAAAGTGGATATGGAATTCGCCAAATATTTCAGCGACCCCAAATTCAAAGCAATTGTTGACTAAGTAGAACTTTCCGAGATAATTACAAGAGGCAGTTTGTTAAATAACAAGCTGCCTTTTTTGCTTTTTGCTACGTGTACTCATGGCGCGTGACCCACTACTCGTAACTCCGGTTATCCATGCAACAAATCATTTCCTACTCACCAGATGACAAATAACCTTTTTTACTCCACAGGAAATGCGTATTTTTTGCATTCAATTTTGAAAAATAAATTTAGTATGAAATACATTGAACAATACGTTGAAGAAAACAAAGACAGTTTTCTGGAAGATCTTTTTGCGCTGATCCGCATCCCGTCAATCAGCTCAGAAAAAAGCCACAAACCCGATATGTACAAAGCAGCCAAATACTGGAAAGAGACCTTGCTTTCGGCCGGAGCGGATAAAGCTGAAGTTTATGAAACCAAAGGCAATCCGGTTACTTACGGCGAAAAAATAATTGATCCGGCTTTGCCAACTGTTTTGGTTTATGCCCACATGGATGTAATGCCGGTTGACCCGATTAATTTGTGGAAATCCGATCCCTTTCAGCCAGAAATCCGTGATGGTAAAATCTATGCGCGTGGCGCCGACGACGATAAAGGCCAGAGTATGATGCACGCCAAGGCATTTGAGTTGATGGTAAAAACCGGGACATTGCCCTGCAACGTAAAATTTATGATTGAAGGCGAAGAAGAAATCGGATCGCCTAACTTACCGGCCTGGTGCCAAGCCAACAAAGAAATGCTGAAAGCCGATATAATTCTTGTTTCCGACACTTCGCTGCTTGCTGCCGACATTCCGTCGATTACAACCGGATTACGCGGGCTTGCCTACTGGCAGGTGGAAGTAACCGGGCCCAACCGCGACCTTCATTCAGGAATTTATGGTGGCGCAGTTGCCAACCCGATCAATGTGCTTTCGAAAATGATTGCACAAATGACGGATGAAAACGGCCGAATCACCATCCCCGGATTTTACGATGATGTAATGGAAGTTTCGGTTGAAGAACGCGAACTGCTGGGACGTGCCCCTTTTAACGAGGACAAATACAAAACCGCTATTGCTGTTGAAGAACTCGCCGGAGAGAAAGGTTATACCACGATGGAGCACACCGGAATCCGACCGTCGTTTGACGTTTGCGGAATTTGGGGAGGTTACACCGGAGAAGGTGCAAAAACGGTATTGCCATCTCAGGCTTTTGCGAAAATATCCTCGCGCCTGGTTCCCAACCAGGATCACGAGAAGATTGCCGTGTTGTTCAAAAATCACTTTGAAAGTATCGCGCCAAAATCGGTAAAAGTGGAAGTAACTTCCTTGCACGGAGGCCCGGCTTATGTTTGTCCGATCGATATTCCGGCCTATCGGGCGGCCGAAAAAGCTTATACCTATACTTACGGGAAACGCCCGGTACCGGTACGTTCAGGTGGAAGTATCCCAATCATTTCTTCGTTCGAGAAAATTTTGGGTATTAAATCGGTACTGATGGGGTTTGGCCTCGAATCGGATGCCATTCACTCACCCAACGAAAACTATCCGCTGGAACAGTTTTACAACGGCATTAAAACCATTCCGCTATTTTACAGGTATTTTGCTGAGATGAATAAATAAATGGAAGAGCAAACTTCAGGATAAAAACAATCCTGAAGACTTACACCTTTCAGCAACACGAAGGATGACATCTCTCGAAGAAAAGATGCCATCCTTTTTTTATCCCTGTTTTTTACAATCGCCTAAATTACACGGCACATAACTTTCAATACCCGGCTGCTAACCCCAAGAGTACCTTCTATGTTGTAATCCAAATTTTGTTTTTAGTAATTTTCTAATTGTCAGATTTTTATAATTATTCAAATTAATACTTTCGGGCAATACAGATCCATCAGTTTTTCCTCTCCTGGTTAAATCCTTAACGGGCCAGATGCCCGCTAAGGATTTGAAGTAACTTTCGGTATAAAACTTCGCCGTTGGTGACCCCTCCTGGTTTTCCAAAATTAGCCTATAAAA
>JBKEDN010000215.1:0-3121 GCA_047975435.1 Draconibacterium sp. | reverse complement strand
AAGCTATCAACATACCGAGGAAAACTATTTTATCGCTTGATGCAACAAGCCGTAGATACAGCACCAGTTACATTTAATGATATTACAAAAACAACTTGACCCAAGGAGATAAGCAGTTTATGCGATTAGCGGTACCATTATGATTTTTAGGACCACCAACTTCCTAAAAGTGGAAAAGGATATTACAAAAAAGTTAGAACCAAACTTACCGGCTAACGAATTGGGAAAGGCGCTGTTTATCCGCAATTTCAAATTAACAAACGAAACGCCCGACGAGATTCGTTTTGCACAGGGTACTTATAACAAAAATACTGGTGTTGTACAGTACTCGGTTCAGGAATTACCGCTTGTACTTCAAAAATTGGAACGGCTGCATAAAGCAACTACCAATAGCCGCTTGTTTTATCTGAATATATTCTTTGGTGTTTCGCTGTTATTTTTCTCTTTATCGGCATTTTTTATGTACGTAAAAAGTTCGGCAGTTTTGAAAAAAGGGATCATGGTTGCCATCGGAGGTTTGATTTTTGCCCTCTTGATGGTTTTTCTTTAATATTTTTGATTTTTCAAAAATTATGTCAAAATAAACGTACCATAATATCCGGGCAGTTGTGTTTTGTCTGGCAGTTTATACTTAAAACATCCTACTGAAATTGAAGCATTCATAATGTAAAATGGTTTACATCTCGGTTTACATTGCTCCGTTTAAAACCTGTATAAAAGAAAAATCAGCTAATTACTTTAAATCGTAACTAACTGATTTTAAGAGCGGGAAACGGGGATCGAACCCGCGACCCTCAGCTTGGGAAGCTGATGCTCTACCACTGAGCTACTCCCGCTTATTATTTTGTTGATGCGATTCCTCAGTTTGGAATTCCGAGTACTCGGGACTACCGCTGAGTTACTCCCGCATTTTGTTTACAGGCCTCAAATGTAGGCAATAATTATATTCGTGATTCACTTTTGTGCATTAAAAAGACCACTTTATTCTGCCATAAATTGCCCGACCATAATCGCCGTATTCTGTTCCGCTGCGGCCAAAGAAAAGTTGACCGTTTAACATTACTTCCCAATTGTTGCCAATGGAATAGGTAAGCGATGGTCCGATAAATGACGAGCCGTCGCAGGGATTGAGCATGGCAGAAATATTGCCCGAAAACAGCGGAGTAATTGGATAGGAACTTTGAGCAAACAACTGGTAGCGCCCCAGCGACAGCATTTTCGCCGAAATATCGGGAGCAAAGAAACTGCGTCCTCCGGCATCGCCTGTGGTACCGTGACTGTTGAAAAGCGTTGCAAAATGTACATACAAACTATTGCGAAAAGTGTAATCGCCGGAAATGGATGCCACAAAACTTTCAAAATTTTCAGGATCGTTTGTTTCGCGTGGTTTAAACCAGGTAGCCTCGCCACGGAAACCACCGCCTTTAATATCGCCCGACCAGCCACCGCCCAGAACATAATCTTTACCAACCCAGCCGCCCATTAACTGAATGTCGTAACCGGCTTTCAGAAAACGGTACATGCCTGCAACAGCAGTTTCGTTGTTGTTGTGCCCGACTTTATACACTATTTCAGCCGATGAGGTTACTCCGGTGTAATATTGAATACGAACCCCGTCGGTTCCCGGGCGCTCCTCGTAATCGAAATCGAAGTAGGAAAAAGTATTGAACACATCGTTCGGATTCCACACCAGGTTGGTTCCCCAGTTGATGCGTTGCCGCCCCAAAGTTACCTGCCACTTACCACTGGTGTAATCAATCCAGGCACGGTCGAGCATGGTGTGCAGAAACCAGGCGTTTTGCAAAATCAAAACGGTTCCCAAATCGAGGTAGCCGTTATCTTCATCTACAAAACTTTCATAGGCGGGAAATTCGCGGATCATCTGACCAAAGAAAACCCGGTTGCGGGCCTCCAGTGCAAACGTTAATCGGGAGTTGGCATACCAGCGAAAATTCAGGCGGTTATGAATTTGATTCAAAAAAAGAAAATCGAGCGACTTGGTGTCTGAAACGGGGATTGCTTCCACCGGATGATAGTACATGCTCAGCTCTTTAATATAGCCGTTAAAGTTGATGTTTGATTGCGCGCCTGAGTTAAGTGAAAGAAGCAAGAATATCGAAAGTGATAGAAGGGAAGTTTGACGCCGGAAGCAGAAATGTCGTTCCCTGTTTTTATTCCCAATATGTTTAATCTTCTTACTTCTCATTACTAAAAAGCTCACTATGTGTTACTTTTGTATCATTCCTCCGGCAAAATCGATCACGCACATGGTTTCGTAAACCGGGTGTTTACCGCAGGCAACGCCCACCACCTTAAAATCGGGATTCAGCAAGGTTGCGCGGTGACCACGATTGCTAACTCCGTCGTCGATCAACAGGAAAATCACAATTTGCCGGGCACTTGTATTTCCGTAAGCGATGTTTTCACCAATACGTTTTTGCCACTGCCCGTATCGTTCAATGCGTTGCCGCAGGTTAGATCGGTCGGTGCCTGTGTGCCCTCTTCTTCCGCTCTTTTGTTGATCGAGCTGGTGATCCCTGGCCGATTGTGCAAGACGTTTGTCTGGATTTAAAACAGGTTCTTTTGACTTGGTTTTTAGTTCACGAACGCATTCCCTGAGGGCACTTACTCCTTCTTCTGTGCGGATAGGTGTGTCGCCGGGATAATGCAGAATTTTACCGTCGTAATATTTTGCCAATGGCGCAATATATTTTTGGGAATAGTTGGCTGGGTCTGACCGGAAAAGGTTGATTTCGTAGATCACTTCCTTTTCTAAAGTGCTTAAATAGCCAGCCCGCGCCGCGGTATTCAGGTCGGCACGTTTTGTTTCTTTTGCAGCTGCTCCAAATGCAAATAAAGCCAGTAAAATCACTATCGCTTTTGTGCTGATCATTTTGTAATGTCGTTTATAATTTTCCCGTCTTCGATGGTGATCACACGCCGGGCTTTGTTTACCACCCGTTGATCGTGTGTTGAAAATATAAACGTTATTTTTTCCTCTTTATTAAGGAAACCTCTAAAAATTAAAAATCTACCAATCAGCCTATTATAATAGTAAATAGTATCTTAGGAGCATATTCTTATACAATGAGGACAAGATACAAAGCAACAGGGACAAACA
>JBKEDN010000214.1:0-12643 GCA_047975435.1 Draconibacterium sp. | reverse complement strand
CTGCAAAACGGCTGGAGAGCCGTGGAGGTAGAGCGCACGATATCGGCCAGCAAAACGAGCCGCCGCAAGCAGATAGAGGTGATTGTGATGAATTACTGAAATTAAATTATTTTTGCACATTTCGTTTTGGTTTTATGTACATTTGGTTTTACCGATTATACTTCGCCACCCGTTTTAGTTTCCACTGTCAGTGTTTTTGATTCAACAATATTGATGAGAGAGTCGATATTCTGAATTTTTTCAGGGAAAAATATTTTTACAGTAACCGGACAGTCAAATTCTGAAATAACTCCCACCGCATTTGTTTGGTGGTACAAAAGCAAACTGAGGTAGGAAAAATCCATGTCGTCAAAGAAATTGTTGAGTTTAAATGTTACACCATAAACTGTATCAACACTACTGGTTATTGGGCGTATTGGTTTTCGTTGTGGCGTAAACATTGCTTGCTGAATTTTTTCTTCATTAAGCTGGCTGTCATCGTAATACAGCTTTATTTTGTTGTGTTTTACATACGTGGCCACGCCGTAAATACCATCAATCTTTTTCATTTTGTTGGCAAAGGCCATCGAACTTCCGTAGCATTTTATATTTTTTAATCCCGATTGGGTATAAGCAGCGGCACTTTCCATCTGCCCGGCATTTGCCCATCGCAAATCGATGGTAGGCACTTCCCAAACATTGCCAAGAGTAATACCAAGAACAGCCAGCAAGATAAGGGTAATGAGCGGAAGACGTTTTAGCTTTGGCTGTTTATTAATGGTAAGCGTTTTTTCAACCGGGCACACCAGTAAACAGTCGCCGCAAAGGTTACAGTCAACGTGTTTTACGCTTTTCAGCTTGGCAACATCAATCGCCTGGTGGCATTTTTTACTACACAAATTGCAATCGATACAGCTTTCTATGTTTCGGGTAATTTTTGCCACCGGTGTAAATTTGCTTGTCAGCTTACTAACTTCAATCACAAAACCGCCAACACAGGCAATGGCTAGTGGCCAAACATAACTTATTGCTATTCCCAGTTTCAGGAGTATCAAATAAATTCCGAGAATTGCCACAAAGAATACAGAAAACTTAAAAATATTGGAAATTGCTCCCAAAGGACAGAGGTATTTACACCAGGACAGCCGGATAAAAATGGACCCTAACACCACCAGTACAATTGAAATAATGGCTAACAGAACTACCACGTCGGTATTGAAGCCGGAGGCAAGTGCAAAATACGGATCGTACTTTTTACAAAATAACTCGTTGGACTGTAGCGTAAAATAAACGGTTATAAACAAAAGGATATACTTTAGCGAGCGCAGAATTTTATCGGCGACTCCCTGAATTGTAAAGCGTATTTTTAGTTTGTCGCCAAGCGTACCAAGCCATTCACTCACCGTACCAACGGGGCAAACGTACGAGCAGAAAAGTTTGCTGAAAAGCAATACTCCGATAAAGAGTAATACCCCCATTACAATTTGGGCACTGGTCATTGTACACGACAGCGCCTGGTTTAACAAATAGCTACCCAATGCCTGTAACCCGCCAAAGGGGCAGTAAGCTTCGAAATCGGGTGCGCTGATTTTTATAATTTGTGGGAAAAATGCAAGAATTAAAATAAAAGCCAACACGCCCCACTGAATGATATAGCGTGGCCAGTTTATATTTTTGGTTTTTAGTTTCATTTTCTTGTCAAGGCCGAGGTTGGGTTATACTCTGTTAAAAACGTATAAAGCCATTAAGATAGTAAAAACCTTTTGAACAGGGCCTGCTTTCAATGAAGCTGTTTTGTTTTTTAGAGGAGACCGGGTATTGTTCGCTCGTACAAATTATTTAGAGTCTGTTTAATTTATAAAATTTAAACAGTCTCTTAAATGCCATATTTTTAATTTCCAAAGAGGTGAGATGATTTGCCGACTTCACCAAATCTAATCTACTGTTGCTCTGCCCGATATCTGGTAAAGTTTCATCTTTTTGAGTGCTTCAATGGCTTCTTCTTTTGATAAGTACAGGTCGCCTTCGTTTTCATCCCAGGTTTCGCCTTTATTGATACCCATCTTCGAGCAACCTTCTACTTCCACCAAACTCACCGTTTCAAGGGCTTTCATTTTAACAGCATCTTTGCCAATTTGTACCACTTTTGCTTTTACAGGCTTTCCTTTTACAGGTATCTTTTCGCGGTTTATTTGTACTACCAGTCCGTAGCAAACAGTTCCCTCTTTTACCCAGGATGGAATTGCAGCTTTTAATTTGCTGCTCATTTCTGTGTTTTCTTCTTTGTAGGTGTAAGAAGCTATTTCCTCAGATTTTTTTGATGTGTTATTACAGCTTATAATGGAGAGGGTTGCAAGGAAAGTAACAAGTACAATTATATACTTCATTCTGTAATTTTTTGAGAAATAACGGACAGCACCATACTAACTTTTATTATAGAACCATTTGTTCACTATTATTTTGTCAGCTTTGCGAAGCTAAATTACAAATTAAGCAATACAAACTTTGAAAAAAGTGAAATATGTATCACGGCTTTTCATAAAGTTAAAAATCACATGGATAGTTAATTATATAAAAAAACCACGAGTCTGCTTTTAACATAGAATCGTGGTTTTATCATATTGTAAAAGAATAAAGAATTTATTCTTAGAATCCGTTAATAATACCGATAAAGTCTTCTGCTTTCAGGGAAGCTCCGCCAATTAATCCGCCGTCAACATCTTTGTTAGCGAATAATTCTTTGGCATTGCTTGGTTTGCAGCTGCCACCGTATAAAATAGAAGTTCCTTCTGCAATTTCTTCACCAAATTTAGCAACAATGGCTGCACGAATATTGGCGTGCATATCCTGTGCCTGTTCTGAAGTAGCTGTTTTTCCTGTTCCGATTGCCCAGATCGGTTCGTAAGCAATTACAATTTTTTTGAAATCTTCAGGAGAAAGTTGGAACACGGTTTCTTCCAGTTGGTTTACAACAAACTCGTTGTGTGTACCGGCTTCGCGAATTTCGAGTGCTTCGCCACAGCAGTAAATCGGAGTTAACCCGTTTGCAAGAGTAAGTGCAACTTTTTTATTCAGGATTTCACTGGTTTCACCATAATATTCACGGCGTTCCGAGTGTCCCAGAATTACGTATTCAGCACCGGTTGATTTAACCATTTCTGCTGAAACTTCACCGGTGAAAGCACCTTTTGCTTCGGCGGCACAGTTTTGAGCCGAAACACCGATTCTGTCAGTATTTACTGATTCAACCACTTTTGTAATGTGGGTAAAAGGAGTTCCCAAAACCACTACCACGTCAGCGGCAGCTTCTTTTGCTACAATTGCATCTACTGCTTTTGCCAGTTCGATACCTTCCTGCAGGGTAGTGTTGCATTTCCAGTTTCCGGCTACTATTTTTTGTCTCATATTCTGGTAATTTATTTAATAGATTAGAATTTTCTAAAACGCATACAAAATTAGCAGCTTAAACGATACAAAAAGGCATTCACTAACTGTGGTGCTGACAATTAACCATTTATTTACTCATAAATTTCATACTGAATTCTTCAGGCGACGGAATATCGTTGTAATGGTATTTGGCGATTACAGTGCCGTTTTTAAGTACAACCAATCCCGGGTTAGACCTGATAATGGTCTTCAATGTTACTTCATCCACATTAAAATATTCATACAAAGTGCCGTATTTATCCGCAAAGTCCATCGATTCTTCAGGCAGCGAGGCAGTAAGGCAAATAAAAGAATAGCCCTGCTCCTGAACCCAGCGGGCCAGCGAGTTAATCTCACTTTGTGTGTCAACATGTGTTTTACTTAAATCGTAGGCAACCAGCATAAAAACATAATTTTCGTCGTAAGTAAAAAAGTCGGTTATGTTTTCTCCGTCCGGCGATTCAATGACGAAATTATGTATAGGTGGCTCATAACCTTTTTGAATCAGGTTCGATTCCATGTCGTTGTATTCCCAATTTAAAGTGTCTTTCCAGGGATAGTTCTCTTCGGTGAATTCCTTTATTTCACCCGTATTTTTATTCTTGTAGTAAAAAATATTTTCGTACTCATCTTGTGGTGCCCCTTCCGGTATGCGCATGGCTTCGGGAATGTTGGTGCCCACTTTGTAGGGGCGGAAGTCGAAAACAGGCAGATGATTGTAGGAATAGAATACAATTCCGAAATAGGCAACAAAAGTAACGGAGCTTAATACCAGCGGAATTTTACTTTTTACCTGTTCAGCATACCATTTCCGGTTGAAAACAGCGATTATCGCCAGCGCCGAGAAAACCAGGTTCTTGTAAAATGTGTCCCAGTTCGAGATTACCAGTGCATCACCAAAACAGCCGCAATCGGTCACCGGGTTTTTTAAGGCTATCCAAAGTGTAAGAGGAGTGAAAAAAGCCATAAAAAGCAGGCCCAGCCACGAAAACCACTTCATCTGCCAGTTGAAAACAAAAGCTACACCAATGGCAAACTCGGCAAAGGCCAGCAGAATTCCCAGAGGGAAGGCAGTCCAAACAAGGCTATCGAGCCCCATGGCGTTAAAATAGTCGGTAAATTTATAGGTCGATCCCAGCGGGTCGATTCCTTTTACAAATCCGGAGAATATAAAAACAAGTCCGAACAGGATTCGGGCAAGGTGTTTCAGAATTTTTGTCATAGTTGCTAATCTTCGTTTTCGAATTCAATTTTGATCATGGCAAACACGGCATAGTTGATCATATCCAGGTAATTGGCATCAATCCCTTCCGATTCAATTGTTTTCCCTTTGTTGTCCTCAATTTGCTTAGTGCGCTTAATCTTCATCAAAATCAGGTCGGTATAAGAACTGGTACGCATGTTGCGCCAGGCTTCGCCGTAATCGTGATTTTTGGCCATCATCAGGTTTTTTGCCTGAAGGAAATATTTATCGTAAAGTTCGAGCGTTTGTTCCGCTGGAAGTTCGTCGTCTGACGGGCTAAGTTCGAGCTGAATAAGGCCCATAATGCAATAATTAATAATACCTATAAATTCAGGTTCAATACCTTCACCAACTTTCGAAATGCCCTTTTCTTCAATACTTCTGATTCGCTGTGCTTTAATGTAAATCTGATCGGTCAGCGATTTTGGCCTTAAAATACGCCAGGAAGTACCATAGTCGGTCATTTTCCGGGTAAATAAATTTCTGCATATTTCGATTACGTTATCGTATTGCCGGTTTGTTTTCTCCATGTTCAAATTGTTACTGCTTTTTTGGAATTCAATTCAGGGCGGAAAGATAGGCCAATATATCGTTTCCTCATTGCTAAATTGAGAGATAAAAGTATGAAAAAATGGCAAATTTGACTTGTTTTATTCTACTTTTGTAGTTAACGGCTTGTTATGAGTCCTTAATGATTTGTTAAACATAAATGGTACTAATGTTATGTTGATTACTCAGTCGGCAGGCAAATTTCTTAAACGTAATAGTTCAATTCAGTTGGGTAATAATGAGATCGATCTTTCGATTCCGATTGTAATGGGTATTGTTAATGTAACACCCGATTCGTTTTATGATGGTGGTAAAATGGAAGACGAGGCAACGATGCTCAAAGCAGTTGAAGAAATGATTCGGGAAGGGGTTTCCATAATTGATGTGGGAGCTGTGTCAACCCGCCCGGGTGCCGAAAATATTTCCACAAAAGTTGAATTGGGGCGTTTGCTGCCGGCCGTTCATGCCATTCAGGAAAATTTTCCGGATATTCCCATTTCAATCGATACTTTTCGGTCGTGGGTGGCTGTTCGGGTGGTAGATGAAGTAGGGCCTGTAATTATTAACGACATTTCGGGCGGAACGCTCGACTCGAAAATGTTTGAAACAGTGGCACAACTCCAGGTGCCTTATATTTTATCGCACATGCAGGGCACTCCGAAAACCATGCAGGATAACCCGGAATATGCTGATCTTATGAAAGAGATTTCGGGCTTTTTTGCCGATCGGTTTAAGAAGCTGACAAAACTGGGTGTAAAAGATGTGATCATTGACCCGGGCTTTGGTTTTGGGAAAAATCTCGATCATAATTATGAGTTGCTGAACCGGCTGGATGCTTTTAAAGTTTTTCAGTTACCGGTAATGGTGGGCTTGAGCCGAAAATCGATGATTTGGAAAGCGCTGGAAATTTCGCCGGAAGAAGCCTTAAACGGAACCAGTGTGGCCAACACCCTGGCCTTGCTTGGTGGCGCCGATATTCTGCGGGTACATGACGTGAAAGAGGCCATAGAAGCCGTAAAGATTTTTTGTGAAATTAAAGCATCCATAAAGTGATAAGTGCTTTTATTACCATACGCTTTCTTGATATACTGGATATAATTCTGGTAGCTATTTTAATTTACCAGTTGTATCGTCTTATAAAAGGAACGGTTGCATTTAATATTGTGGTGGGGCTGTTCTCGATTTACCTTTTATGGTTAGTGGTGAAGGCGCTTAACATGGAACTGCTGGGGTCGATTATGGGGCAATTATTTGGCGTTGGGGTAATTGCATTGATTATCGTATTTCATCCTGAAATCAGAAAATTTCTGGTGCTTGTTGGCAGCCGCTATAATGTGAACCGGCTTTTGTCGATCGATAAATTATTTGGGGCAGGAAAGGCAAAGGAAATCAACCATCAGCAAATTGCCAGTCTTGTGGATGCCTGCGAGTCTATGTCGAAAACAAAAACCGGCGCATTGATTATTATTGCCGGGAATTCGGAACTTAACGAGCAGATAAACACCGGAGAACGAATCAATGCAGCTGTTTCTTCCTCATTAATCCGAACCATATTTTTTAAAAACTCGCCGCTTCACGACGGGGCCATCATCATTAAAGGGAATCAGATTGTTGCTGCCGGATGCATTCTTCCGCTTACCTCCAGGTCGCTGGATAAAGCACTTGGACTGAGGCATCGCGCGGCAGTTGGAATGTCCGAAAATTCGGATGCTTTGTCGATTGTGGTTTCCGAAGAACGGGGGTCTATTTCTGTAGTTGAAAAAGGCGAAATCAAACGCCGAATCTCAAAAGAAACGCTTATCCAGGTTCTGGAAGAGCGGTTTCAGGAAGATGTTTCCATTTAATTTCTGAAAGCGTTTTGACAGAGTAAAAAACATTAGTGTCGTGTCAAACGTGTTTTATCCCGACGTCATGCTGAATTCATTTCAGCATCTCTGATCAAAATGCAGATTCCGAAATAAATTCGGAATGACGGTACGTCAATTTAAAGTTGATATGACACTAGCCCAGATATATAATTGTCTGCAAAATGTCGTTTCGTAGATAGAAATTCGGCTCAACTTAGTAGAAGAGCGGCAATATTTTTATGAAAATGCGTAATCTCATAAAGATATGGAAATGATATTTTATCAGAATGTGTAATTTCATAAAGTTTCTATTCTTGTTTTGCTTCCCCGAACCATTTTTCTCTGGAAATAACTTGTTAAACTTTATAAGAATATTCATTTTGATAAAGTATTGGTTTAATTACTTTACTAAAATGTTCAAATTCATAAAGTATAAGCAGGGTGAGAGAGGAGTTGGCGTGGAAATTTGATTGGCCAGACAATGAGCGTCGGGTGCCAAGGCTCAGAGATGCGTTGTTTAAATGTTTCTGAAAATTAAAGAATCCTCCTTTCTGAATCAACAAAGGCCCGAATGTGCCGGATAATTCTTTCCTTCGCAAAAATTTTACGTCATGAACAGAATCTGCGAATTATTCAAAATAAAATATCCTGTTATTTCGGGGGGAATGGTTTGGTGCTCAGGCTGGAAACTGGCTTCGGCGGTAAGTAACAACGGTGGGTTGGGCCTGCTTGGAGTTGGTTCAATGCATCCGGAAACTTTGGAAGAACACATTCTAAAAACCAAAGCCGTCACCGATAAACCTTTTGGGGTGAACATCCCATTGTTTTATCCCGAACAGGAAAGGATTCTCGAAATTATTGAGAAACACAAAGTTCCGGTGGTTTTTACTTCAGCCGGCAGCCCCAAAAAGTGGACATCGTGGTTAAAAGACCGTGGAATAACGGTGGCACACGTGGTTTCCAGTTCTGTTTTTGCAAAAAAATGTGAAGATGCTGGTGTGGATGCCATTGTTGCCGAAGGTTTTGAAGCCGGTGGTCACAATGGTCGTGAAGAAACCACCACAATGACGCTGATTCCTTCGGTACGAAAAGCAAGCAGTTTACCATTGATGGCAGCAGGTGGTATTGGTTCGGGGGCATCGATGCTGGCTGCCATGGCTTTGGGGGCCGAAGGCGTTCAGATCGGTTCTGCCTTTGCTGTGGCCGAGGAATCTTCGGCGCATCCTGATTTTAAAAGGCTGGTGACTTCGCTTGGAGAAGGTGGTACCAAATTAATGCTGAAACAACTGGCGCCGGTACGTTTGATCAAAAATGAGTTTTTTGACCAGGTGGAAGCTGCCGAGAAAGCCGGAAAAACCGTTGAAGAATTAAGTCAGTTGCTGGGGCGTGGCCGTGCCAAAAAAGGTATGTTTGAAGGCAATATGACGGAAGGTGAACTGGAAATTGGCCAGGTGTCGGCGCAATTAAATGAAATACTTCCGGTGCATGTGATTATGGAAAAACTGATCGCAGAATACCGTGTAGCTAAAGCGGCTGTTCAAAGTGAAAATTTTGATTGGTAAGCATTCTGCTATTTGGCTTTCATTTCAATAAAGAGCGAATAATAATAGGGATCGGCGTTGGTTACACTGTTAATATATAATCCTGCTTCAGTAAGGTCTTTCAGAAAAAGGTCCCATTTAACGGCTGATGCAAAAGTATCTACACTGTCGTTCCAAAGCGTGTTGGCATACAGTATTTTATCGCTGTAATGCATCACAATTTTTTTGAATAAGGTAAGTTCATTTTGCTTTGCAGCCAGTTGCTCTTTTAGCAATTCAATTCCTGAAAAATACTGGCAAAGTATAACAGAACCGTTTGGTTTTAACAAGGATGCTGCTTTTTTTAGTACCCGCTTTTGGTTATCGCGGCCAAAATAAAACAGTACATAATTCATCAAAACATAATCGTATTTGGTATGGCTGTTGAACTCAAAAAAATTGGTGTTAATGATCTCCACATTTGTGTCGGCTGAAAATTTCTCCCGGGTAACTTTGCAAACCTTCGGATTGATTTCAACCCCGGTAACTTTTGAGCCCGGAAAAGTTTCACGAACCAGCTCCACATAATTGCCGTAGCCACAGCCAAGGTCGAATATTTGTGGATCTTGTAACGGCTCAGCAAGTTCCCGGATGTATTTTTTGAATAGTGGCCTGGTGAAATTTCGAAAAGCACTGCGTCCCGATTCGGTGTAGTAAGCCTCGTCAAACGGACTGGGAATTTTGACGTCTGATTCGAATTTCCAAAGGTGGAACAACGTTTCGCTGAGACGTATTTCATAATCGAGCTGATTTGTTTTAATCAGCTTTTCCCATGTTTTCCTGTGTTTTTTGATGTGTTTGAATTCGGCTTCCGGCTGTCGGTACTTTTTTATCAGTTCGCGCACAAACCCGAAATCTTCCACCAGCGTTTGTTCGTATCGATTGTATTTTTGATCCGGAATATTTGGGGCGTTTTCGATTACGGAAACCAGCTGATTTTTACTAAGGCTGTTGAGTTTTGGATTTATAAGCCATTTCCCATCCTGTTTTGTTACTACTTTCAAATGAATGAGAAACCGTACAAACGAGTTGTCGCCTGTGCCGCCTGTCGCATTAATTTCATCTAAAGCATTAGGATTTTTAGCAAGAGCAGTCAACCCGATTAGGCGAAGATAGTTGAGGAATCGCTCGTAGAAGCCGAGTTTATAAGATGCAGTCCCCAACTTCAGAGTACGTAATGTTTGAATCAGAAAACGGATGGCAGGTGATAATTCCTGTGGTAATTCCAACTCTTTGAAAGACTGGAAGTTTATTTCTTTATTTCGGATCATCAGTAGTTGGAAAGTGGTTTATACTTGTTTTGTTCATTTTAGGAGGAAAGCAGTTTTTTAACGAAGCCATTTTAGCATTGCGGGAAACGAGGTGTTGCTTTGCGGATCTTCTTTGGTATTGCAAAAGCCCATCCAGGTTAAAAGGGGCAAGCCAATGTAGTTGCCCAATTCAAATTGTTCGATTAACCAGTTCGCATCGCCTTTATAACCATCGGGATGAAAAACAACATTCAGGGGAATTTTTAACCGGCAGGCAGCTGCATACGACCAAAGAATTGCGCCAAGTTCATCGCCCGGCCTGGGCCACTGTTCCAGCATTTCTGAAGTGCCGATTAATGGACGCAAGTGAGCTTCGGTAACGGCAATATGGCCAGCCTCGTGTAACAAATCTCCCGGATATTTTAATCTTTTCCGGTCAAGAAGTAATCCGCAACCTTTGGGAAATAACCCGGGCAGAAAACAATCGTCATCCAGTTCGGCCTCGCTGACTTTTATTCCGGTTTCATTCAGAAAAGCAATAATCTGATCCAGTATTTTTACATTCCGGTGAGGTAAAATATTGTGATTGGTTTCTGTGTCTAACTTCATAGGGCAGTAGTTTATTTGGAGTATAACACCTGAATGTAGTTTATGTTGAATAAGGCAACCGGCACGTCATTTTATAAATTATACACTTGTGCAGATTAATTAACAAATAAAGCCGGAATAAAAATATTGACAGGCTTTTTGTTGTAAAGCCTGGATTGTATTTACCTTTGCGGCCTGAATTTACATCCGGTCGTTCATGGCACATTTATTTCAACCCAAATTATTTAGTGTATTAAAACAAGGATACACCAAACAGCAGTTTACAAAAGATCTTTTTGCAGGGATCATAGTCGGAATTGTGGCCTTGCCACTGGCCATTGCATTTGCAGTAGCTTCGGGAGTTTCGCCCGAAAAAGGTTTGGTAACCGCAGTTGTGGCAGGAATAATCATTTCTGCACTTGGAGGTAGCCGTGTCCAGATTGGTGGCCCCACCGGTGCTTTTATCGTAATTGTTTTCGGAATACTGCAAACGCATGGCTTTGACGGACTGCTTATCTCAACCATGCTGGCAGGTGTTATCCTAATTTTATTTGGAGTTTTTAAACTGGGCTCGCTGTTAAAATTTATCCCGCATCCGCTGGTTGTTGGTTTTACCAGTGGAATTGCACTGGTGATTTTCTCTACCCAGATAAAAGATGCGTTGGGCTTGCAGATTGAACAACTTCCGTCGGAATTTATACCCAAATGGGGCGCTTATTTTTCCGGATTGGGAAGTATGAACTTCTGGGCGCTTGGTATTACAATCGTTACGATTCTTATCACCGTGTTTTTCAAAAAGGTAACCAATAAAATTCCGGGTTCGTTTGTAGCTATTTTGGTGATTACGGCTTTGGTCCAGTTGCTGAATATTCCGGTTACAACCATTGAAACTGTTTTTGGATCGATACCCAATAAAATACAACTGACTTTTCCTTCCGTCGAATTTAGCCAGTTGGGATCGTACCTGGCACCTGCGCTAACCATTGCTCTGCTTGGTGGTATCGAATCGCTACTTTCGGCAGTGGTTGCCGACGGAATGATCGGTGGAAATCATCGTTCAAATACCGAATTAATTGCACAGGGAATTGCCAATGTAGTAACGCCGCTGTTTGGTGGGATACCTGCAACCGGAGCCATTGCCCGAACTGCAACCAATGTAAAAAACGGTGGACGAACACCCGTGGCCGGAATGGTTCATGCAGTTACTTTGTTGCTCATTATGTTGTTTGTGGGAAAATGGGCAAAACTGATTCCGATGTCGTGCCTGGCCGGGATTCTGATAGTAGTGGCGTATAACATGAGCGAATGGAGGTCGTTTGTTTCCATACTGAAAGGTTCGGGTTTTGACATTCTTGTATTGTTGGTTACGTTCTTCCTGACCGTTTTGGTTGATCTTACTTACGCCATCCAGATTGGGGTGGTACTTTCTTCGCTGTTGTTTATGAAACGTATGGCCGATTCAGGTAAAAATGCAACCATGGAAGTGGACAGCGATGTACTGGAAAATTATTCTACTTTGCCAGAAGGGGTTGGGATTTATGAAATCAGCGGACCATTCTTTTTTGCTTCAGCAAAGCAGTATTGTTCTATATTGAAGTCTATTGGTTCGCGTTCGCGTGTATTGATTATTCGAATGCGGCATGTTCCGTTTATTGATGCAACCGGTATTCATAATCTAAAAGAGGTAATTCGTGAGTTAAAGCACGTACATACAACTGTTATTCTTTCTGGTGTGCGCCCCGAAGTATTAAAGGAATTGGAAAAACACCAGTTAACTGATTTGCTGGACGAAGGAATGATTCTTCCAAGTTTTGATCTTGCTATTTCCCGGGCCAGTGAGTTGTAAAAAAAGTGTCTAAAAAGTGAGACTTGTTTCAACCCACTTTAAGAGTCTGTTTAAAAATTATCCATTTATTCTATAATGCGCCTTTTTCACTTATACTGCGTTGAATTTTCCTTAAATAGCTGAGGCTATTCGCGTCAAATCCGCCTTGTTTAAGCAAAAAACGCATCATAATATTTCTGGAAACCTCTAAAAATTAAAAATCTACCAATCAGCCTATTATAAGGAAACCTCTAAAAATTAAAAATCTACCAATCAGCCTATTATAATAGTAAATAGTATCTTAGGAGCATATTCTTATACAATGAGGACAAGATACAAAGCAACAGGGACAAACA
>JBKEDN010000197.1:0-5081 GCA_047975435.1 Draconibacterium sp. | reverse complement strand
ACATGAAATTTTTCATTTAAAAATTACAAAAACAAGAATGAATAAATTTTATGAGAGAGCGACGGATGGAGCGGTTCCATCTGTCAAATTTGAATTTTTAAATTATCCGAAAATTAAAATTGATACAGATGAAACTCGGAATTATCCTTGAAACAAAGGAATACGAAAAAGCGTGGAATGCGTTTCGCTTTGCTGTAACTGCCCGCAAAAAAGGACATGAGGTAAAAGTCTTTTTAATGGGCGAAGCAGTGGAATGTGACGGACTTGTACATGATATTTATAATGTGGATGAGCAATTAAAAGCCTTTGTTCTGGTAGGAGGTGAAATCCTTGCCTGCGGAACTTGCTTAAAATCACGACAACTCGAAAGTACAGAAGCATGCCCGATTTCAACTATGATCGACTGTGTTGAAATGGTAGAGTGGGCCGATAAAACCGTTACTTTCTGATAAAAGCTTAAAATATCATTTAAAACAATGATAATATAAAATATCACTTAATTGAGTGATTTTATTGTATATCATCTTTGATTATGATATTTTTGAATAAAAATAAAAAAATGATCGGCGTAATTACCGGTGATATTATTCAATCAAAAAAACTTAATCCCGCAGAATGGTTAAACAAACTTAGGCAGGAATTAAGTAAGATAGGAAACCAGCCGGAAACATGGGAAATTTACCGTGGCGACAGTTTTCAGGTGAAGGTTGCAAATCCAGAGCAGGCTTTAAAAGTGGCCTTTAAAATTAAAGCAGCTATCAAAAGCATCCGGAAAGGAGATGTGCGTATGTCGGTAGGAATAGGAGAAAAAAACTACACGGCAACGCGTATTACCGAATCGAACGGAAGCGCTTTTGTATATTCGGGGGAGGTATTTGAAAAACTGGCAAAAACAAAACAGAACCTGGCGTTTGCATCACCTTTTACGGCGTTTAACCGGGAAATGAATTTGCTGCTTCGTTTGGCACTTATTGCGATGGATGCCTGGACCGTCAATTCTGCTGAAATGGTGTACCTGGCATTAGAACATCCCGGGAAATCGCAGGCAGAACTGGGTGAAATACTGGGGATCAGGCAAAATGCGGTCAGCAATCGTTTGAAAAGAGCAAATTTTGACGAAATATCAGATCTGATAAACTGGTACGAAACCCAAGTGGCTGAATTGATAAAACAGCCATAAATCCTTGAGCGACAAAATAAAACTTTAATAAAACGGTCAGATGGTAATCCTAATAAAGCTCATACTCGCACACTTGCTGGGCGATTTTATTTTTCAATCCGATAGATGGGTAGCGGCCAAAGAACAAAAAAAATTGCGTTCGTGGCAACTGTATGTTCATGTACTTATCCATTTTGCATTGATTTATGTGCTCGTGTGGCAAAGCACTTTTGTAAAGTGGGCTGCGCTATTGGCGCTTGCACATTTCATCACCGACGTACTAAAGCTTTACATTCAAAGAACTTCTACAAAAAGGGCTTGGTTTTTTGCCGACCAGATCATTCATTTTTTAACAATTCTATTGGTTTGGGCATGGAGCCAGTCTATATCATTATGTGCACTCAATGTTTTTGACAATCATTACTTTCTGTTGATGCTCACATGTTTGTACGCATTAACACAACCCGTTTCGGTTTTAATCCGGATTATTATTTCCAAATGGACACCTGCTACCGGAAGCAACCATACAGACTCGCTGGTTAGTGCCGGAAATTTTATTGGGATATTGGAACGATTGTTTGTTTTTGCGTTTGTTATTTCCGGAAAATGGGAAGCAATCGGATTTCTGCTTGCTGCCAAGTCGATTTTTCGTTTTGGCGATTTAAAAGAAGCCAAAGACCGAAAACTCACCGAATATGTATTGATCGGAACCCTGCTAAGTTTTGGAATCGCTTTTTTGGTGGGAGTTTTGTTTGATTTTATAGAACCTATGTTATAATTATTCTGCAAATAAAGAACAACCAGCAATACAGAATCATTTGTGTCGTTTTATGCATAAATGCTCAACCGATAAATTATAGTTTATGAAGCCCTATACATTTCTAATCGTTCCGATCATATTAATAATCATTGTCTCGTGTCACAAAGAAGACGATCCTGTGCCACCGGATGAAATTAAATCGATATTTCAGGCTACTATTGGCGGGAAAGAGGTAAAACTTGTTGAAAGCGATTCATTAATCTCCTTTGATGATTATATCATTGCAGGCCCTTCGATTCAAAAAAATGTTGGAAATACTGACAGTGTCATATTTCTCATTGGATGGGAGACAGGAAAACCAATCACTCCGGATAATGTAACAGGAATTATAAGAGGACCGAATATTTCCGTGAATTTTGTTCACCACTTTGATAATTCTCGTTTCAATGACGACGGAGCCATTTCATATCCACTTTTTCTTGATATTTTTAAGGAAGGAGATCGAAACTATTCGCAGCATTTTGAAGAAGAGGAGGGCGTTATTATTGAGTGGCTAGACGAAACTGGAGAACGTTGGACAAGTAGTAAATGCTGGATATCAACACATTTTGAAATTCCGGTTGACCCAAAACAGAACGATAGCCATTTCACGGTAACAAAGAGTGTAAGCCTCAATGATAAAATGAATGATTCAAATCATTATCAGTACATTGAACTGGAATTCGGATGTAATTTGTATAATTCAACCGGAGAGTTGATGACCATAAAAAATGCAAAACTTTCTTTTGTATTCCGGACTTTCTTCAGAATTGTGGAACCCTATAAATTTTAAAAAGAACTTTAATTGAAAGTACCGTTTATAATTATACTGATCCTGACATCTTTTGTGTTAAAAGCACAAAAACAGGTGGTTTACCTGATTCCGGGGCAGGGGAGCGACAAACGTTTGTATAAGAACCTTGTGCTTGATCCTGTTGTTGAAATCAGGCACATTCAATACTTTATTCCAGAAAAAGGTGAGACAATGCAAGGTTTTGCCCGAAAGTTGTCGGCACAAATCGATACCACACAAAGCTATTCCATAATTGGCGTTTCGCTCGGGGGGATGCTGGCTACCGAAATGGCTGATTTTCTCCATCCCGAAAAAGTGGTTATTATTTCGAGCGCCAAAAACAGAAAAGAATTTCCGTTTCGCTACCGCTTTCAAAAAACAATTCCGATATATAAAGTTGTTCCGGCGCGGATTGATAAAATGGGTGCGCAAATTTTACAGCCATTTGTTGAACCCGACAGGGCAAAAGAAAAAGAAACGTTTAAAGCAATGTTGCACGACAAAGATCCAATGTTTCTGAAACGGACCATACAAATGATCCTGAAATGGAACAGGCTTGAATACAACCCGAAAATCATTCATATTCATGGCGATAATGACCACACTATCCCGGCACGAAATGTTACCTGTGATTTTCTGGTTGAAGACGGATCGCACATGATGGTTTTAACACAAAGTGAGCTGATTAGTGATATTTTGAATTATATCCTGCGCGAAAAGAAATAGTTAATCGAATAACTTTAACTAAAAGTGAACAAAATATTTTCTTTATTTTTATTCAAAAAAATAGAACAATGCAAAAATATAGCCTGCTGACATTTTTTATACTCCTGCTTTTGTACCCCGGATTTGTTAAAGCACAGATAGAAACTACAATCCTGAATAAAGACATTGTTCAGGAACCCGGTAAGGTTCCTTTTTTCACCAACCGGCAGATTGTGGTGAACCAGGACAATACTTTCAGTTTCAAAAACAGCACCACCAAACAAACCAATACGCTGTATTTCTGTAATTATAATTATGATACCGATTCGATTGAGCTTCATTACCGGGCAATAAATTTCTCAGATAATTATCCGACCGAAAAAATACCACACAATATTTTATATGATATTTACGAATATCACGTATTACAGCGCGGCGTTAAAAATTTCTACATTGTAGTTGGCGGCTACGGAAAATCGTTCGAAAAGCAGGTAAACAGTTACATGAAGCGCATGAAAGCCGTTTATGGCGATTCGCTTTTAAATTCAGCTGTTGTTTCTGTTTTTGCCTGGGGAACCGAGGATCATGCTTATCGTTATTATAACGGATTAAGGGCATCAAAACGCGGTGCCTCCGATTTTGCTATTTTTCAGCACATGCTCGACGAATTTGTGAGCGATACCGCTTATTTCAAAACACATACTGCCGACTTAACCATTTCCATTTTATTTTCATCGATGGCGAATGAACTGTTCCGGCAGTATATTATTAACCGCGAAAAACAAGGGATTCCGCTGGTTAAAACCTACCACAACATAACCTTTGTTGGAAGTGTGGCTCCACGTAATGTTTTTGAAGAAGGACAACCTTTTCATAACCTGGACCAAATGGCCGACGAAGTTTACCTGGCTGTTAATTCGAAAGATATCCTGTTAAAAATGTCGAGTTTGGCACACCTGAAAAACAGGATCGGAAACAGTGGTCCGAAACATCCTGACCTGGTACCTGATTTTGTAAAAGTATTTGATCTGAGAGGCTTGATCACAAAAGATGATATGAAGCGCATGGGACACGACTATGTGCTGACAAATCCGGTAGTGCAGGACGAACTCTTGCAGCAAATGGAGCAAAGCATCGACAGTAAATAATAATTTGATTGAATATTATTACACGCTAATGGTTAGTCAGGTTCGTTTCAGGTCTTCCAAATAATTGCTTAGTTTTGGTGCTTCAGATTTTTACTATGCGATCAAAACTTTTTATTGTGTTGGTGACTGTACTCGGAATTCTTTCATCGTGCTCTACCACAAAAATTACAACTACCTCAAAAAATAGTGCCATTGAACTCGAAAGCAATGGAAATTATGCTCAGGCCGTAGATGCCTGGAAAAAATATTTTTCGGATACACCTGTTGAGCAAATTGCAGGATCAGACTTTGCGAAGGCTGCAAAAGCAGCTTTCAAAACAAATAATTCGGCACAGTCAAAAAGCTGGTTCGATCAGGCGTAAGCATTCGCTAAACCCCGTCTATTTTTCCTGCCAATGAGTCATTAAGTTTGCTGTGAACCAAAAATGAAACAGAGATGCTCAATGCTCAAAAATTCCTGTCGATTTATCATGATTA
>JBKEDN010000091.1:0-12270 GCA_047975435.1 Draconibacterium sp. | reverse complement strand
AAGTAACCGCTTTAAATCGTACGTTTGGTTTCGTTGTCATTGCAGCCTTTAAGATACAATTCTTAAAGGGATAACAAAAACAAAGGCTGTCCAATTTTACTTTTTGGACAGCCTCTTTTGCCTATTTGAATTAACTTCAATTAATATTTCAGACAGACTTTTTACAAGCTAAATTTCTACCACAATTTGTTCTTTGTTTTCAATTTTTTGAGTTTTTTGCCCCGCTAATTCTTTTTGCGTACCATCTTCACCAAAAATTATTTTGAAGGTACCCCCTTCAAATAACTTTGGTTGTACGGTATTGCCTTTTAAACGGAATGTTTGCACCAGTTCTCCTGTTTTCTCATTCCAGATTTGCATTAACTGGTTGGGTTTGTTTAGCATAAATTGCGGAAGCACATTTTCAGCGCCCTGGCCTAAATTATCGAACTGCGAAATTTTAAAGGGCCAACCGGGAAATTGGTCACGTATCGGATTGGGATTTTCCACATCGGCCTTAAAACGCCAGGCATCGATTAAAATTGTCCGCTCGGTCTGGTCGAAAGTAACCATTCCAAATCCGGATGAACGGATTTGAGCATGACTGTAACGGCTGTTTTTGTCAACAGTAATTTTACCGGGATTACCAATGGCATACACATAGTTTTTGTTCCCAAACGCATCTTCGTATTTACCTGTATTTGGATAATTATGTTCCGGCCTGTCGAGCACTGGTCGGCCCAGTTCGTCGGGTAAAAACCAGCGTAGGTACATTACCGCAATTGCGGGTGTACAAAAGCTCCAACCGGCATCGCGGTAGTTTTCTAGACCATATTGCACCAACGAAGGCACATGCTGATCGCCGTTAATATGAAAAGTAGCCACTTTTCGCATCAGGCGTATAACCGTGTCGCGGCCCGACTTTGGCCATCCTCCCGAGTCAAGGTCTCCATACAGGTATTCTCCCAAACCGCCGTGATGAGTTGCAACATTTGCAAAAACGGTTTGCGAAAGCAGTACCTTCATATCTGCTCCTTTCCAGTCCAATAGCCAGTCGTTCAGAAATTTTGTTTGTCTTTCTCCAATCATCGTCACTCCCGGTTTGTCAAGAAACGATAAATCTTTACGGGGTTCTTTCATATGGTCGTGACGACCCGGCCAATCAGCAACAGCTTCGGGGCCGGTTTTGAAAATACGGTCGCTGATTATCGCAAAACTGACCCTTCCGTATGTAAGACCGGTGTACCAAACGCTCATTCCTTGTTGAATAGGAGCCGGGTCATAAGGATCAGGCAGTTGACCGCATTGAGTGCGGTTTACCACATTTACCATTTCTACCGACTGCATAAAACCGCGCGTGTCGGAACTTCCGGCATCAGTTGGTTTGGCCATTCCACTTTCACCCCAAAGATTACCGTGAAAAACATCGTGGTCGTCGGGAGTACAAATAGTTGGAATGTCGCGCATTAAATCGCCAAATGCCCATCCAAACATGTAGTATTTCCCAAGATAGTTCAAAATGGAAACATCAGCCGGTTTTCTTTTTATCGGGTATCCTCCGTTCCCTTCGTAAATCTGATCGCCGGAAAAATAAAGCAGATCAGGATCGATACTTTTAAGGTTTTTTACAATGGGAGAATAAGGAAATCCAAAATGAAACTGACATGTCAACCCACCAACTTTTAGCGGATGGTCGATGGGGTCTTTGCGAATGGTTCCGTCATAGTAATTAATTGTTTCGGTTGCATCTTTCCCTTTCTCAATATATCTTACCCTGTATTGTACATCTTTTGATTCATCCCAGTTTTCGAGGCTGAAAACTGCTGTTCTTGAATCAGGTTCTATGGGGCTGGTGGAAACAGTATTCCAGCTCCCGTTTTCTTTTAGCTGAAGTGTAACACTTTGATTATCTTTCTCTCCGATCGGAGGCAACAGCGCCATCATTTTTACTTTGCCTTTACTGAGGGTGTGCATTGTCCACAATATGGGGCCAAATGCATTTTCCTGTTTTTCCATCACCTTCGAACCTGAAAGCTTTAGGTTATCAAAACTAAAATGCGAATTCCCAGGTTTTTCTTTTCCCCCGGGAATGATGTTGTTGGCCACTGCCACCAACCCCTGAATGCCGTCAATATTCATAGACAGTTCTTTCGGTGCCTCGCCGTTTTTATCGGTAACTTTCATGCTCAGATGATTGTTGTTTCCTGAAACCGTTATCGTTACGGCAGAGAAATCAAAGTTTTCCGGCAATTCGGCTTTTTCGTCGTTTAAAAAGGCAAATCCTTGCAAACTAATACCTGCTTTTATTCCTTTCCCAAAATAACACGAGGCACGAACATCCGGGTCTTCCTTGTCATGCAGGCCAACCAAAAGGCCCGCAGATCCCGGATTGCTCCCTTTGTCGCTCAGACTGATTTTTACAGAAACTTCAAAATCACCTGCATCGGGAGATATCAAATGCGTCAGCAGGTTTACCCTCGATTGTGGAACTTGTCCGATACAATGCAGTTTCCCGCTTTCTACTTTCCAGTCTTCCAGCGGAACTGCCCAGAAATCTTTTCCTACCCAAACACGATCATGGATATTGTTGAAATCTGCCCTGAAATTCTGTTTTTTTGTACAGGAGGAGAATACCAATAGAAATGATAGAATTGTAAGCGTTGTAAGTTTCATTGTAGTTGGTTTATTTTTTGTTTAGTTATGCTTGTCTTAAAATCCCTTTTCTTTTCAGGAAAAGATTTAGTCAGATTCGGTTATTTTTCCAGGTAATGGGTTCGGGATGAACCGTTGTAATGTAGCCAAACTCTTTCTTGATTATTTTCTCAATGCCGGTACAAATCTCGTGGGCTTCTTCCAGCGACATTTCGGGAGGAAGTTTAATGTGGCAGCTCATTTCGGTATGGTGTCCGTAGTTGTGCAAATTAATATGATGAATGTACAAAGGAACGCTGGAGCTTCTTTGTGCGGTTTCACTCAGCGAAACCAACAATTCTTCACTGGGGCTTTCGCCAAGCAGGGAGGTTATTTCTTTTGAAAGGATTTCGTAACTCGCATAGCCAATCAATAGCGCAACAATTATACTTAAAACAGCATCTGTCCACCAAAATGAACTTCCCAAAGCAACACCTATAAGAACGATTATGGATGAAAGCGCATCTGTTCGATGATGCCAGCCGTCGGCAATGAGCATGGTTGATTTTATTTTTTTTCCTGCCCAGAATGAATACTGTGTCATTAATTCATTTACAACAATTGAGGTAATTATGGCTATCCAGGCAAGGGTGCTGTAATGGGTATGTTCGCGGGTGCCAAATTTTTCAATGCCGCTAATAATAAAATCGAATGCCACAAGTGCCAGAATTACTCCAATCATGATGGAAGCAATGTGTTCTGCTCTTCCGTGTCCAAACGGATGATCGCTATCAGCTGGTTTTCTGGAAATTTTACCACCAATTAAAACAATAGCAGAAGTGATCACGTCGGATATTGAGTGCCAGGCATCGGCTACCAGCGCTAAAGATCCGGTAGAAATACCAGCCCAGTATTTAAATCCGGACAATACAATATTCCCGATAATGGATAGCCAGCCGGCTCTCAGATTGTATTTTTTACGTTCATCTGTAACCACATTCAAAAATAACAAAATTCTTATTGCTTGTTCTCAAGAAGAGCTGAAAGCATTGCCTTGTATTTCCTTCCGATCGGTAGTTTCTTTTTGTTGATTTCTATAAATCCGGGCCCTACAGTTTCAATTTTTGCGATAGACACAATATAGCTTCTGTGAACCTGCATAAACATGGCGGCTGGTAACGTTTCTGCAAGACTGCTGATACGTTCTTTGGTCACAATTTTGCCGGTGCCGGTATAAGCAATTACATAATCTCCAAGGCTTTCGAAATACAATACGTCGGCAAGATTTACCTTGTAATGCTTTTTGTCAGCTTTGAGGAAAATGAAATCAGGTGTTTTTTGTGTGTTCACATTTTCTTCGGTTTTTGTTGATTGCTGATCGAGAAAATGCTGAATGGCCCGGGCAAAACGTTCAAACGAAATTGGTTTTAAAAGGTAATCGATTACCTGGAGCTCAAAGGCTTCAATGGCATAATCGCGGTAAGCGGTTGTGAATATTACTTTGGGGGCATTGGAGAGCGAACGAATAAAATCGACACCCGTAAGTTGTGGCATCTGAATATCACAAAATAAAAGATCAATCTTTTCCTTCGATAGAATTCGCATTGCCTCCAGTGCGTTGTTGCATTCGGCCACAACAGTAAAGTCGGCAAATGCAGCCAGGTGTTTTCTGATTACCCTGATTGCGATGGGTTCGTCGTCGATGATTAAACAGCGGTACATGCTATAATTCAAGTTCAAGAATTAAATTTACAGAAAAACTTTCAGCCTGCTCTTCTACCTGCAAAGTGTACTTTTCGGGGTAAAGTAAATCCAGTCTCTTCCGAACGTTAACCAAACCAATGCCATTGCTGTAGCTTTGGTTCTTTTTTTTCAGAGGATTGCGGGTATTGATGACGGAAAAAGTCAGGTCCATACCGCTTAGTTTTGCCCGAATATCTACAAAAGCCACACCCGGGAAATGACTTACACCGTGTTTAAAAGTGTTCTCCACAAAAGGCAGAAGTATGAGCGGGGCAATCTTTAGATTCTCTGTTTTATCCGGAAATTCGAGCGTAAGATTTAGCTTATCCGGATAGCGGATCTTTTCAATTTCGATGTAATTCTTCAGATTGGCAAGTTCTTCCGAAAGGCCAACCAGTTTGGCATCGCAACGGTATAAAATGTAGTCGAGTATGTCGGATAACTGTAATACCAATGTGGGTGCTTCATCCGATTTTTCAAGTGTGAGGCCATATAAATTATTTAATGTGTTGAACAGGAAATGGGGATGGACCTGGGCTTTCAGCAGCTTTAGCTCGGCTTCTTTTAATTTAAGTTCAGTGGTAAGTTGTGCTTTTTCGAGTTCATTTTTTTCCTGCTGCATAAAAAAGGCCCGCTTCACTTGCTTGATAGCGATTCCTAAAAAAATGATAAAATGAAGCGCTAATACCTGTAGTTCGGGATGAAGTAAAGTGGGAGACAGGGCTGCTTTTTGGGTCAGGATAAAAATCAGTGCATAAAAAACGATCAGGAACGATAACCATATTCCGGCAAGCAATGTGTAAAAACTGTACAAAAAGAATATTGCATAACGTTTCTTCCAAAGGAAACGAGGGAAAAGGAAATAGTTAAAAAAGTAGGTCTCTGAAATGGCAACCGGAAGTAAACCCGCTGAAAAAATAATGGTTGCTTCCCTGAATTCACTGTTCCAGCTAAAAAGCATAAAGTAAAAAAAGCCTGTAATAATCCAGAACAGCAAATGATAAGCGACACGAAAACTTTTTGACTGACGAGCCAGTTGAATGATGTGTTGAATCCGATCTGTCATAATCCAATTAAAAGTAGCAATTTATTCCAAACACATTCGCATACAAAATAGTATCGACCAAACGCATATAAACCTTGCTAAACAACATTATTTCGGTAGCTTAAGTAGTTTTGTGTATTAATTGCAGTTTGGTTGAGGTTTTGGGTTGTTGATCGATTAAATCATTCTGATCCGGAAAACGTGGGGTAATTTGGCCTCAGAATAATTTAAAAACACAAGTCATGAGTATTTTTCAAATTTATCAGGCGGGCGGAGTATTTATGAATTTTATTTCATTAATGGCCCTTGTTTCTGTAGTGATTCTTTTTCTGAAAATTTTTCAGATAATTAAACAGCAGTATTCTTTAAAGTGGCTGGATATGATATTATTGGCCGGATCGCTTGCTGTGGCTGTCGGTATTCTTTCGCAAATTGTGGGTATTGTGCAGGCACTTGAAGCCATTCGTGCTGCTGCCGACATTTCTCCACAGATAGTGATGGGCGGAGCTATTGTTAGTTTTTATGCTCCCATTTATGGTTTTATAGTGTTTATTTTCTCAATGATCTTTTATTTCGTAACAAAAGAGATCATCAAAGCCGGGATGAACAGCGGCAATTAAACGATGCGGTAAGCAGGAGAGGAGCCGGTTGTCAGCAGATGACCGGCTTATTTTATTTTGTCGGATACTTTGCCAATTATTTTATTCAGAAAAGGAACACGGTTGAGTTTGGTAAAAAGGCTGCCTTTGCCGTAATGAAGCAGGATATTCCGCGAATAAACAAAAAGCCCCATGCTGTGTGCGGCAAATAAAACCGGGTCAATACGCGCAATAGAATAGGTGAAAATCATTAGAGAGCCAAAGGTGCTGATAATCCAGAACCCGAGTGGAAATACCGATTCTTTTTCTTTTTCAGAATGAATCCACTGATAAAAAAAACGTGAAATAAATACGAGTTGGGCAATGGTTCCCCACACCATCCAGAATATGGAGACATTTTCGTTGTGAAAGATATTTTTTATGTTCCCCGTATAAATCAACCAAAACCAGTATGCCAGAGGAATCAGGATTGCCAGTGATTTGGAAACCAGTGGCATACGCCTCCAAACTCCCTTTAATTGTAAATTGCGAATGTAAATGCCGTACACCAGTGATTGCCCTACTACAATGGCAAAATCGTTGCGAAGAATCCCGTAGGTTAGCATGATGATGGAAGCCACCAGGCTAATTTGCCAGTAAACCACCGGAGAAATCACTTCTCCTTCTTTTTCCGATTTAAACCACTGAGCGATTGTCCGGATAAAAAACAAGCCCTGGGCAAGAAAGCCCAAACTTATGATAAAAACGTTGTTCATGCTGTTTTCTAAGTGGGAGCAAAAATAGAAAGTTTGTCAGATATTTAGCAGCTCTGACTATATTTCTTTGAGCTTCTTAAGTGTTTCGCGTGCTGCATTTTGGTGTGCTTCTTTTTTCGAAGTTCCCGATCCCCGGCCAGCCTCTACATTATCAACTTTTACAACCGCCTTAAACTTGGGCTGTTTTAGTTTTTCGTCGGCTTCTTCGCTGGTTTCAAACTCAATCTCTCGTTTGTTTTTCTGGCTCCACTCAATTAGCTGGCTTTTGAAATTGGAATCTTCCTGTTCTATTTCATTCAGGTCAACAAATTGAGAAAGGATCTTTTTTGTAACAAAAAACTTTGCTGAATGATAATCGCGGTCCAGGTAGATAGCTCCGATCAGTGCTTCCAGGGCATCGCCATAAATATGGCTTTTATCGATTTTTTTTGTGGTATTGGAATCGATAAAAACATGGAGCCCCATATCGTGGGTTAGTTTGGTGAGAAAAGTGCGGTTTACCAGTTTTGAGCGTGTTTTGGTAAGAAACCCTTCATCTTCTTGCGGGAAACGGTTGTATAGAAAATCTGCAATAATGGCTCCTAAAATGGCATCTCCCAGGTATTCCAGCCGTTCGTTGTTTACAAAGTTCCCCTGCGAATCAACAGTTGATGCTGATTTATGGATAAAAGCCAAATCGTAGAGTTTCAGGTTTTGGGGGTAAAAACCGAGTAGCTCCTTTAAAAACAAGTAAAACTCTTTTCGATCAGACGAAAAGAGTTTTACCCGCTGTACTATTTTTCTAACCACCGTTTTCTAAAATTTTTTGAAAACCAAAGTAGCATTATGACCGCCGAAACCGAAAGTATTGCTGATTGCAATATCAACTTTCCGTTGTTTGGCCTGGTTGAATGTGAAATCCAGTTTACTGTCGATTTGATCGTCGTCGGTAAAGTGGTTAATCGTGGGAGGAATAATGCTATTTTGAATGGCTAAAATGCTGGCAAGTCCTTCTACCGCTCCGGCGGCTCCCAACAGGTGGCCGGTCATTGATTTGGTAGAACTGATGCTAAGATTGTAAGCGTGGTCTCCAAATGTTTTGATAATTGCCTTTGATTCAGCAATATCTCCAAGCGGAGTAGAAGTTCCGTGTACGTTAATATAGTCCACATCTTCGGGTTTGATACCCGCATCTTCCAATGCCCACTTCATTACAAGGTTGGCGCCTCTTCCATCGGGGTCAGGTGCAGTCATATGGAAAGCATCTCCCGACATTCCCCCTCCGCCAACTTCGGTATAAATTTTAGCACCTCTGGCCACTGCATGTTCATATTCTTCAAGAATAAATGCAGCAGAGCCTTCAGCAATAACAAAACCGTCGCGGTCTTTATCAAAAGGGCGCGATGCGGTTTTTGGATCATCATTGCGGGTCGATAGTGCACGCATGGAATTAAATCCTGCTACACCGGCTTCGTTAACGCCCGCTTCAGAACCTCCTGTAACCATCATGTCGGCTTTCCCCATACGAATCATGTTGAAAGCATCGATAATGGCGTGGGAAGCAGAAGCACACGCACTAACTGTGGTGTAATTCGGACCTCTGAATCCATACTTGATTGAGACCATTCCACCGGCAATGTTAGCAATCATTTTAGGGATAAAAAACGGTGAAAAGCGTGGTCGCTCTTCGCTGTAGGCGCGAACTTCCTCGTGGAAAGTTTGCAGGCCTCCAATCCCGGCTCCCCAAATAACGCCAACTCGGTCACCGTCAACTTTCTCCAAATTCAAACCACTGTCTTCAATGGCCTGGGCTGTGCTCGCAAATGCATATTGAGTGTACTTGTCGTATTTGCGAACCTCCTTTTTTTCAATGTAAAGAAGAGGATCAAAATTTTTAACTTCACAAGCAAATTGTGTAATGTGCTTCGAAGCATCGAAATGAGTTATAGGGCCAGCCCCACTCACTCCTTTAACTAAATTCTCCCAATACTCTTGAACGGAGTTGCCCAATGGATTAACGGTACCAACACCGGTTATTACTACCCGTTTTAATTCCATAAAAGAAAAATAATATGAGTCAGATTACTTAACGGCAGATTCGATGTGAGCGATTGCTTCACCTACGGTAGAAATTTTTTCTGCTTCGTCGTCCGGAATAGCAAGATCGAATTCTTTCTCGAATTCCATAATTAATTCAACGGTGTCAAGAGAATCAGCACCTAAGTCATTGGTGAAAGAAGCTTCTGTAACTACTTCACTCTCGTCAACACCTAGCTTATCAACGATTATAGCTTTTACTTTTGCTGCAACGTCAGACATAACTTTTAATTTTAATTAATACTAATTTTTGTTTTAAATAATTCGCTGCAAAGTAATACATTTACGCTTTAAATTTCCAAGAAAATCTTTAAAAAAGATGCTAACACAGTACGTATCTTACGTCCTAAGTCCCTAAATTTGAATAATTTGTTTAAAAGTTCGAGACAATAGTAAACAGTACAAAATGGGTAAAAAAAGAATAGCAATCCTGGCCTCAGGCTCGGGTACAAATGCCGAAAATATTTTTAAATACTTTTCTGATAAAGAGGATGTTGTAGTTGATTCGTTGTGGTCGAACAAAGCGGATGCATATGCCCTGGCTCGGGCCCGTAATTTTGGGGTAGAGTGTTTCGTATTCGACAGGGAAAAGTTCTATAAAAGTAACGATGTAGCAGATACGTTAAGAGAACGTAAAGTGGATTTGATTGTGCTTGCCGGATTCCTTTGGCTGATACCTGAAAATCTGATTTCATCGTTTCCGATTGTAAATATACACCCGGCACTTTTGCCCCGTTATGGCGGGAAAGGAATGTATGGTATGAATGTTCACCGCGCAGTGGTCGATAATGGTGAAACAGAATCCGGAATTTCGATTCATTATGTGAATGAGAATTATGATGAAGGAAAATTAATTTTTCAGGCAAAATGTGAAGTAAGCCCCCGGGATACTCCCGAGCGGGTTGCCGAAAAAGTTCACGAGTTGGAATATCGCCATTTCCCGCAGGTAATTGCCAAAGTTCTTGCTGAAATGTAGGCATTTCACTGATTTTGGGTTAATAAATTTTACAATTTAATATATCCTGTTAAATAATGTTAAGGGTCGAAATCACTGCCTTTTAATCGGTTTATCTTTGGTGCATGAGTCGTAAAATGCTTATAACGCTGATTGTGCTGATGGCTGTTGTGCTATCGGGCCTGATACTGGTTCAGACGAGTATGATCAAGTCTGCTTCGGATATTAGGGAGGAGCAATTTGACAAGTTGGTGCAAAATGCGCTGAACATGGTTGCCATTCAATTGGATCTCGATGAACAGCGCTTGGCCAGGGATTATGCACGCCGGGGAGAGGTTCCTGGAATGAACGGAGAAAAGGAAGAACTCGGAAATGTATTTCCTTATAATAGTCCCACAAGAGGAACGCTGAGTTTTAGTCTCAGTTATTCCAATCAGGGTGTGGTTAGCCGCTTTGAAGAGCAGTACGAAGTACATGTTGGAGATCCTGCTGACTCTTTGTCGATGATGGGAGTGGAAGGTTTTACGCAGCAGAGCCTGGAGCAGCAACGACGGAGGAAAGAGTGGTTGCGTAACGGTGATTGGTGGAATTATAAGATAGCTTTGGAAGACCTGCCGCTTGAAGAGCGTATCGACTCAACCCGGGTAAAAGCTTTTTTGGATGCAGCCATGGCGCAGTTCCGTATTGATCTGGAGTACAAATATGCCATCAAGAATTCGACAATGGCCAAAGAGACCGTTCTTTTTGGTGATAGTGATTATAATCCTAAAAATAGGGGAGAGTATCCACAGGCGTTATTTCAAAACGATTATTACGGTCCGAAACCGAATTATCTGAACGTTTACTTTCCGCACAGGAAACGTTATTTGTTTAAACAGACCGGGTTAACCATTATCCCGACTATTATTCTCACCGCATTGCTGATTGCTATTTTTGCCTATGCAATTCTGGTAATTATGCGTCAGAAAAAGCTGTCGAACGTTAAGAACGACTTTATTAATAATATGACACATGAATTGAAAACACCAATTTCAACCATTTCGCTGGCAAGCCAAATGTTACAGGACGGTAGCATTTCCAATACGCCTTCAACAATAGAACATGTGTCGAAAGTTATTTTTCAGGAAAGTAAGCGCCTAAGCTTTCAGGTGGAAAAAGTGCTTCAGATGGCTGTGTTTAATGAAGGTCGTTTGAAATTGAAACTCCGGGAGTTTGATGTAAATAAGATGATTGAAACCGTTGCCGCCAATTTCGAACTCAGGGTGAAAAACAAAAACGGATTGTTGCATACCGAAATATTGGCCGAAAATGCGGTAATAAAGGGTGATGAAGTGCACATTACCAACGTGGTTTTTAACTTGCTGGATAATGCCATGAAGTACAGCCGCGAGAATCCCGAGATTTGGGTGAGAACAGAAAACCGAAAAGATCGTATAGTAATTTCGGTGCAGGATAATGGCATAGGAATTGCAAAAGAGCATCATGCTCAGATATTTGACCGTTTTTACAGAGTGCCCACCGGAAACGTGCACGATGTAAAAGGGTTTGGTTTGGGATTAAGTTATGTGAAAAAGATAGTTGACCTACACAACGGGACCATTAAGGTTGAAAGTACATTAAATAAAGGAACGAAGTTTAAAATCTATTTCCCACAAATAAATATGTAACCATGGAACAAAAAACAAAATTACTACTTGCCGAAGACGATGAGAATTTAGGATTGTTATTAAAAGAATATTTGGTTGCCAAAGGTTTTGATGCCGACCTGTATCCAGATGGCGAAGCTGCCTACAAAGGTTTTATGAAAGAGCATTATGACATCTGTATTTTAGATGTTATGATGCCCAAAAAAGATGGGTTTACCCTGGCAAAAGACATTCGGATTGTAAATGCTGATATTCCTGTGCTTTTCCTTACTGCCAAAAATATGAAGGAGGACGTGCTGGAAGGATTTAAACTTGGTGCCGACGACTACATCACCAAACCATTTAGTATGGAAGAACTGATTATGCGTATTGAAGCCATTTTAAGAAGAACTTCCCAGGAAGGTCAGTCCGGAGCACAGCAGATATTTACCTTAGGGCGTTACTCGTTCGATACCCGAAAACAAACGCTTACTGAAGAGGGCGAAGAACCGGTAAAACTTACCACCAAAGAATCGGAGTTGCTCAAACTCCTTTGTCAGAACGCCAACAAGGTGCTGGAAAGAAACTATGCATTAAAATCCATCTGGATTGATGATAATTATTTTAATGCCCGCAGCATGGATGTTTACATCACCAAACTTCGCAAGCATTTAAAAGACGAACCAACCGTTGAAATTATTAACGTTCACGGAAAAGGTTATAAACTGATTATGTAAGTTTTAGAGCCTGTTTAAATTTTATCTTTTAGAAATATTATGATGCGTTTTTTGCTTAAACAAGGCGGATTTGACGCGAATAGCCTCAGCTATTTAAGGAAAATTCAACGCAGTATAAGTGAAAA
>JBKEDN010000023.1:0-1893 GCA_047975435.1 Draconibacterium sp. | reverse complement strand
TGCAAGGTTTTCCCCTAATTTACTAATAACCTTGCAATTAAGAATGCATAAAAGTCATTAGTTATTCACATTTACTGTTGATAACTAATGACTTATGGTGTTATTAAGGATTGACTATTTAGCCATTTGTTCCTGAATTTTTCACTCGAATTCTTTATGGGAGATATGTAGGTAACCTTTACTGGGTTGATTCCGCAAAATTGCAGTGTTCCCTTTTTGAACTGGTTGATGGCCGGGCGTCGTAAATACAAAACATCGTACCAGCTTGGGGTATCCGATGTAATGATAATTCGCGAAGTTTTTCCCTTTAATAATTTATGGGGAAGTGGCTTTCCTTCAACGGGCTGAAACGTAACACCGGGTAAGAACGTACGTTCAATAAATCCTTTCATCAATGCCGGGTATCCGCTCCACCACATCGGGAATATCCAAACAATGTGCTGAGCTGCTTTTATTTTGCCGATTGCATCTTTCAGGTCGGGTTCCCAATCGGTTCTTTTGCGATAGCCAAATTGTAGGTTGGGATTGAAGTCCAAATCTGCTATATTGAGTGTGGTGACCGATGCGTTTGTTTGGGTAGCGCCTGTTTTGTAGGCATTTGCCAGTGCGTGGTTAAAACTTTGTTTGTCGGGGTGTCCGTTAATGATTAATACTTGAGTCATACTTTTTTCAGCAAAAAAAGGCATTGTATTGCCGTCACGAAAGGACATTTGTCTAATTCGCAACAGACCTGCGCAACCGGCTCAGGTGTCGTTGTGTAATGCCCAGATACGATGCCAGGTAATTCAGGGGAATCAGTTTCAGGTATTCCGGATAGTTATCCAGCAAATCGAGATATCGCTTTTCCGCATTTTCGCGTTGTAGCAGAAAAATTCTTTTTTCGAGGTTGATGTATTCGCGTTCGGCGATCATCTTCATTATTTTCATCCAGTTTGAACTTGTATTTTCCAACTGTTCCACTACTTGCCTCGAAATGGTCATCATCTCGACATCGGCCAAAGCCTGGATGTTTTCCTCGGTGGTAGTTTGTGTAATAAACGACGAATAAGCGGTGACAAACGAATTGTTAAAGAGTAAACAGTAGGTCACCTCTTCACCCGACGAAGACAGATAAAACGATCGGAAAAAACCGGAAGAAATAAAAGCCACTTCTTTACATATTGAACCTGCTTTAATAAAAAAGTCACCTTTTTTCAGCTTTTTGGGTTGAAGCTGGCTTTCCAGTAACTCCAGGTCTTCCGGGTTAAGTATTTGGAACGATTTGAAATATTCTTTTATCATATTCCGGTGTTTTAAGGGTAGCAAAGATTAGAATTTGAATTTAACAAACCACGTTAGCTATTTATTTTTTCCTCAAACTTGCTGATCAAAGTGTCAAGTTCATTACCAAATACCGCCTTCGCATGTTCGTAGCTTTGATCGCCAAAAAATGAAATAAATTTTTCTTTACCGAATTTTTCAATCAACGCTTTCACAAAAATACCCGAAAGCGGATAAGTCAGTTCTGTTGGGTAGGCACTCCAGTTTGCCCAGATTTCTTTGATGGCTACTTTTTTGCCGTTTGCTTTTAGCCAGCCTTTTACGATTTGTTCTTTATCATGGTGTGTCTGGTCGAAACAAACCGCCGTCCCTTCGTTTATTAGCCCGGTTTTGGCCAGCATGGTTGTTGAGTAATTTGAAATAACATGTGTCATCTCATGTCCTCTTGTTTGTTGATAGTGAGAATGTACAATGCAAAAATGAGGCTTTGCAAAACCTAAATTGGCTTTTAATATTTACTGCTTATCTCCTTGGGTCAAGTTGTTTTTGTAATATCATTAAATGTAACTGGTGCTGTATCTACGGCTTGTTGCATCAAGCGATAAAATAGTTTTCCTCGGTATGTTGATAGCT
>JBKEDN010000005.1:0-71295 GCA_047975435.1 Draconibacterium sp. | reverse complement strand
GGCAAGTAATTACAACATCAATGTAATAGAAAGTATTGGTGATTCAGTGTATGTTTATCCAATTTCCCAATTACATTATTTCGTAGAATAATTTCATGGTTTCTCTTGCTGTCGCGGATTTGTATTCGTACTCTAGTCCCCCCGCTGGCGCAAATTTGTAATTTGTGTCTTATCGTTACAATAAAAGATCAATTCTTTTGAATTGCACACCGCTTGCTGGAGCGGATTTTAGGTGCAATCGTGCGGCAGCAAGGGAAGCTCAATTAAGGAAGGATCAACGGAATACAACCAGTTATTTGATAATTCACCCAAAAATTGTCCGGAATGAAAAGAATAGTACTAATTATCACGGTTGTTTTCCTGTTGGTTAGCTGTAGCCAAAAGCAGGAAGAACCGAAAGAAAAGTCGACCTATTATTTTTTATTTGAAAAACCCTGGATATATGGCTCCTCCAGTCATTACCTGCACTATGAATACCCATACCTGGCAGATAGTATCCAAATAAGAAATCGGAAAGAAATGCTAAAAGCATTTTGGCAACGTAGAGGTGAGCCAGAAAAAAAAATCGATTTGGATACATTTTCATTTTACAGCGAGGTATATGAGCTTAGACATAATATAGGGATCGACAGCGTTTTTGTAAAAGATACTGCGTATTTAGATTCAATTACTTATTACAACGCACAGTTCTTTAAAGATACGGTAAAAGTGAGAAAATTCTGGAGTGGTCATTTTAGAAGTAAGGACACATTGCAGATATATTTAATTAGAAGAGAGGGCGATTCCCTGGTTTTCAGAAAAGTAAACAGGTTTGTAATGCCAACGTTGTAAACTCAGATGTCCCCCGCTCCCCGCTCCCGCGCGATTGCATCGCGTGGTAAATTGAGGACATACAACCACACGAAAGGATTCGTGCGGCAGCAAGGGCCCTGTAGGATGTGTGCCCTCCCTGTAGGTTCGGGAGGCGTCCTGTAGGCTGTTGACCCTCCCTGTTGCGTTTTTACCCGTCCTGTAAGCTGTTGACCCTCCCTGTTACCTTTTTACCCCTCCCAGTTAAACAGGACGGAAAAAAAAGCTACAGGATTGAGAAAAACTTCAACAGGGCGACAAAAAACCTTACAGGACGGCCAAAAATGGTACAGGGAATCAAAAAAATGCTACAGGACGCCCCAAAAGCTTACAGGATGGCTCGCCAGGTTAAAGGCTCGATACAATTCTCCCACGTAAGTGGCGTTGCAGTTGCATTTTCAACATTAATTGGCTCGGGTACGATGAAATGCTGCAACATGGATTTGTCGTTAAAATAGTGTAGATTCGTTTTGCTATTTGGCAGCATTCAATAACAAGTTCATTTTAACCAATAAAACCAAATTAAACCGATAATCATGGAAAGAAGATCATTCCTAAAAAAATCTGCACTGGCAACCGGTGCTGTCGTTAGCGCCGGCAGTTTAAAAGCAGGCACTCCTGCCACAGTTGAAAAAGACATTTATGAACTAAGGGTATATCATCTGCAAAACGGAGGCAACCGAAACCGCTTAAAGAAATTTTATACCCGGGCAGTTATTCCTTTTTTGAATGAAAGGGGCGCAAAAGTGGGGGCTTTTAACGAATACAGTAAAGAAGATCCTCCGGTTATGTACATTCTGCATGCCTACAAAAGTATAGCTGATTATTTTGAAGCTATTCAAAGCATGCGATCAGATGCTTCGTTTCTGAATGCTGCAAAAGATTATATGAAATCGCCGGCCGATAACCCGGTTTTCGAACGCTATGAAACCTTTTTGCTGGAAGCTTTTGATGGTATCCCGCATTTGAACGAGCCGGATAAAAGCCGTAGCCTTTTTGAAATGAGGACCTACGAAAGTTACAACGAAGATGCCGGCATACGTAAGGTAAAAATGTTTAACGACGAAGAAATTCCGCTGTTTGAAAAAGTGGGTTTGCACCCGGTATTTTTCGGGCAACACCTGGCCGGAGAATACATGCCCGCATTAACTTATATGTTGTGGTTTACCGACATGGAAGAACGCGATGCCAACTGGGCAGAATTTGGCAGCAGCCCCGAATGGAAAGCGATGAATAAGAAGGAAGAGTATTCTGATTCGGTTAGTAAAATCCGCCGAAAGTTTCTGGTTCCGGCCGATTTTAGCCAGTTGTAATAAACATTTTCTGAAGGCAAACGATTATTTCTCCAACAAATCAACAGGCAGTGCGAGTAACTGGTACTGTATTGTTTTTGCGAGCCGGTAATTTCCTGCAGAATTTGGGTGCAAACGGTCGGTCTCACCATTCGAGAAATATTTTATATTCGAATCCAGCATGGGGTAAAGGCCACTGTCGGTGTAAAGGTCAATCAGCGGAACAGCCCAAACGGATGCTGCCTGCCTTAAAACCTCCACATAATCGTTGATGTACAGGCCCAGGTCGTTCGAAAAGCTTTCTCCAGGTTGAACATTTTGTTCGTTAAATTTTGCGTAACCACGGTGAATAGGCGTCATAATCACAATTTGCTGATCGGGGTAATTTGCTTTCAGAAAAGCCATTACTTTGTTAATCCGGCCACAAAAAGTGGCATCGTCTTCCACCAAAATACGGTATTTACGGGTAACCACAGTTCCGTTAAAGTTGGTTGCTTTGGCGGTTTCACGGTAAAAACTTCCAAGTGGGGTATTGTGGTTGTAATCGTTGGTCCCGGCAAAAATAAGGATGGCATCAATATCGCTTCCTTTCTCCTGTTTTAACTTTTGGGCCTGCCTGTAAATGCCGTCCCACTGGTTTCCGCTAATGCCATATACAAAGGGCTCAATTCCCAGTATTTCATGCAAATATTCCCAGTACACGCGGATGGAGCTGTCGCGCTTTTGTGTCATAGAGTCGCCTAAAAATGCAACCTTTTTCCCCGACCATTGCGAATTTTGTTTGGCCTTTTCATTCCCCCTTAAAACCGGGTTACCAGACCACAATTTGTTAGCGCCGGCAGCAACAATAAGCATTAAAACCCCAAGTACCAGTATTTTTTTCATGAATATAGAATTTCAATGAATAGTACAGCGAAGGTAAAAGGAATATCAATAATGACCTAAAAATTAATACTTTTGAAAAGATTACATACTATCAGAAAATTATAGATGACTTCCAATTTCAAAAATTTCGACCAGGTTTGGGATAATATTCAGGGAAACGTGCTTGTACATATCCCCAAAATATTGCTGGCGGCCTTTGTGGTTGTTTTGTTTTTCTTTTGTGCCAAAGTGGTAAAACGGATTGCCATACGTGCCTACGACAAAACGTTTAAAAGTAACTACTTAAAAGTAGAGCGCATTATTTCTTCATTTTTTTATGTGTTTTTTGTTACCATCGGTATTTTTCTGGCGCTTCATATCCTGGGGCTCGATAAACCCATCGAGAAACTACTGGCAGGCGCTGGTATTGTTGGTATTATTGCCGGTTTTGCGTTTAAAGACATCGCCTCGAATATGTTTTCAGGATTGCTTGTTGATTTTCAGCGGCCTTACAAAGTTGGCAATTGGGTTGAAATTGCCGGGAATTATGGAGTGGTGATTGACATTAACTGGCAAACAACAAAAATAAAAACGGTTCCGGGGCAGGAAGTGATCGTACCCAACCAAATTATTTACAATGCTTCGTTTACCAATTATTCCACCTGGGGAAAACGGCGGATTGTTTTTGAAAGCGGAGTGGCTTACGGCGATGATTTGGAACATGTTAGGTCGGTTGCGCTGGACGAGGTGAAAAAGATTCCCGAGTTGCTTCTCGACGAAGGCGTAGATTTTTATTATACTGAAATTAGTGGCTCGGCCTATAATTTTATGCTGCGCTACTGGGTGAAATTTGAATCGAACGACGACTTTTGCAGGGGAATGAACGATGCCATCATGCGAATTAAAAAACGTTTTGAGCAGGAAAATATTTCCATTGCCTACCCCGTAACTACCTTAGATTTTGGCGTAAAAGGCGGCGTAAATCTATTCGATAAAAACATAAACGTTAAAATGTAAAGATTCCGTTCTTGAGTACCCCGGACAGTAGTGAAAACAAATAGGAAAACGCCGGATACCTCTGTGAAAAACTCCGTGTTCTCTGTGGTTACTAATCAGAGGAAACACAGCATGTCGTAGAGAAAACAGCATGGAGTACTATCAGGATTTAGTCGTAAAGGAAATTAGTCGTACACCCAGGATTTATCCGGACAATACCGTAGTTTTTTCTTCATTAATGTTTAAATCGAGGAGATAGCCTGTTCCGGTTTCATAAGCGTCCAGTTTTGAAACTCAGTGTTTTTCGTTATATTTATTTTCTTACAAAATCAAATACCCTCCTATGTTAGTTAAAACCTTCGGAAGCGCAGTTTTTGGAATCGATGCCACCACCATTACCATTGAGGTAGATGTAACCACCGGAATTAAGTTTTTATTGGTTGGTTTGCCCGACAGTGCCGTAAAAGAAAGTCAGCAACGCATTGAATCGGCCTTACGCCTGAACGGGTTCAAATGGCCGAAAAAGAAGATCATCATCAACATGGCGCCTGCCGACATCCGCAAAGAGGGCTCGGCTTACGACCTTCCGCTTGCTGCGGCAGTACTGGCTGCTTCGGGGCAAATCGTTTCCTCATCGCTTTCAAAATATGTGTTAATGGGGGAGTTGTCGCTCGACGGAACTTTGCAACCGATAAAAGGGGTTTTGCCCATTGCTATTAATGCCCGGAAAGAGGGGTTCGAAGGTTTTATCCTTCCAAAGGCAAATGCACGCGAGGCCGCAGTAGTGGATACGCTGAAAGTGTATGGTGCCGAAAACATAGTTGAAGTGATTGATTTCCTGAATGGCAAAGCCGCACTTGAACAGACGATTATTGATACCCGGGCCGAATTTTATATGCAGGTGAACAATAATCCGCTTGATTTTTCGGATGTAAAAGGGCAGGAAAATGTAAAACGTGCGCTCGAAATTGCTGCTGCCGGAAGTCACAATATAATTCTTGTCGGGCCGCCGGGATCGGGCAAAACCATGCTTGCCAAACGGATCCCGACCATTCTTCCGCCATTCTCGCTAAAAGAAGCGCTGGAAACCACCAAAATACATTCGGTAGTAGGTAAGATCGACAAAGAAACTTCGCTGATGACCCGCCGGCCTTTCAGGAGTCCGCACCACACCATTTCGGACGTTGCTTTGGTTGGAGGTGGTAATTATCCACAGCCCGGGGAAATTAGTCTGGCGCATAACGGCGTTTTGTTTTTGGACGAACTGCCCGAATTCAAACGCACCGTTCTGGAAGTAATGCGCCAGCCGTTGGAGGACCGGAATATCACTATCTCCCGAGCCAAATTCTCGGTGGAATACCCGGCCAGTTTTATGTTGGTAGCTTCCATGAATCCCTGTCCGTGCGGTTACTACAATCATCCTTCAAAAGATTGTGTTTGTGCGCCGGGGGTGGTTCAAAAATACCTCAATAAAATATCAGGGCCACTGCTCGACCGCATCGATATTCACCTGGAAGTGGTACCGGTCCCGTTCCGTAAACTTTCTGAATCAGATAGTTCTGAAAAAAGTGAATCGGTTCGCGAAAGGGTGATTACTGCACGTAAAATTCAGGAAGGGCGTTTTGCCGAACACAAAGGGGTTTATGCCAATGCACAAATGAATTCGAAACAAATCCGACAATTTGTTGTGTTGGATGAGGAATCGAACGAGCTGATAAAAAATGCCATGGACCGCTTGGGGCTTTCTGCACGTGCTTACGACCGTATTTTGAAAGTTGCGCGTACCATTGCCGATCTCGAAGGGGAGGAAAATGTACAGACTCACCATTTGTCTGAAGCTATTCATTACCGCAGTCTCGACCGCGAAAACTGGGGAGGATAGGAAACTTGGCAGAGCTCAGTCGCCGTTGCCGGGGAAAATTTGTGAAAAGCTTAAAACCGGGATTTTAAAAAAGTTTGGAGAAGAATAATTACGTTTGTCAAAACAAAATTTTTCAAAGTCATGAGTTTTTTCAAACAGATATTACCTGCTTTATCCAATAAACCAATTCTTACTTATTGTTTTGTTCTGGCAGTAACTGTTCAGTCAGTTTGGGCACAAAATACTGAAGAACATACCCTGTTTAAATTGTCTGGCAAAACACAATCACAAATGAAAGAGTGGTTTTCTGAATGTGATGTTGCTGATCCCGAATTACCAAATTCTGTTCAGAAAATTGATGCACTCTCTAAAGAACAAGCTATAGAGGCCGGGGATCTTGTTTGGAAATCATACCGCGAAGGAATCATCAAAGCCGGGGAGGAAAAGCTGTTGCCTGCTCCTGAATTTTTTACTGAAGGAGATACTGGCTTTGTTCCCATGAAACGAGAGTTGAATCTTGGCGAAAAAACGATGCCTTTCTATTTTGTCGGTAAGGGCAATGTACCGGAAGAAAAACGTCCACTGTTTATTTCGTTACATGGTGGTGGACAAGACAAGAGCCATCCCGGACAAGCACATGCCTCGCGTTTTAATAATCGCGAATGGGCAACGCAACTTATTCTTTTTCAGAAAATTTTTCCGGATAATGCACTTTATTTTATTCCCCGGATGGCCGATGATCACGATGGGCGCTGGTATTTCGATTATTGTCAGGATGCTTATAATACAGTAATCCGGCAGGCAATCTTGTTCCACAATGTTGATCCCGACCGTGTATTTTTGATTGGTATCTCGGAGGGGGCTTACACTGCATACCGATTGGGTTCTTTTATGGCCGACCGACTGGCCGGAAGCAACTCCATGGCTGGGGGCGAACCACTAAAAAATGCTCCACCTGCAAACATGCGAAACATCGCTTTTAGAGCAGATATTGGAGAATTCGACACCATGTTTGACCGGCTGAATTTGAATACCCGTTTTGCAGATTCTCTGGAAGTATTGCACCAGCTTGATCCGGAAGGTTATAATTACCACCTTGAAATTCAAAAAGGCAGGGGACATGGAATAGAATACGGATCCGGTCCTGCGTGGATCTATCAGTTTTCCCGGAACCCCTATCCCCAGAGGGTTGTCTGGGATGTTATAAAAGTCCATGGTCGGTATAAAACACAGTTTTACTGGGTGAGTTTACCCTCGGAACCAGCCACATTCCCACTCCACATTAATGCAAAGATAGACCGGGAGAATAATCATGTTTATTTAAAGATCGAAAAGGAAATAGATGGAAAATGTGTGCCGACGGAGGATATTCCGGTAAAAATATATTTGAATGATCAACTGGCTGATCTCGATAAACCTGTGTATGTTTCGGTCAATGATGGGAAAAAGTTAAAGTATAAGGTAAACCGGTCACTGGCAACAATGATGCATTCGTTGCAGGAGCGAGGTGACCCACGTTACATGTTTCCGGCTGAAATTCTGATCTCAAGGACGGAATAATCTTTTGAAAATAGTGATAACCAGTAATAGAAAAAGTTGACAGAAAACATTAATTTCTAAAAAATTGATTTATGGAACAGCCCAATAATCCGCTTCACGGAAAAACGCTCGAAGCCATTGTGGTTTACCTGGTAAGTTATTACGGATGGGAACGGTTGGGCGGGATAATTCCAATCAATTGTTTTCGAAAAGACCCGAGCATAAAATCGAGCTTAAAGTTTTTAAGAAGAACACAGTGGGCCCGTGATAAGGTGGAGAAATTGTATTTGGAAACGATCGGGAAATAGTTTAGGACGTGCTTCATCGTTTATCTGATCCAAATGGATTCTTAATTTTGTAATCCGTTTTTTGAAGTTTGAAAATGAATATTTATTTAAAAGATACAGTGGCTGGTGAGTACGATGCGTATTACACCACGCCTCAGGGGAAAAAGGTTGATGATATAGAAAAAAAGATTATTTCGGACCTGATGACGGATATTCCGGCTGGTGAGCTTCTGGAACTGGGATGCGGAACCGCCCACTGGACACAGTATCTTTGTGAGCAAGGCTTTCAGGTAACAGCCATCGATACCTCGGACGAGATGTTAAAAATTGCCCGTAAAAAGAACATCAGTAACGCTGTTTTTCAAAATGAAGATGCTGCGAAACTCCCATTTAGCGACCAAAGTTTTTCGTTAATTATTTCTATTACCATGCTTGAGTTTGTGGATGATATGGAAGCGGTTTTTAAAGAAATTGACCGCCTGCTTTTACCCGGTGGATATTTGGTACTGGGATGTTTAAACTCGGAATCGGAGCTTGGAAAATACAAAGACAATGACGAGGTTTTTCGCCACGCCCGTTTTTTCTCTTCACAGGTAATAAAGGATAAAATGTTGCGGTTTGGTGAGCCTGTCCTCCACGCGGGTGTCTATTTTTCTGCAGACTTTGAAATACTGGATAGTTCAGAAAAACAAAATTCTGTGCAGCCGGCTTTTATCGGTGCACTTGTACAGAAAAATAAACCTTATGGAAATATCGGTTGAAATTAGCTATTACGCTTTACAGAAAGATTACAATACACCGGTGATCGAGTTTATCGGTGAGATTGGCAGGCAAACGGAACTAAGTGTTGAAACCGGAATGATGAGTACATTGATAACCGGGGAGTACAACGCAGTGATGAAATTGCTGGAACAAACATTGAAATCCTTACTGGAAAAATATCCTTCGGTATTTACGCTGAAAATCGCCAATGCCTGCCGAATCTGTAAAAGTTAGGGAGATATTGTGCAGTTTGAATAATTAAGAACAGAGGCTTTCAACTCAATGGTTGATTCCCGGAATTGGGATGTACGCATTATTTGCCAATCCCAAAGGTTTTCTGTGGTATGGATTTTGCTTCAATGCGATTTGTCAAATTTAAAAACTACATGGCCTTTCCTTCCTCTTCTAAACAAATTTTCAGTTACCTCATCGGGCTATTTCTTTTTGTTCTTGCTACAAAAGGATTTTCTCAGGAGGTAAATCCGGCTTCCGATTCACTACAGTCTTCCATAATGCTTTCCGAAGCAATATTAAACAACGATACCCTGAAAGCTGACAGCCTTATTTCAACCGGTATAGATGTCAATATTGCGGCAAACGATGGGGTAACGCCACTGATGTATGCCGCCCAGGAAGGGAACCTTCATTTTATTAAAAAGCTGGTGCAGGCGGGTGCCAATGTAAATCAAATACCAAACAATAAAGTAAGTGCTTTGCAAAGTGCCGTTTTGGCGGGGAAAACAGATGCTGTTAGATTGCTGCTGGATATGGGGGCGGTTATAGAAACAAAAGATCGGTGGGGAAATACGCCGGTAATAAATGCGGCTCAGAATAATGATTACGAAATGGCCCGGATGTTGGTTCGTTCGGGAGCCGGTATTAACGATGTAAATAACGATGGGAATACTGCACTTCATTTTGCAACAGCTTTTGCAAACAATACAATGGCCAATACATTGATGGAAGCCGGGGCTAAGGCAGATGCGAAAGATAAGCAGGGATTTACGCCTTTGATGGTGGCAACTGCTGGAAACTTTAATTCAACAGCCGAATTGCTGGTAAGTTACGGAGTTGATCTGAACGTAGTTAATAATCAGGGTTACTCGGCGCTTACTATCGCAATTTTGAACGGAAATGTTTACCTGGCCGAGCTTTTCCTACTCAATGGCGCCGATGGAAATTTGCTTTCAAAAAAGGCAAAAGATCACTGGTATTTCTCAAAAGGAACCGGGAAGTACATGCGAAAAGTATTACACGAATCGGATGTAAAACGGAACTGCTTACCGGTTTTTGAGGAATGGGCAGGCGGTGTAAAAACCGGATGGCAGGAAAGTTATCTTACAACTGCTGTATTATTTGGCGTTCGCGAAACAAAATACAATTTTTGGATACAGGCTTCTTTTGGTGTAACACCCTTTGTTTACAGCACACTTACCCTGATAAATCAGAAGAAATACCAGTTTTGGGAACGCGATTACCGTGTGGCCCTGGAAGCAGATAAATATTTTGCTTTTTCTAAAAGCTACCAAAGCGAGTGGGGAATTTTTGGTGGGGCAGAAACCGGTTTCGATTTTGGAAGCTATCGCGGAACCGGAATTAATCCGCCTTCAGAGTGGAATTTGTTGCCGGTTGCCGGTTTATTTTGGAGACAGGGATTCACCGAAACAAGAATCGCCTACAAACGGCATTTATTTCAACGCAACGATTTTGGGGAAGTGAGTATCCAGTGTCATTTTTATTTTGGGAGGATGTAGCCATGCGTAAAATAAACAGAAATGAGAATACAGGCAAAGCAAAGTCAAAAAAATGGCTATTTCTGATTTTACTTTTGCTTGGTGTGATTTCCTGCGAACGAAAGTTTGAATTTTTTGAGTTCGACTGTGCAGATTGTTACCAGGACAAACCGGAGAGCGGGCCACTTATTATTTATTTCACCATTGACGCTGAAAATGAATTTGTGCCCTACACAATTTACAAAGGAAATTTTGAAGATTGTTTGGTGGAATATGCTGATACTGCCTTCTCGAAAGAAGAACAAATTGAGGTTCCGGTAAATGAATATTATTCGGTAGAAGCCAAATATAGTAGTGGGACAGATACTATTTATGTGGTTGACGGCGATCGGTTTAAGCTGAAACGCGAAGACAATGAATGTGATAAAAAATGCTACTATTTTAAAGGTGGAATTGTAGATGTAAGGTTAAAACAATAGCAGGCAATGCTCTGTTAATCCGGATTCGATATTAAATTAAACCGGCGCAATGCAAGTTTAACCAAATTGAAACATTAATTTTGAACTTTCAGTCGCTTTAATGGTTTGAGAACTAAAACTAAAATTTAACTCTATGGTTGACAGAATTTCAGATCCCATCGGACGATTAATGGGACTTCGCTATAAATCTCATCCCTGGCACGGCGTTTACATTGGACCCAATGCCCCTGAGGAATTAACCGCCTTTATCGAAGTGGTTTCTACCGACACCGTTAAATACGAAATTGACAAAGACAGTGGTTACCTGCGTGTTGACCGGCCGCAAAAATTTTCAAATGTAGTGCCTGCCCTGTACGGTTTTATCCCGCAAACTTATTGTGGCGATAAGGTGGGCGATTTCTGCAACAAAAAAACCGGTCGGAAGAATATTAAAGGCGACGGCGACCCGATCGATATATGTGTGCTGACCGAAAAAGACCTGGCACACGGCGATTTGCTGGTAACTGCCCGCCCGATAGGTGGTTTCAGGATGATTGACGGGAACCAGGCCGACGATAAAATTATTGCCGTATTGGACAACGATACCGTTTACGGTCATTTTAAGGATGTTTCGGAAGTTCCCAAAGTGGTGATACAGCGGCTTGAGCATTATTTTCTTACCTATAAAGACATGCCGGGTGTTGACAGTAATACTGAAATCACTACTACTTACGGCGTTGAGGAAGCTTTGGAGGTGATTAAACTTTCAGTGGAAGACTATAATAACAAGTTCGCAAATCTGGGGAAGCTGCTTTCCTGAGGCTTTGGTAGGGATATAAACAAGAATACAAAGTGTGGCGAAAGTTGCACTTTTTTGTTTATTGGAATTCTTTTGGCAGTGTGTCGCCGTGTATTTGTTTGATGATTCTTTTTAATGCTTTTTTCATGGCGTTCTCAACAACTGAATAGTTGGTCATTTGTTTCCCAACGTAAATAAAAAAAACAGTCAGGTGTTGATCGCCAAGTTGTTGGTAGAATTCGTGTTTCTGAAGGCGGTAAGTTTCTCGCATTAAGCGTTTGAGCCGGTTGCGCCGAACAGCACGTTTAAAGCTTTTTTTACTGACACTAAATCCGGCCAGAGCAGAAAAAGGGCTATTAAATTCTGTTTTCAGATAAACCACTTTTATCGGAAACGATAAAAACGACTCACCTTCAGTAAACAGTTTTTCTATCTCCTTTAGGCTGCAAAGTCGTTCTCCCTTTTTAAAGGTAAAAGAAGCTCCGGTTTGTATTGCTGGTTTATTTTGCATTCAAAAACTGAAAAGGCTATCCGTCAGTTGACGAACAGCCTTTCAAAATTATAGTTTTTTTCAACTTAATTCTTGTTTACTTTTTTTATGTATTGATCTAGCGCCATAGTCATTGAAGGGGCCTGTGCAGTTGGAGCTTCAATGTCGAGCCGTAATCCTGCATCGCGTACTGCTTTTGCAGTGGAGGGGCCAAAGCAGGCAATTCGTGTACTGTTTTGCTCAAAATCGGGAAAATTCTGAAACAGTGACTTAATACCTGACGGGCTGAAAAATACCAGAATATCGTACTTGATATCAGCCAAATCAGAAAGATCGGCACTTACCGTACGATACAGGATGGCTTTGGTGTATTTGTATCCTTCTTTATCGAGCAGGTTGGGTATTTCCTGTTTGTGAATATCCGAAAGAGGTACTAAAAAGCGTTCTCCTGCGTGTTTCTTCATCACATTTACCAGGTCGGTAAATTTTCCGTCGGCATAGAAAATCTTGCGTTTGCGGTACACAATGTACTTTTGCAGGTAAAACGCTGTAGCTTCCGAAATACAGAAATACTTCATGGTATCGGGCACAGTTAAGCGCAGTTCCTGACAGATTCTGAAATAATGATCGATTGCCGTACGGCTGGTGAAGATCACAGCAGTGTGATCTAAAACCTGAATTCGCGTTTGCCGGAATTCCTTGGCCGGAACACCTTCCACCTGAATGAATGGGCGAAAATCGATTTTTAAACCATTTTTCTCTGCCAATTCAAAATAAGGTGATTTTGCTGTTTGAGGCTCCGGCTGTGAAACTAAAATGCTCTTGACTTTCAAAATTTTATGCTTTTAATGAAACATATCCCTTCTTATTCAACTACAACTATTTTATAAATTAAAAGCAAGGGTAAAATTTCAAGGGTACAAAGGTATAAAAAGAGATAAAATATAGAAAATTGTTTCCTCAATAAAATTATTATCCCTCTTTGAAGTAAAACCAGGTTAAATGCAATAATAATTGCCAGGCCCGCAAAAACCATGATCAGAGGCTTGTTCCAGGGCGAAAAGGAAACCAATGCAACCAGTGGTAAAAGTATTAAACCAAGCGAACGATTAAAGTTTTCTACATTAAAAAGGTATTCAGCAGTTTCTGCCTGGGTTTCAAAAAGTGACCCAACTGCAATATAAACAAGCTTTTTCGAAAAAAAATAAAACAATACACCTACAAGAACAAATGCAAAATAGGTAATTCCTGTTGACGAATGCCCCAAGCCCAAAACATTAAAGGTTTGGAAAACAAAAATGGACATGGCAATATAAAAAATGGCATCAAGACGATAAGCTCCGTGCGATGCAGGATAGTTATTTTCCTGAAGCAAACGAACCGATGTTGCGTAATTGATAAGCGATAAAAACAGGTGTTTGATGTATTTAATGTATGGATACCGGATGGTGGCAAGCAATGCAATAGCAACAAATACCACCACCACCAGCCAGTCGGTTTGGGGATTCTGTCTTTTATGCATCGGCAAAATAACCTCCTGTGCGGGAATCTCTGTGGTATTCAGTTTCTCAATTTCCCGTGGGTGAAGATAGCCTTCTTCCAAAATAGAATCTTTAAGGCCCAGGCGGGAGCTTTGGGCTGGTTTTTGCCGGTTTATAACCACATTCTGTGTTTCCGGTTTTTCTGTTAAAAAACTGTAGCTGGCTGTCTGTAGCGAATCGTGCTGATATGTACTTAAAGTATCCATTTTTATTTCTCGTGCAAAGATACCAAATTTTGATTTCTAACTTGTGGAACGGGAAAAGGAAGCCAATTATTATTTGTAAATTTCTGCCCTCATTACAGTATAAAATGTATGATTTACCTCGCGCCTTTGCAGGGATTTACCGATTTTGTTTACCGGAAAGTATATGCCGGAGCTTTTCGCGGTATTGATGCTTTTTTTATTCCATACATTACAGTTCAGAATGAAGCAATCCTGAAAAAATACGGACGGGAGATTTGTCCACAGAATAATCCGGCAGGGCGGGTGGTTCCTCAAATTCTGGTAAAAGATAAGGATGAAACCCGTTTCCTGGTTCAAACGCTGAAAAAGGATGGTTATTCGGAGGTCAACCTGAATATGGGATGCCCGTATCCGATGGTTACCAAACGGGGCAGGGGAGCGGGGCTATTGCCTGAGCCCGGGCAGGTTTACCAAATTTTGGATGCATATTTTCAACATGCTGAAATGGCTTTGTCGGTAAAACTCAGGGCAGGGCTGGATTCCCCGGAAGAAATGGAGAAAATCGTTCCGGTATTAAATGAGTTTCCTTTAAAAGAGGTGATCCTGCATCCGCGGATTGCCCGGCAGCTTTACAAAGGAGAAACAATGGATGAGGTGGTAGGATTTGTATCAAAAAATCTCAGGCATCCGTTGGTTTACAATGGAGATATTTTTTCGGTAAATGATTTCCACCGCAGAAAACAACAGTTTCCGTTTATTACAAACTGGATGTTGGGCAGAGGTGTGTTGATGAATGATTTTTTACCTGCAGAAATAAATGGAATTCGATTGGGCGAAGAAGAGAAAAGGTCGGTGTTGCTTCATTTTCATCAGCAAATGCTGGAAGAATACGAACGAAGTACAGATAACCCGGGGAATGCATTAAACAAAATGCAGCAGTTCTGGATTTATTTCAGTTATCATTTTGATACGCAGAAAAAAGCATTCAAACGAATTAAAAAGGCAAAGGATTATCATGCTTTGAAAACAGAAACAGGAAGTATTATAAAAAATGAACCACTTGTTTTGCAGTAAGGTTGCTTAGTTAAACGAACAACTGTTTCGCTCGTATTTTTCCATCAAAGTCATTAGCAAAAACATTTCCTTCACTTCATCCTCACTTTTGAGGGCGTCGCAAATTTCAAGAAAACGGTGTAAGGCGTCTCTGTAGTCATCGTCCGTTACAATATCGTAGATCATGCTGAGTGCCGGTATTTTGTTGATCCAGACTAGTGCGCATCCAGCCAGTTGTCGGCTGCATTCATTTCAACAATCAATGGAACTCCAATGTTTACCGCATTTTCCATCCCCTCTTTCACCAGTTTTTTCATGGCTTCCAGTTCCGGCTTCAGCACATCAAAATTTAATTCGTCGTGCACCTGCAAAATCATTTTTGATTGCAATTTTTGTTTTTGCATTTCGCGGTGAATATTAATCATTGCAATTTTAATGATGTCGGCTGCCGACCCCTGAATCGGCGCATTGATTGCGTTTCGTTCGGCCATTCCGCGTACTACGGTATTGGCCGAATTAATGTCGTTCAAATACCGGCGGCGGCCTTTAATGGTTTCAACATAACCTTTGTCGCGGGCCAGTTTTATTTGTTGGTCCATGAATTCCCTGATTTTTGGGAAATTCTCAAAATACCCGTCAATTAATTCCTTCGCTTCGGTTCGCGGAATGTTCAGGCGTTGCGAAAGGCCGAAGGCCGAAATACCGTAAATAATACCAAAGTTGGCGGTTTTGGCTTTCCGGCGCATGTCCTGATCCACTTTGTCTTCCGGTATCTGGTAAATTTTAGCGGCTGTAATCGAGTGAATGTCTTTGTTTTCGCGGAAAGCGCGTTGCATTTCTTCGTCGCCGCTGAGGGCTGCCATAATCCGGAGCTCGATTTGCGAATAGTCGGCAGAAAGAAAAGTGTGATCATTATCTGAAGGAATAAAAGCTTTTCGGATTTCACGCCCGCTCTCGTCGCGTATCGGGATATTTTGCAAATTCGGGTTTACCGAACTCAAACGCCCGGTTGCCGCAATGGCCTGGTTGTACGAAGTGTGGATTTTACCCGTTTTCTTGTTTACCAGCAGCGGTAAAGCTTCTACGTAGGTTGAAAGTAGTTTTTTTAACCCGCGGAAATCCAGTATTTTCTGAACGATCGGGTGGCGGTCAACCAGGCGGATCAGTACATCTTCGGAGGTAGAGTACTGTTTTGTTTTGGTTTTTTTTGCGTTGCTGTCGATCTTTAGTTTTTCAAACAAAATCGGCCCGAGTTGCTTGGGCGAAGAAACATTAAATTCTTCACCGGCCAGCTCAATGATGTCTTTTTCGAGCGTAATGATTTGTTCACGCAGCACTACCGCATATTGATTTAATTCTTCTGAGTTAAGTTTTACACCTGCATTTTCCATACTCGCCAACACCGGTACAAGGGGCATTTCAATGGTATTAAACAAGTTACGAACACCTGCTTTATCCAGATCCGGGTCAATGGCCAGCTTCAATTGAAAGGTAAGATCGGCATCTTCGCAGGCATAATCACGCAGCTTCTCCACGGGTACAGAGCGCATGGTAATCTGGTTTTTGCCTTTTTTCCCAATCAGGTGCTCGGTAGGAACTTTTTCGTAATTCAGGTACTGCAAACACAACTGATCGAGGTTGTGCTTCATATCCGGCTGAATGAGGTAATGGGCCAACATGGTGTCGTAAAGTTTCCCCTTTACTTCAATACCGTAATTACTTAGGATCAAAATGTCGTACTTAATGTTTTGTCCGATTTTTCCCACATTTTCGTCGGCAAAAACTTCCCGGAATTCATCCATTATTTTTTGTGCCGCTTTTTTGTCTTTTGGAATGGTGACACAATATGCTTCGTGTGTCCTGAATGCAAACGACATACACACAATTTCGGCGGTGTGGGTATCCAGTCCGGTGGTTTCGGTATCAAAACAGAATTCTTTTTGTACCGATAGTTCGGCACGCAAACTGGCCCGCTGCATTTCGTTCTCCACCAGATAATACTGATGCGGGACTGAATCGATGTTCTCGGTACTTTTGCTTTCTGCAATCGTTGTTTCCGGTGCTCCAAATAACGTTCCCTGAAAAGCAACTTCAGTTGCGGGAGGAGCTTCTGCCAGGCTTAACCTTGTTATCAGCGATTTAAATTCCAGTTCTTCAAAAAGTTTTTTCAGGTCTTCGGCATGTGGTTCTTCACGGATCAGTTTTTCTTTTTCAAATTCAATGGGAACATCGGTTATAATGGTTGCCAGCGTTCTCGACAGGCGCACCTGCTCTTCATGGGTAATCAGGTTTTCTTTTTGTTTGCCTTTTAGTTTGTCGGTGTTTTGGTAAATCCCATCAATGCTGTCAAAATCGCCGATTAGTTTTTGTGCGGTTTTTGGCCCAATTCCCGGGCAGCCAGGAATATTATCAGCCGAATCGCCCATTAAGCCCAAAATATCGATCATTTGTTCGGCCCGTTCAATGCCAAAATTTTCCTTTACTTCATCCAATCCCCACACTTCAGCATCGCCGCCGGCTTTCCCCGGTTTGTACATTACTACGTGTTCCGAAACCAGCTGTGCATAATCTTTATCAGGTGTCATCATGTAAGTTGTAAACCCTTCCTTTTCGGCTTTTTTAGCCAGTGTGCCGATTACATCATCTGCTTCAAAACCTTCTTTTTCAATAATCGGAATATTAAATGCTTCAATAATCCGGCGAATGTAGGGTATTGATTTCCGCAGGTCTTCGGGCATTTCTTCACGGTTGGCCTTGTATTCCTTGTACATCTCGTGCCTGAAAGTGGGCGCCGAAACATCAAAAACCACCCCAATATAATCAGGGTTTTCTTTTTCAAAAAGTTGAACAATGGTATTGGTAACGCCCAGCATTGCCGAGGTGTTTAAGCCTTTTGAATTAAACCGTGGATTACGGATAAAGGCAAAATAGCTACGGTAAATCAATGCAAAGGCATCTAAAAGAAAAAGTTTTTGCTGACCAGTTTCGGACATAATTCTGAATTTTACTGATTATCGGATGCAAACCATTCGGCAAACGAAGTTTTGGTTTCGTAAAGCCGTAGGCTAAATAATGAAACGTTTGAAGGGAAAGCTTGTTGAAGGAGACCTGCAAAATAAGTAACCAGATTTTCAGAAGTTGGCTGAAACCCGAGTACAATAAGGCGTTCGGTAGTTAAAGCCAGGGCTTCTTTTTGTGGTTCCGGAGTAAGTGAGTTAATTACCAGCGCATGGTCAAAAAGCCGGATGATCTTAGTTTTTACAATACTTTTTAGCAGTGCGAAATCCATTACCATTCCGTCTTCCGGGTGGCCGGGATCATTTTTCGGCTCCCCAATCAATGTTACTTCCAGTTCGTAAGTATGTCCGTGAACATTTTTACAAACTCCGTTGTATGCTAAAAGTGCATGGGCCATTTCAAAATCAAAACGTTTGGTTACCCTTATCTTCGGCATAAGTCAGTCCCTTTTTGGTGGTGTGAAAGTAAGGTTTTTTTCAGCAAAACCGGAAGAGAAAAGAGTGAAATACAAACGCAACCCATTTTATTCGAATTACGTCTTTTTAATGGTATCAAAATGTTAACTAAAATATATTCAAGTGAAATTTCAGTCCATCCTAACGATTTTGCTACTGCTGTTTACGGCATGTAATACCGATCAGGAAAATAATATTCTGTTGCTTAACAAGAACCAGAAGCTTCGTCTTCAGGAAGTGTACGCATTACCCGATCAGAGCTTACAAATTCAAATTCAGCGGGTAGAAGATTCACGTTGTCCTGCCGGCGTGGTTTGTGTTTGGGAAGGTGAAGCAAGTGTTTTTCTGAATGTAGGAATGCAGGAAATACACGAACTTGTTTTGAGTACAGCCCGGATACCAAAAGATACGGTTCAGAATTACGAGTTTGAACTGGCGGATGTAAGTCCGTTTCCCGATATTTCACGCGAGATTAGCCAGGAAGATTACAGGGTGACATTAATGGTGAGGCATTTGAATCCTTAAAACCAAAGATGTTCAGCCAGAATTTTAAAACCCATCAGAATTAAAATAATTCCCCCTAGTATGATAGACTGATGGCTACGTTTGGCGGGAATGTATTTTCCGAAAAGCATACCCAGCATTGAGGCAATAAAAGTGACCGCACCTATCACGAATACGGGGAGAATAATCGAAATTTCTAAAAATCCGTAACTGATACCCACCACAAAAGCATCGATACTGGTAGCAATGGAAAGCCCGATTAAAACACTCATTTTAAAAGGGTCGAGATTTTTTAGAGAGCCATCTTCTTTTATCCCTTCATAAATCATTTTCGCGCCAATTGCTGCGAGTAAGCCAAATGCAATCCAGTGATCGATTGATTTAATAAGGTCTTCAATAGCGCTACCAATCACCCAGCCCAAAAGAGGAAATACAGCTTGAAAAAAAGCCAGCGAAGCAGCAACTTTGCAGGCTTGTAAAAACCTGATTTCCCGGCGCATTAACCCGCAGGAAACTGATACGGCAAACGAATCGAAACTTAGTCCGATACCAATCAGCAAAAATGTTATGAATTGGACCAGGGTCATTTTTAAGGGGACAAAAATAAACATTTGGGCGGGAACCATGGAAAGGATCAAAGAGAGATGCGCAAATTATTGCAGAAAATGTACCCCGGTTGCTTTAAATGTATGGATATTTCGATTTATGACGATACTCATCGTATTGGATGGGACAAAAAAAAGCGAATCATATTATTTTGATCCGCTTTGTATAAGGTCTTTTTCCTTGTTTCTACTGCCAGTACTTCGAGTAGGTAATAACCAGTTTTATCCCATCGGGTTGGTTGGCTCCTTCCAGTACTACACGGTTGCCCATGTCGGTACGCTGACCGGTGGTCAAATAAAAACCCTGGTTGCCCACATAGTCTTCATCGTCCGGATTGGTAATGTCAATAATCCTCTGCAAGTGCTGGGTAATATTAAAATGATAGGTATAATCACTTCGTAAATAACCGTCGTAGTAAACCGAACTAAAGTCGGTGGCATCTACCGGCAGCCTTTCCTCTCCTTTTTTGTCGATATAAGTGAGTAACAGTCTTAAAGGTGGCCGGTACTTGTCTGTATTGCTGGTAATGGTATCGATCTGGAAAACCAGCTCTGCCTTGTTGATCGCTGTGTTTGCCGAATCTTTCCAGTGTGATAAATCGTCGATATAAATTTTTGATTTCAAACCTCCGGTAGGCTGAATGTAAATTTTTGCCTGTTGTTCTTCTTCCTGGTTCAGAACATTTTCAAAAGCGGTACCGGAGTAATCGTGTGTAATATTACTTATCCGGGCGCTGTATTGTGTAATCCTGAAAACCCTTGAAAGCGTATCCGGGGTAAGCGAATCTACTTCATACTTGTGCCGGTTTGCATCGTTGTTGTAATAAACTGCCAGCACCGAGCCATTAAAGTCCGAAGTTGGTACAGTTTCAATCGAAAGCAGTGTCCCGCTGGCAGAAGTCGTTAATTTCTGGGCTTCAACATAAAGTCCTTTCAATATATTCAGAAAGGCTTCGTTGGTGGCCAGGTCAGCAGAATCGGATTTCACAATCCGATTGCCCAGTTCGTTATCGATCGGAATTTTCAGGTATTGATACAAAGTGTCGGCAGTGGTAGAATCAAGTTCTACTTTGGGGGTAAATGTGAGTTCTCCGACAGGAGTAGTTGAAACCATTGTTTTCACATCGGTCTCCTGTGTGTATTCAATGTCAGGATTCAACGATTCTTCCAGCTCATATACTTTTATATTCTGGGCAGTAAGTGTATCTCCGTATATAACCCGGTAATAAAGTACCAGAAATGTTGAATCGGCCACCGGATTTTCACCAAAAGCAGGATATGAAGTTAGCCTGAACTGCGAAGCAAAACTCATGGTTGTATTCCCAAAAACCGGGTCGTTAATACTTCCCAGCAGGTTGGTGGAATGCCCGCTTGTGGTAATCCCATCTTCGGTAAAAGTATAAGCCGAAATGTCGTCTTTTACCACTACACTTTTTACATTTATCAGATCTTCGCCGGGAAGTAATTCAAGTCCCAGGTCATTTTTATCGTTACAGGCTGTAAAGGCAAAAACCAGGGTCAGAAGCCCGGTTCCAAAACGAAGTACCTGATGGATATATTCTTTCACGAAATTTTCGATTTTAGTTGTTATCCTATTTCTGTTTTCTCAAAATCACACAAACGTATGAAAAAACAACGAGAGCATTTCTGCAATCGTTGTTTAATTATGGATTTTAAAATTTATTTTGATCTTTTAACAAAGTTTTGAAGCTATACCTTGTCATAAAACTCATTGTATGCATCAATGTAATCATCTTTTGGCTGATAATCGAGGAACAATTTACCCGATTTTTTGATGTGGTCTTTTACATCGTTGTTGATATTTTCTGTTCCCTGGATCGTTGCATCGGAATAATCGATGGCCAGTTTGCTTATATTTAGGAAACTGGGATCATTAATTGTTTCAACATCTTGTTTTGTAATGCCTTCGAGCAAAAGCTTTTCGTTAAAACGCGGGTCAAGTGGTTTTTTGAAATCGTCGTCGTAAACCGAATAAACTACTTTTGACTGGCTAAACAGCGGGTCGTTGTAATAATACTTTTTAATATACAGCGGAACCAGAGAGGTAAGCCAGCCGTGGCAATGAATAATATCAGGTGCCCAGCGTAGTTTTATCACAGTTTCGAGTACGCCGCGGGCAAAGAAAACGGCCCGTTCGTCGTTGTCGGTAAACTCGTTCCCTTTATCGTCTGTTAAAACGGATTTCCGTTGGAAATAATCTTCATTATCGATAAAATAAACTTGCATTCGTGCTGCCTGAATCGACGCCACTTTAATAATAAGCGGATGATCAGTGTCGTTGATTACGAGGTTCATTCCCGATAATCGGATCACTTCGTGAAGTTGGTTACGACGTTCGTTTACACAGCCATAGCGAGGCATAAATGTTCGTATCTCTCTGCCTCTTTCCTGAACACCTTGTGGCAAATACCGGGCTATTTCCGACATTTCGCTTTCTGGTAAATAAGGTGTTATTTCTTGTGAGATATAAAGGATTCTTTTCTTTTCCATCAACCTTAGTGCAGTTAAAAACAGGGGGCAAAATTAATAAAAATAAACGTAATATTCAATTTAACTGGGTTAGGTTCAGCTACTCTACTTCATTTTTGTATTATTTTCACATTTATATTTGTTTACTTTGCAGCCGCAAAATAAGGGTTATGAAACTCGTAAGTACTGTAAACGAATTACATCAGGAGATTGAGAAAGCCGGACACCCGGAGGGTGTTGGTTTTGTTCCCACAATGGGGGCTTTGCACCAGGGGCATTTGTCGCTGGTAAGCCGGGCAGTGGCTGAAAACGAGGTGGTTGTGGTAAGCATTTTTGTAAATCCTACCCAGTTTAATGATCCCAAAGATCTGGAGCGGTATCCACGTACTCTGGAGGCCGATTTGAAACTGCTGGAGACTACCGGCTGTGCCATTGTATTTGCCCCATCGGTACACGAAATTTATCCCGGACCCGATACCCGGAAATTTAATTTTGGTGAATTGGAAACGGTGATGGAAGGGAAATTCCGTCCGGGGCATTTTAACGGTGTGGCACAGGTGGTGAGCCGTTTGTTTGAACTGGTAAAACCTGCAAAGGCATATTTTGGGTTGAAAGACTTTCAGCAACTCGCCATTATAAAAAACATGGTAAAACAGCTGCAACTTCCGGTTGAAATTGTACCTTGCGCCATTGTTCGTGAACCTGGCGGTTTGGCAATGAGTTCGCGTAACGAGCTGCTAGCCAGTGGTCAGCGAAAAAATGCAGTAGCAATTTCGAAAGCTTTGTTGAAAGCGAAAGAACTTCGCGGACAAAAAAACGTAAGAGAACTTACCGAATGGGTGATAAACGAAGTAAACAATAACCCGTTTCTGGAAGTTGAATATTTTGAAATTGTAGATGACGAAAAACTACAGGCCGTTAAAAACTGGGATGAAGATTCCACCAAAGTGGGTTGCATTGCGGTTTATTGCGGAAAGATCAGACTGATCGATAACATTGTTTTTGAGTAGAGTCATGTCAACTTTAAATTGACGTACCGTCATTCCGAATTTATTTCGGAATCTGCATTTTGAGCAGAGATGCTGAAATGAATTCGGCATGACGTCGTGATAAAACACGTTTGACACGACACTAGTGAGATCGGGAGATTTGAGTACTTAGAATAAAAAAAAAGTGATTCCACCCGGGAATTTTCTGGATATTTAGAATCACAAATTTGAATTAATTAAGAAAAAGAAAGATTTATAACTAAGAATTGGAGTTGTTATGCAAATTGAAGTTTGTAAATCAAAAATTCATAAAGTAACTGTTACCGAAGCCAACCTGCAATACGTGGGCAGCATTACCATCGACGAAGATTTGATGGATGCCGCCAACCTGATTGAAAATGAAAAGGTACAGGTGGTAAACATCAACAATGGTGAACGTTTGGAAACCTACGTAATAAAAGGTGAACGTGGTTCGGGAACCATTTGTTTGAATGGCCCCGCAGCACGCAAAGTAGCAGTTGGCGATGTAGTAATTATTATTTCGTACGGAATTATGGATTTTGAAGAAGCCAAAACCTTTAAACCCAGCCTTATTTTCCCCGATACCGAAACCAACAGCCTTGTTTAGAAAGACATTGAATTAAAATATAGCAACCTCGCCGTTTATTAGCTGCGAGGTTTTTTTATTTAAAACCTCCAACTGTAACTTATCGCAGGCAGGAACGGTAAAAAACTGCTTTTGTAAAGTTCGGTAGTGTAGTCTCCCTGCCAGGGTTTCCTTGCTTTATAAAAATAATAATATGGATTTTTCCGGTTGTATACATTGTAAATGCCAATGGTTAGAGTACGCTCTACACCATGTCTTTCGCGGGTACGTGTAAAACCAATGTCGAGCCGGTGATAGTCCTGCATTCTGAACGAATTTTTTTTCCCATAGTACTCACCATAATTGTTGAATTGATAGTAATTACCTGAACCATCTGAAACATCATCCATTTCAATGGTATTCATTTTCCCCAAAGCAAGCGTTATCGGGTAACCGGAGCCGTAAACCCAGGAGGAAGAGAAATTCCATTCTTCGTTTATGGGCACACTAAGCACCAGGCTTAAATCGTGGCGGCGATCGTATTTGAAGAGATACTTTTCACCAAAATTTATATCGTCAAACTGCCGGTCGGCTTTTGCCAGCGTGTAACTCACCCAGCCTGTTACTTTTCCTGTTTTCTTTCTAAAAAACAATTCCAGGCCTTTGGAGATGCCTTTCCCATTTAAGGCAACCCGTTCCTGCCAGTCGGTGGCATTTCCCTGAAAAACTTCACCTTCTTTAAAAGTAATCAGGTTGTTGAGCTTTTTGTAGTAGGCCTCTATCCCGGCTTCAAATGCAGGAGTGTTTTTTTCGATACCGACGGCAAACTGTTTCGCACTGCCGGGTGGTATTGTTTGGGTGGCCGGTACCCAAAAATCGGTTTCAAAACCGGCGGTGGGGTTCGAAAGCATGTTTACAAACTGGTGCATTTTTGTGTAAGAAGCTTTAACTAAAGTTGCGGGAAAGATGGGAAGACCTGCTGAAAGGCGGGGTTCGGCATAGAAGTAATTCCTGCCTTCCACTAAAAAATGACTCAGCCGTGCCCCTATGTTAAGGTTCAGACGTTTGAACGAAAAAATATTTTCAAGATAGGCCTGGCTTTCGAAGGCACGCATGGATGTACTGCCATACGTGCTGTCGATGTAAGTTTCACCGGCGTTTTTGTTGGTAGCAATTGTTTTTCCCGGGGTAAAGAAATGGATGGTGGCGCCTGCGCCGGCAAGCATCTTGTACGAGTTTCCCGGCTGAAATTCAAAGTCGGTATTAATAGCCCAGTCATAAATCCGGCTTTTAAAAGCCGAGTAAAGCTCGGTAGTATCCGACTTGTTTTTATATAAATCTTTATCGATAAAGCGGTACTTGGTAAACGAAACTTTGGTGTTGTTACTTAACCCCGGTTTAAAAGTATGGTTCAGGCGTGCTACAGCCAGCAGGTTTCCCCATTTAACTTTTTGTTTTGACTTTTCACTGGTGTTAAAAATTCTCTCTTTGTGGCTAAAAACCAGTTTGTCGTCGCCGGAATACAGACTTAAAAACAATTTATCTTTTGCTGAAAGCTGTAAAGTTGCTTTGGCGTTTATATCGTAAAAGCTATAGCCGAACGATGCCTTGTTAAACGCAGCGTACGAAAATGGCCGGGTCAACAGGTCGAGCCACATTCGCCTGACAGAAACAAAATAAGAGCCTTTACCTTGTTGCAGCGGCCCCTGGGTATTAAAACGGCCGGAAATAGTCCCGATACTTATAAAAGTCTGGTGTTTATTTTTATCACCTTCTTTCATTTGTACATCCAAAACCGATGACAACCTGCCCCCGTAACGCGAAGGAAATCCTCCTTTGTACAGTTTGAAATTATTTACTGCTTCGGGGTCGAAAATAGAAGAGAACCCACCTAAATGATTTACATAGTACAACGGAGAACCGTCAAGTAAAACCAGATTTTGGCCGGGGCCACCGCCCCGTACAAACATTCCGGCCTTGCCTTCGCTGCCACCCTGAACACCCGGAAGCAACTGGTAGGTACGAAGCAAATCTACTTCGCCCCCCAACGCCGGTATCTTTTTTAATTCCATAACCGGAATATCGGTAATGTTGGCCCCAAATTGTTTTTCTGAAAGAAGAGGCGCTTTTACGGTCACTTCTTCAATACTTACCCCCGGTTCGAGATAAAAATACTGCGGAGCAGAGGTGGTGGTGTTCCCCTGTACCTGTTTAGTTTTGTAGCCAATGTATCGTATTGTCAGGTTATTTTGGGCATTATCTGCAAGGCGCAACGAGAAATAGCCGGTGTTGTTGGTGGCTGTTCCGGCGCTTGAACTGGTTATTGAAACAGTGGCTCCAATTAGTGGTTCATTGGTTGTTTTGTCTTTTATATAACCGTGAATAGTTACCTGCGGATAAGCTGTTACAAAAGAACAAACAAATAATATTGTGAATAGTGCTTTCAAGTTGGGTTAATCTGAAAAGGTTAGATAATAAATATCGCGTTGAAATCCGGCAAAAATGCCCTGGCCTCCTGCTATATTTGAATACAGAGGAACCGGAGAATAGGGCTTAAAAGGATCCTGGGATGAATAAGGTTCATGTTTTAGCAGCCGCTTTCGGTATTGATAATAATGTTCAGTCCCCGTTTCCAAAAGTATCCTGAGCTTACTCTCCGAATCATAATCTGAAGAGGCCCTTACCGAAAGTTTGTATTTTTTATTGGAAAATAAAGCATCGTTAAAAACAAAATAAGTGGAATAATCATTTTTGGTAATACCCTCGGCTATTATAGCCGGATCGTTACTCGATTGCTCAACAGGGTACCATAATACTTCTTCTCCCGAATAATTCCCCTGATGGTCGTACAAGCTTTTCACCCATCGTTCATAAAATTGTATTGAATAGTATTTTACACCTGGGTGGTCAGTAAAATCAACCGTAATTTCTCCATAAGGCTCACCATCTTCGTCAACTCCTGCTTTCCGCTGGTAAGTGCAATTTTTAATGGGTACTTTCCCGGGCAAAGTATCGCTGGCTGTTGCGGTAGGAAAACCCTCTGCTTCTACCTTAATTGAATACCTATTACCACGGACAGGGGTAAATGGGTCGCTTGTATAAATCCCTTTTTCAACATGTTTTAAAACGCTTTTGAGCATTCCGTTCTCGGATATGCTTACCCGTGCATTTTCAATATTCCGGTCCTGTATGTAGGGATAGGGGACCAGGCGGCTTACGTTTACCTCGAAAGGTTGATTTTCAGTAAAAAAACAATTTACCACCAGTTCGCGGGGTACATCGTCCACATCAAGGTCAACTACTTCGACACACGCTGAGACTGTGACAATTAGAAAAAGAATAGATAGAATCTTATGCATTAAAAACGGTATTTAATTCCTATCGCAAAAGTGGTTTTCATGGCTTGCCCAAAAACAAACTCTGTGTTTATGCCAAAGTCTTTAAACAGGTAGCATTCAATCCCGGGGGCATATAGTAATTGAAAATTGGAGTAATCATTTCGGAATTTAAGCGTATACCTAAGGCTATTATAAACTTTTAAGTTATTTACCAACAATTCATTTTGGGTGAACCAGGGCAAGATATTGAGTTTATAGCCTAACCCAACTCTCCCATAGGAAGGAATCATGCGGCTAGAGTATTTTATTTTTCCAACACGCTCAACCATCAATTCGGCCGAGGAACATTTGGTAAAACAATATTCGGCGCTTAAGCGGGGATAGCTGTAGTTTTTGTATGCTTTCGAACTGCGGTGTACAAAGTGCATCCCCATGTTCCATCGTTTTAGTTTATTATTTTCATTTTGTCCTAAGCAAAACAAGGGAATCATTAGTAGTAGGAATAGAAATGTTTTCATGTTTTTGAAAATAATTTGTTTATTGTTTAAAGATAGTTTTTGGTATTTCATCTCAGGATTCCTCCGGAGATGAGATAATTTTTTAGTATTGGTGGCATTCTATCATATTTCTATCTGTTGACACATCATATGTAGGAGGATCAACTTTATATAAGAATAAGATATCTAAGCGGAAACCTCTCAATCTTCTTCTGTTATCCCAGATAGTTTTTTTATGATAAGAACCATAATCCCAATCTCTTGTATAAATTATTTCATTCTGTTTCCCATTTCTTACGTAAAAACATCTTGAAGTAATATTGTCTGGGACTGCCTCCAAAGGGGAATTAACTGTTTCATATCTAAAATCGATACCTTCATTTTCTTTATCACTTATTTTTATTACAAGAGAATTATAGATGCCATATTTATTATAATCAAGGCGTGTTTGAATTCCATCTTCAAGATCATGGATGGAATTTTCCTGTCCGCAGTAATCTGTGGCCATACTTTTTAGTTGTCCATCTTTTAGCAGGGCAAATACATCATCATCATAACTAAATTCCAAAACTGAACTCTTATTTGCACTTTTTATCTCATAATCATCGCCAATAAACAGAGCTTCAACCGTTTTTTGCGTGTGGTTCAATGTAAAAAGGTAGTGTTCAATAATAATTTGCATATTAGGATTCAGTAGTGTTGCAAATTTTTCATCCTCAATCGGGCAGGTTTGTTCAGTTTTATTAAAGGAAGAAAGAAGAGAATTGAATCCAACTTCCTTCTCAAACAGCGAATAATCTTCGACCTCAAAAGTACCTAAGAAATCGAGGCATTTTTGATAGTCTTCTTCTGTTTCAAAAACAAAAATGTTATTCTCTACCGAGAAAGCTATAGTGTCCAATCCATCAAAAGTCAATTGTTTTACTTCAATCTGATCAAGTTCCTTTTCATCAATTAAATCATCACCTTTCTCGCAAGCATTAAAAATGCTTAAACTAATTGTTGCCATAGCAAACCATACTAATTTTTTCATTTCTTTGTAAAGTTTTGTGGAAAGGGGAGTTGGTCCTCCCCGTTCCGGTTAATAAAACATGTGTTGTAACCCGGTCTTTTTTTACAAGGGCTGGGTTACTTTTTTTACCCTTGGATTTATCTTGTATAAATGGCCTTTTAATACTAATGTAGCCTGTTGCTTTATCTTCAACTAAAAGCCGATACAACGAAAGCTCTTATATGCTTTTGTTTTCTTTCTTTACTGTTTTGTATTATTAGAAAAATGTGTCGATGAAGCGGGGTTCATCTTGAATCAAAAATAGCAAAAAACGGGAAGTAGCAGATATCTAATATGTTAAAATTTTATGGGGGGGTAATTTGGAAGCCTTCTAAATAGCTGCAATGCTTTTATTATTGTCAACAATTTGAATTATCATTATTTTTGACTGCTATGAATTTAATGACCAAATCGAAAATATTCAGAGATTTTGCCTCCTTTTCTCCGCTTTTGCAGGTATGGAAGGGAAGCAATAATACCATCGTTTTTACCAATGGTTGTTTTGATCTGATCCATCACGGGCATGTAGATTCGTTACAGAAGTCGGCAGCCCTCGGGACCAGGCTTATTGTGGGGTTGAATTCGGATGAATCGGTACGGATGCTGAAAGGCGAAAACCGCCCGATTCTAAAAGAAATGGAGCGGGCTGCAGTGTTGGCGGCTTTCGAATGTGTGGATGCCGTGATTCTTTTTAACGGGGAAACACCCGCAGAGATTATCGCCAAAATTATCCCCGATGTGCTGGTAAAGGGCTCGGAATACGAAATGGAAGAAATTGCCGGTCACGATACCGTACTCAACAATGGGGGAAAAGTAGAGCGGCTTCACCTGGTGGAAGGCATCTCTACCAGCGAACTGATTGAACGCATTAAAAAACTTTGAAAAAACGCTGTGAAACTTCTGTGTTTTCTGTGGTTAATATAAAATACGACAATGAAAACAAAAAGGAGACCCGTAAACGAACCTCCTTTTTTGAATAAGTCAGTGATTACTGTTTTAGCACTTTTGCTGAGGTGATTTTACCTTTCGACACCACACGCAGAAAATAAACTCCGGAAGGAAGGCCTTCAAGATTAATTTCGGTTTGGTTGTACGCATTATTAATCACTTCAATAATTTGTCCCTGCATGGAAGCAACGTAAACGCTGAAAGCCTCGTTGTTGTCCACACTTACATTTACGATTCCGGTAGTCGGGTTTGGACAAACGTCGAGTTGTATGGCTGGAACATCTTCAATTCCGAGTACGGTATCATAATCTTTCAACATAAAGATTCCCGGACGCAATGATTTGGTAAAGTTGCGCATATAATCGGCTTGCTGCTCTGTAAACATGCAGGCACAGGGCAGAGAGTAGTCCATAAAATTGTATATCTGTATAAGATTGCCACACTGGTATAATTCGCGGGAACAGTCGTCGTAAACCGTTGTTTTGTAATATTGTTCCGGTGTGTCGTCGAAATTATCGCCGTACATGGTTTCAGTTTTCACTGGCATTGGCATATACACTGTTTTTTCCACTACCAATGCAAAGGTGTGTTTTAACCCAAAATAATGCCCCAGTTCGTGAATAGCAGTTTTGTATTTCAGGTCAGGAGTAATTTCATCAGCCAGGAAGGTGGCATAATAGTCAACACTAAGGCCATCAAGCGAAGGAGCATCGCTGTCTTCCGAATCGAGCCAATTCTGCCAGAATGTGCTGTCGTTGCTTTCAAGCCATTTGGTGTAAAGAGGGTCGGTGGTCCCCGATGGTTCAGGAGTTGTAACAAAACCTCCTACATTAGCGCCATTCTTTCCGTTAAAGTCGGCAATGTAGATATTCAGGTATTTGGTGTGATCCCAATTATAGGGGCGGCCAACGTCGTCAAATTTGAAAGCATATTTTTCTTCGGGTGTTGTACCTGCGCTTACACTAAAATAATCTTCGGTTGTACTATGGTAAACAATTCCGTTGGTAGCAACGCTGTCGGGGTCGAGGGTCGCCAGCTTTAGTTTTATCCCCGGGATTCCGATTACTCCGGTGAATGCTTCGTTAACGCTCGACCGATCATTTGTTCCCAACAACGCACTGTTGATACCGGCGATCATTTCATTGATCTGAGCTTCAGAAACTTTGCTTTCCGGATTATTGGGGTTATGAACTACATGTACGACTGTATTTACAATCAATACTGAATCGGGCTCACTTACAACTGCGCCGTTTTTGAGTTCATAGTGACCGGTGTTGCTAATAGCGCCAAATGGGTTGTCACCCTGATTAAGGGTGGCTGATTTTGTTGAAGTAGTATTCGAGATATTGAACTTCGGGGCTTCAATTTCATCACACGAAATATTGCCGGCATTGTATTTATCTTCCAACCCATTTTCGAAGTATTGGCTTAAAGCAGGAGTTTCCAGAGCGTATTCTCCATTTTGGGCACACAGCAGTCCGAGGTAATAAATTTCGTACGAACTATTGCTTTCCAGCCAGTCGGGCCAGGGTTCAGCATACAGGTTCAGGTAGTTTATATTGAATGCTCCGTTAAGCGAAACTTCAGAGCGGAATGCTTTGGAGTTTATCAGGCTTTTGCAGGCAGGTCCCATTACTACTACCGGAATCTGTTCACCGTTTATTTCTACATTCTTTTTTTCGGTTACTTCAACCAGGTCAACCTCTCCCGGCACCAGCCTGTCAACATATACAATGGTTGAATAATTGGTATAAAGGGTATCGATCTGCTCCGCAGTTAGTCCAAGGCCACCATCTTCCACCGGCAGTTTCATAGCAGTTTCCATCTTGCTATCAACATAGCGTGGCCAACTGTATTTGGTAATCAGCTTAAATTTGTAGTTGGTTGCAATACCATCGTTGGCTTCATATTTATCTGCTTTTTTCCACAACTGAACGATCTCTTCCGGCATTGGCGCAGGTTCTACCAAAGTTGCCAGTGGCGCTTCACACAAAGCAAAAACGGCATTTTTGTCGGTGGTCTTAATGTCGCTATAAGTCCATTTGCTTACATAATCGTTATAGTATTTAAAATCGCAGGCCCAGGTCGAGTCGGTCCATTCATAGCCTTTAGAGCTGAGCAGGTTGGTTGCCTGGGTATAAAGCTCATGCTCCTCTCCGGCTTCCACTGTACCGGTTGTTATACAATTGTTCTGGTCTTCCCATTGGTCGATTTGTTCCTGAGTAATACCGTTGGCCAGTAAAAATGCGCTGAAGTTAGCATTGCCCAGGTTACAAGCCCAGTTTTCATCGGTGATACACAAATAGGTATTGTTGGTACGGAAGTAAGTAAGTAATTCGGAAGGAACTCCATCCAGCGTGTCTTGTGTAAGTTCGTAATGCGAGAAATCCTTGGCAATGGTTCCGTTAAACAACGACATTTCCCATTGGTCGCCCGGATTTGCGTCCATATCTATCATTTTATAGAAAGTCTTATCGTACTTGTCATAGATATAGGCTTTGTTTCCTTCTTTAAACATATAACGGGCCTTCGACTTATCGTATTCTTCGGGCGATGGTTCTTCCTCTGCCCTGCCTTCAGGGCCAATCCACATGGCGCGCGGGTTGTAAATCTCAGAACATTGAACGGTGATTGTGTCAGTAGTACCGCGGATTACACCGGTTAGCATAACCGTATCTGTTAATACCGTAACATTAATATAGCCGGTGGTGTATTCGTCGGCGTACCAGTATTTCCAACTGGAACCGGCCGGAGCAAATGGCTCACGGTCCTGCGCAAATACATTCAGCGATACTACGATTGCAAGGAGTAAAAGTAACTTTTTCATACGCTTGATTTTTATGTTTGTTAATGAAATGAATTTATTCTCTCAATTGCTTTTTTAATGTAAAGTCCCGGTTCGCATGTACATAAATCCCGGGAGTTTGTTATCGACCAGGTACATTGACAAACTGCCGTCAATAGCATTCACTTCCGGTGTTGAAACCAGTGTATATCCTTCGGGCTGAATTAGTTTGTTAATCATTGGCTCAATCTCCACTTTAATCTCTTCGGGAATAAAAGTGGAATAACCTCCATAACCTTTTTGGGTATCAAGGCTGAATACGATTTGGTCGCTGCCCGAAGTTTCGTAGGTAAAGTACACATCGTAAAAAGCTTCATAACCCTGGGCGTAATAAACGAAACTGAAGAAATTATATGTGTTGTTAAGTTTTGCATTGTAGTAGCCCAGGTAAATACTGAATTCGGAGAAATAGGGTTGGTCTTCGAGCCCGAAGTAGGTGAGTGAATCGCCGTACTGGAACCCGCCTTCGAAACTTTTACGCGAGCTCCAAAAACGTCCTCCGGAGGCAACGCTTATTCCATTCACTTTAAGGAAATGATCAATGCCGTCGTCAACCGGGACCATAGAACGTACACTGGAATAAAAGCTTGATGGGTGGCCGCCATTTAAGGTAACGTTCAATACCTTTGTAATGCCTTCTCCATCTGTGAGATCGCCGAAAGTAATGCTGTTAATCGGTTCCATCCCCGGAATTTCGAGTGGCCGTTTCAAAACCATTCCATCCGTACTAAAATAATACCCGATCTCCTGCGATACCAGTTCCCCGTTTTCTTCAAAGTAGTAAAAACCGATAGAGCGTTTGGAAAAGGAGATTGCCAGTTGTATTTGCGGATCGTTACCACCATGCAGATAGTTGAAGAGCACCGTATTATTGAGGTATTCCTTGAACTTGAGTTCTGAAACCATGTATGGTTTCATGTTCCAGTCATTGGCAGTGGCACGTGTCATTACCATTTTTGAATCGCCGTCAGCAATCACGATTTCATCATCGGTATAACTTTCAATACGGTACTGAAATGTGTTGTTGTAGCCCAATTCATAGAGCTTGTGGATAAAGCAGTAGGTTTCGAATGATAATTCGAAATTGCTGACGTGTTTTACTGCATATTTTACTCCGGTTTGTTTTTTTGAAGCATCATAGGCTACGGTTCCGTAAGCTGCATTGTATTCGTAATAATCGCCAGCCATTTCACAGGTTCCGTTGGTGCTAAATTTAACAACCATGTTATACCCTCCGGTAGCATCAAGGTTAGGTTTTAATACGAGCTTCCAGCCATTTTCTGCACTTACCAGCAGATCTGCAATGTTTTGTTCGTGTTCTTCAGCGGTAAGACGGTCGTCGGGGAAGGGACTAAAAGAGTCGTCGTTGCAACTGTTTAATATACCCACCCCACAAAAAAGCAGGATGGTTATTTTAACTATTCTCAAATGTATATTCTTCATGGTATTCTTTTCTTAATTCGATCGTTACTTGGCTCGCTTTTACAAATCATTGTCTTCAATGTATTGGTTGAGCCAGGCTTCTGTTTCGTTGCCAATACGCTGCACATCTATTCCAAGGTTATTGTAATACTGGATCAGCATTTTGTATTTTTCATATACTTTGTCGTAGTCGGCAACTCCTACACTATCATAACCAGTCCCGGCCTCATTCAAAACACTGAAAAGACCATGCAGCACATTTTCCTCTGAACGTGTAACGACTACTTCCGACAGGGTTGCAAAGTCTTCCAGTTCGTTGGTGGCGCCGTAAGGCCTGATAAATCCACGGCTCAGGGCTTCGGCATAACCCAGCGATGAATAGTGGGTATTTTTCAGGTACAATCCTTTGCTGATGTCGGCATATCCTTTGGGTAAGTCGTAACGGCGGCTCAGAATGTGCGCAAATTCGTGGTGTAGAACTTTGGTCAGCGTATAACGGTAGGTGAGGTAATTCGCAGAGGCCATGTCTGTACTGTAATCGTTTACTGTTCCTACATTGATCCGGTATTGCGAATCGGCCTGTCCGGCAGCGCTCATGCTTGTTCCATTATCTTCGCCATAGTTGATGCTTCCGCCAACCAGAACAATTTCTCTGGGTAGGTTTTTGCGTAAAAATGCATCGCTGTAATAGGGTTTAAACCAGATTTCTTCCATCAGCACCAGGAAATCATAAACTTTATCAACCTGTGGCGGATAGGCACTGGCTTCGTTTCCGATAAAATGCGAATCCCAGTTGTAGATTACCTTTGATTCATATTTTTCGTTGATTTCGTAAATCTTCTTTCCCAATGCAGTGGTCGTATCTACTTCCTGCTCCTGGTATTCGAAGGGGCCAATATCGAGGTTTTCGTCTTTGTCGCAGGCATTCATTAATACAATGATGGCGAAGGCCGAAAGATATAAACTGATCTTTTTCATGCTTGATTTATCTTGGATTCTTTTCAATTTCCGGATTATTAACCAACTCGTTGTCAGGGATCTGTAGTACGTACCGTAGGTCGTTTTGTTCGAGTATATATTTTACTCCGTTGAAGTAATGTTCAAGTTCGGGATAACCGTTGCGTTTCAGGTCAAACCAGCGATGGCCTTCGTAACACAATTCCTTGCGGCGTTCAAGCAGTACTGCATCAATCATTGCCTGTTTTGTTTTAAAATCGTTGAACTTGTACGCCACATAGTATTCGGGTGTGAACCTCATTTTGCGTAAGGTATTCAGATCGCGGATGGCATTGACCTTGTTGTCGTCGTCTCCCAGTTTGGCATAGGCTTCGGCACGGTTCAGCAGTACTTCTTCGGTGCGGAAAAGCGGGAAGTTATACTGCTCGTAACTTAGCGAAAGCTTGAGTGTGATATAATTCGGTGCAGAAGTGTTGGTAAAAGTAAAATTTTGTTTTCCCCTTAGATCACGGTATTCGTAAATACGCAGAAAATCGTTGGCATAAAAACCGCTTTTGTAGTAATTCACCGCAAAATAACCGGGGCGGATAAACAGCACGTTATCTCGTTCGTCAGTAAAATAATTGTTGGCGTGTACCATCGGCTCAAATACTTCACCTTCGTCACTGTTTGGAAATTCGTTATGATCAAGCAGGTTTGAGTTGATCGCCCAGGCTGCATTACTGTATTCCACGGTTTTTTCGTAATCACCGGTGTACAGGTAAAAACGAGAGGCAAAAGCCAGTGCCGAAACTTTTGTGAAGTGAAACTTGGGTTTCTCGATGTATTGGTCATTGATCAGTTCCAGTCCTTCGAGCATATCTTTTTCAATTTGGGCATATACCTCGGCCACTGTATTTCTCTTGAAATAATGAAACCCGGCATCTAGCGGTTCGAGCGAAAGAGGAACTCCAAGGTCGGTTTCAGCTGTGGCAGTATCGTAATTTCGGGCAAACATATTCACCAGCATAAAATAGGAGTATGCCCGGGTGAGTAGTGCTTCGCCCTTAATTGAGGCAGCAAAATCCTTATCGCCATCGGCATCCATTACATTGGCAATTACCAGGTTCAGTTTGTAAATGTCGGCATAGTACCAGCGCCAGGCATATTCGGGGCTGGTTGCTTCGTCCGAAGCACGCTGGTCGATCCACAAATACGCTTTGCTCCATTCCGAATAAACACTTGGATTGTTAAACGATGTATAGTTTTTGGCAACCACGTCATCGGTCATCAGGTCGGTAAATGCATGGTAAACGCCGGGTAATCCGCCCACCATCACTGCATGGTATTCTTCCACGGTGGTTGGTACCACGCGGTCAACCGGATCGGTACTGAGTTCTTCTTCACACGATGCAAGAAGGAGTAGGATTGCAAAAGCGATCCAGCTCATTTTTGATATATATTTCTTATTCAATCTCATTTTCTTACGCTTGTTTACTGATTAAAAGTTGGCTTTAATACTAAAAGTGTAGGAGGTTTGTAATGGAATATTTGAACCCTGGACCAATGCTTCAGGGTCGCGTCCGTTAAGATCTTTGTTGGTAAGCGACCACAGGTTCTGCCCTTGTATCTGTAACAGAATATCGCCCACTCCGTTGATTTTGTGGACAGCTTTGCGCAAGTTGTATCCAAAAACCATATTACGCAGTTTCAGGTACGAAGCATCCACTACGCGGATGTTGCTGTTGTTGTACATATACGGAACGTCGTATCCCTGAATTTGCAGGTCGTACTGGGTTGCCAGATCGAGAATGGCTGGAACATTGGTGTAGTTTTCGTCGCCCGGAAACTGCCAGCGGTTCACTATTTCTTTTGAAACGTTCTCGGTGTCCTGGTAATAGTACTGGTAAACATCGTCAAGGCGGGTTACGTTACCCCCACTATATACAAACAGGAAGGAGAAATTAAAATCTTTAAAGGTAAAGCTGTTGGTTAGACCCCCGGAATAGAGTGGTTCGCGGCTTCCCATGTATTCGAGTGCATCTATGTCGCGGGTCGAAAGATCAAGACCATACACCACGTTGTCGTCGGCATCGTAGAAAGTGGGAATACCTGCTTCGTCCAAACCTGCAAAACGGAAAGCGTAAACACCGGTCATCGGGTTGCCTACTACCGGGGCTACAATGTTGCTCGAAGTAAGCGTTTGCAGTGTTGGCGTGTAAAAGGCCTCTAGTACTTTGTTCCGGTTGTAGCCAAAGGTAAAGTTGGTTGACCATGTAAACTTGTTGGTTTTCATATTGGTAGTATTCAGAGCAACCTCAAAGCCCTGGTTGCGCATGCTGGCCCAATTCAGGTTTACCTGGTCGAAACCTGTAACCCTTGAAACCGGATAAGGACTGATCAGGTCGTAATTGCTCCGGTTGTAATATTCAATGCTACCGTTGATGTTGTTTTTAATCGAGAAATCGACCGCCAGATTATAAATGTGTTCCTTTTCCCATTGCAAATTTGGGTTAGGTGGCTGAGTCACATACAATACTTCTTCCTTGTCTTCTGAGTTGATGGCATACGAAAGGCCGTAATAAGCCAACACTTGCGGAGAGAAGCTGCCCGAAACATTTCCTCTTAACCCGTATGATCCGCGCAACGCAAGGTTGGAAAAAAGCTGTTGGTTTTCCATAAAGCCTTCCTGGGTGATGTTCCAGTTAGCTCCTAAACTCCAGATGGGTAAAAAACGGTAACGGGCTGATTCGCCAAACTGGTTCGATCCGTCGGAACGCATGTTGCCATTTAAAGTATATTTGCCTTTAAATGTGTATGTTGCAGTGGCAAAGTACGAGAAAGTATAGGTTGGGCTGGTATTCAAGCCATAATACGCATCGAGTGAATATACTTCGGCACGTTTGATTGGCAGATAACTCGGATTGGCTGTTTTACCGCGGTAGTATTCGTAACCATAGCCAAAAGTGTAACCATAGTCATAAATCTTGCTTCGGTATTCTTGTCCGCCAAAAAGGTCAACTTTGTGTTTCCCAAAAATCTTCGACCACGAAATGGTATTCCGGTTGGTGAAAAACGAACTGCGGTCGTCGTTGGTTTGCATCAAGCCGCCACGCGGCAGTATGCTCACTCCTTCTTCGGGAGCGCTGTCATCGTCGGGATCTATAAAATAATAATTTGAATTGTCGCGGTATGCGTTGGCTACGTTCGAATCTTCGGTATAAATACGTTCAACGTGTGCGTAGGTTTTTCGGTACGAAATGATCGAATTCAGGTTAATATTCGGGTGGATTTTCCAGTTTAGATCGAATTGGAACAAGGCATCGATATTACTCAGGTTTGAAAACGAATTTTCAATTTCGTTAAAAATATTCATATCCGTTTTGTTGTAGGTATAATAATAATCTGAACCATCGGCTTCTTTTTCGGGAATGGCCCTTGATGTTGAAAGCGCATAAACGTATGGATTGGCACTGCTGTTAAAAATACTTTGCTCCTTGTTGCTGACATTCAGTTTTACCCCGGCTTTAAAGTTTTTAGCCACATTGTAATTGGCGGTGAAATTGGCAATGTAACGGTCGGTATTCTGGCCAATGGTATTGCCGAGGTCCTTGAAATAGTTCAGCGAAAAATAGTACTGGGCACGCTCGCTTCCCGAAGTAACACTCAGGTTGTGTTCCATTTTGAAAGAGTTTTTGAAGAGCAGGTCGAACCAGTCAGTATTTTCCTTGCGTAACCGATAGATTTCCTTCTGAAATTCTTCATCAGTAATCGATTTGTCGTAGTAACGCATCAATGCCTGCCCAAACCCGCCGGCATAATAATCGAGGTTATTATAATTTATCAATCCTTTGTTGTACATTTCTTCCGAAAGCAAAATCCTTTCGTTGGAATTCATCATGTAAAAATCGTTAATGTCAGGTTTGAGTTCGGTAGTGAAATTACCCGCATAATCAATGCTAAAATGGTCTTTCTTACCTTTCTTGGTAGTAATTACAATCACCCCGTTTACCGCCTGTGTTCCGTATAGCGCTGTTGCAGAGGCATCTTTAAGGATTGAAATTTCTTCAATGTCATTTGGGTTCAAACCACCAATTGCCGAGCTGACCAACGTACTTGGGTCGCCCGAATACAATTCGTTGGGGTTGATTTTTACAGCATCTTCCATAACCACACCGTCGATTACCCACAGCGGTTCGCGGTTTCCGCTGATTGACGAGTTTCCACGGATACGGATTTTGCTGCGCGAACCGGTAGTTCCCGAAACATTTTCAATCTGGACTCCTGCGACTTGTCCCTGAAGCATTTTATCAACTGTTTCGAGCCCAGGCTGCTGTACATCTTCCATCTTTACTTTTTGTACCGATCCGGTAAATTCACGGCGATCAACATTTTGAAAACCTGTTGCCACCACTTCACCGATACCCTGTACCGAAATACTAAGTTTTATTTCGTAGTGCGATTTTTCGTCCAGGTTTAAAACAGATTCATTGTATCCGATCATGTTGATATTGATTGCCTTTACTTCAGTAGGAATAGTTAGTTCAAAACTTCCGTCAATTTGGGTGGTTGTTCCCTGGAGCAGGCCGTTCACACGGTAGGTGATAGTAGCCGAGATTATGCCTTCGCCATTCTCGTCCATCACCTTACCGCTGATCGTCCGTTTTTGCTGTTGCTCCGTTTTTTCCGGCTTGGCCACAGGCTCTTTCTCAGCCTTTTGTTTGGCAGGAGTGAGCACAATAATTTTGTCTTTTACCTCAACATCCACTTCCAGTTGTTCGGAAAGTGCATTAAGTATTTCATCCACCGAGCTGTTTTTTAGGTCTATTGTCACCTGTTTTGAGGTGTTGATACTGGTGTTGCTGTAAAAGAAATTTTTACCGGTCTGTTTTTTCAGGTGGTCCATCACCTGTTTCGCAGTAATTGTTGTTGTGTCTGCCTGAGCATTTTCTCCATAGCTCACAGAGATGGAACTGAACAAAGCCAGTACTCCTGCAAACACGGTGCTTAGCATCAATTTTTGTAGATTTTTAATCATGTAATCGCTGAATTCTATAGTGTTTATTCATTCTTCTTTCCTTGTCTGTTTCCAGGCAATGAAAGTTTTCTGTTTTCTCTTTTTTCTGATTTGATCCCGATTATTTACATAGGATTGGAACTAACCTGAATTGTGGAATCTTTTATGGCAAAGCTTACACCTCCTGTTTTACTTAGTAATTCAAGGATGTCGCTAAGTTTCTGGTTTTTATTGTATTCTCCTGTATATCTGATGTTTTGTGCGTTGTTGTCGGCAAATTTGAAAGATACTTCGTACCAGCGTTCCAGTTCTTTCGCAATTTCGGTCAGGTTACGATTTTCAAAATAAAAGATGCCGTTTTTCCAGGAGGTATAAAGTTGCACATCCACATTTTTAGTGCTTAGCTTATGCGAAGTATCGGAGTAAACACTACGCTGGCCCGGTTTAATAATCGTGTTGGGCTGATTGGGAATTTCAAGACTCACACTGCCTTCTACCAATGTAGTTTCGAAAGTCCGGTCGTTTTTATAAACTTTCAGGTCAAACGAAGTCCCTTTCACTTCTACCTTACCAAGGTCGGTATGAACGATAAATGGTTTTTCCGGGTTGTGCACTACATCAAAATAGGCTTGCCCGCTAAGAGCAATTTCACGTGTATTTCCGGTAAATTCTGTGGGAAACTCCAGCCGGGTTTGTGAGTTCAGCCATACCCTGGTACCGTCGGGTAGCTCAAAATAATATTCACCTCCGGTAGGAACATCCAGAATATTTTTCCTGACTTTTTTTACATTGGGAGTATTTAGCGGAGTGATATTTTTTTGAACAATAATCTGTTCGAGGCTGTAATCCAGCGAATCACTGAGTTCAACCGTGGTGCCTTCTGCCATGTAAAGAGTGGCTTTTTTACGAATTACCATTTGTTCCTGTGCGGTAAGTTCCTCATTTAGTTCAGTATTAAAAAACGGGAACATAATTGCAACTGCCGCTATCAGTGCCACTGATGTTAAACTAACTCGGGTAATCAGCCTTACACGCTGCTTTTGCGTGGCCTTTTTATTTACCCGCTCCCATGCTTTATCAGCATTGTAATTTTTTGGTTCTTTCATCTCGTTGTTTTTATTCAGATGTTTTCGGATACTTAGTTTATTTTAATGTGCCGGGAGGAAGCAAAACGGGTGAAAGATTTTATGACTTTTTTAAATATTTTTTTGAAAAACACAGTTAAGTGCCTGTGTGTAAGTGATATGTAATTGTGTACAATTGTTGGGTCCTGAATGGGAAAGATTGAGAAGATGAAGCGAAAAATCAGAAGTTTATTCGAATTCGGGATAGAGGGGGTACGACACCTTTTCGCGTAAAAGACTCATACCTCTTTTTAGCTGGGTTTTCACAGTATTGATTGAAACTCCCAATACTTTTGATGTTTCCAGATATGTCAGGTTTTGCATGTGAACCATCACCAAAACCTCTTTACATTTAGGAGGCAGGCTGTTTAGTGCAGAATTAAGTTCTTTGGCAACTCCTGAATGCTTAGTATTAGCGTTGTGATCCTGAATGATATTTTTAAAGTCGTCGATTTGGAGGTGTTGGTTTTTGATTTTTTGTTTTAGCAGTTTGAGAGCTGCATAACGGACACTCTGAAAAAGATATCCTTCCATGGACGTTTCTACTTTTTTGTAGCGTTTATTCAAGATAAAATCGACGAAGAATTGCTGTACCACATCCTCTGCATCGTCATCATTTTTCAGAATGACGTACACTGATTGGCATAGTTCGGAGTAATGTTTCTTGAACAATACCTCAACTACTTCTCTTCTTTTGTAATCCCTGCCCATTATTCTGTTTCCAAATCTACGAATCTGTATTACCCATTATTCAGAAGCAAGTTTGCATTGCTCTTCGTAAATTTGATCTAGTCCCTTTTGAAGTGCGCAAAGTTATTATTTTCAACGAATTTCCTTTTTATAAGGTGAAATTTAACACTTTCTGGTCGCATTTACTTCATATTAAAAACCTTTTTGCCGGTATTCGTTTGAAAATAGTTTCTGAAGAAATTGCTCATCCGATTTCAAAGAGGAGTCCAAAAAATGGTCTATCTTGTGGTCCGGTTCGAGGGATTATTAAAGGAAAATGAGCAAAACCAAAAGCATATACACCTGTCAGAATTGCGGGGCACAGTCGCCCAAATGGCTTGGGAAATGTACTACCTGTGGCGAATGGAATACATTAGTGGAAGAAATTGTTGCTTCCAAACAAAGTAGCGGAAAACTGTCGGTGCAGATTTCGGGTAACCAGCCGCTAACGCTCGATAAAATTGAAGCCGTAAAGAACAGTCGTATTTCTGTAGGCATTGAAGAGTTCAACCGTGTGCTTGGCGGTGGTATCGTTCCCGGCTCGCTAATTTTGCTGGGTGGTGATCCGGGTATCGGAAAATCTACCCTGGCACTGCAAATAGCACTGGCGCTTACCGGAAAAAACATCCTGTATATTTCGGGGGAAGAAAGCCTCCAGCAAATAAAGCTACGGGCCGAGCGGCTGCACAACAACGGCAGTTCGTGCCTTTTCCTTAGCGAAACATCTTTGGAAAATATACTGGCACATACCGGGCAGGTAAACCCCGAACTTTTAATTATTGATTCTATTCAAACTATTGCTACAGAGTTGATTGAATCATCTCCCGGATCAGTGGGGCAGGTGCGCGAATGTACCTCGGCCATTTTAAAGTACGCCAAAAAAAACAATGTTGCTGTGGTTTTGATCGGCCATATTACCAAAGACGGAAACCTGGCCGGGCCAAAGGTGCTGGAACACATGGTAGATACGGTCCTTCAGTTTGAAGGCGATACCAACTACATGTACCGCATTTTGCGCTCGAATAAAAACCGTTTTGGCTCCACCAACGAACTGGGTATTTTTGAAATGCGCAGCGATGGTTTACGCGAAATCACTAATCCTTCCGAACAATTGATCTCGAAAGTGAGCCACGATGTAAGCGGGACGGCAATTGCTGCAACTATGGAAGGGGTCCGTCCTTTGCTGATTGAAATTCAGGCTTTGGTGAGCTCTGCAGCTTACGGAACCCCGCAGCGCTCGTCAACAGGGTTCGACCTCCGGCGCCTGAACATGCTGCTGGCGGTACTTGAAAAACGTGCAGGTTTTAAACTCATTGCAAAAGATGTGTTTCTGAACATTGCCGGTGGATTGAAAATCAGTGATCCGGCTACCGACCTGGCGGTAATCTGTTCCATTCTTTCTTCCAATATCGACATTGCCATTAATCACAAAATTTGTTTTGCAGGCGAAGTGGGTTTAACCGGCGAAATACGCGCAGTAAGCCGCATTGAACAACGCATTGCCGAAGCAGCAAAACTGGGTTTTTCAAGAATCTACGTACCATCGCTCAACAAAGGTTTTGATGCCAAAAAATTTACCATCGACATTGTGAAAGTCAGTCGGGTGGAAGAAGTTTTTAAAACCATTTTTGCCTGAAATTAATTGGTTTGGATGCCAGGTACGAAGGGGTTACCCTGATATCTGATTCAGATCATTCTCCCGATTTTACATGGTTTGCCGGCTGAATAGCAATTTTTAACTTCCTAATTTTGATTTGTACCCCAACTATTTATAATTTGGCGCCCTGATGAAGAAAAGATTTCAATGGATAGTATTGTTGCTGGTTTTCGTTGCAGCTTCGTGCGATAAGCCTGTGGTTCCAAAACCGGAACATTTGATTAAAGAAAGTCAGATGATTGATATGCTGGTAGATATTCATTTGGCTGAGGCGACTTATACCAAATTTCGCTACGATACGCTAATGAAAGATAATTCGTCGGTTAATTTTTACTACTCTGTGCTCGATAAGTACAATGTTCCGGATTCGGTGTTTGAGCGCTCTTTTATTTATTACGCTAGCGTTCCAAAAAATTTCGACAAAATGTACCGGAAGGTAACATCGAAACTTAGCGAAATGGAACAGGAATTATCGGGAAGGAAACAAGATGAGTTGGAGCTAAACGACGACAAACCCGACAGTAAGAAATAATCCTAAAAAATGAGAAAGTTGGCGGCCACATACATTTTCCCCGGAAACAGGCCTCCTCTAAAAAACGGACTTCTCATCTGCAAAGATGACGGAACAGTTGTTGATTTGCTTGAAAGAGCGAACAACTGGAAAGAAGAAGCCGGCGTTGAATTTTATAGCGGGGTAATTGTTCCGGGTTTTGTAAATACACACTGCCATCTCGAACTTTCCCATCTGCTCAATAAAATCGAGAGCAAAACAGGTATTGGAGGATTTCTTGGCCAAATCAACCAACTCCGAAAAGCTGATCCCGAAGTAATTGAAAAAGCAATGCAGATTGCTGACCGCCGGATGTGGGCAGCGGGAATTGCTGCGGTGGGCGATGTTTCCAACTCAAATGTCTCCATCGCGGTTAAGCAGAAAAGTAAAATTTACTACCATACTTTTGTTGAAACTTTTGGTTTTCTCCCTTCGCGTGCTGATCGGGCTTTTGAACTTGCGGCACAAGTCCGCGATGAATTTATAAGCAGTGGTTTGCCGGCAAGCATCGTTCCTCATTCGCCTTATTCGGTTTCACGACCGCTTTTCAGAAAAATACAGGAAGAGGCAGAAACAGATTCCGGTATTCTTTCGATACATAATAAGGAAAGTAAAGCCGAGGAGCAGTTTTTTGAAAATGGTACCGGCCCGATTGCTGATCATTTTCAGCATAACATCGGTATTGATTTATCACATTGGCAGCCAGGCAGTAGTTCACTAAAAACTACCTTGAAATTTCTTCCTTCAAAAAACACTTTGTTGCTGGTACATAATACCTTCACAAATAAAAATGATTTGGAATTACTGAACGCAGAACGGCCTTCTGAAAATACTTTTCCAGTGCTTTGCCCGGGCTCAAATTTATTTATTGAAAACACACTTCCCCCCGTGCAACTTTTCCGCGAGTTCAATATGAATATTTGTTTGGGTACCGATAGTTTGGCTTCCAATACCGGGCTTTCTGTTTTAAAGGAGATGATCATCTTACAGCAAAATTATCCTGAAATTACGCTGCAGGAACTCATCAGTTGGGCTAGTTTCAACGGAGCAAATGCACTGAATATTTCGGCAAAATTCGGAAGTTTTGAGTTTGGGAAACAGCCGGGAGTAAACCTGATCAGTGGATTGGATTTAAAACAATTCATATTATCTAAAAACACAAAAGTTAAACGACTATTATAGGCTAATTACCTGAATGTCGTTTGATTGTTGGCGAAATTCAAAAGTAAAAGTGTATAATAATTACATTTGCAAAATGAAGATTGGTAACATTGAATTACAAGATACACCACTTTTTCTTGCTCCAATGGAAGATGTGACCTACAAGTCGTTTCGCCGGGTGTGTAAGAAATTCGGAGCCGATGTGATGTACACTGAGTTTGTATCGTCGGAAGCTTTGGTGCGCGATATTCAGAAAACCCGGGAAAAAATGCACCTGTTTGATTTTGATCGCCCGGTAGCGATTCAGATTTACGGACACAATATCGACTCGATGGTGCGGGCTGCCCAGGTAGCCGAAGAAAGCAAGCCCGACTTTATTGACATTAATTTTGGCTGCCCGATGAAAAAGATTATTCGGCACGGTGCCGGAGCTGCGATGTTAAAAGATTTGCCCAAAATGCAACAGATGGCCGCAGCCATTGTAAAAGCCGTGAATGTTCCGGTTACAGCCAAAACCCGGCTGGGCTGGACTGCCGGAGATACACCGGTTTTAGAAGCTGCCGAACGTTTGCAGGATGCTGGTATTCAGGCGTTGGCCATTCACGGAAGAACACGGGAACAGCTTTATACCGGCGAGGCCGACTGGAGCTTAATCGGGAAAGTGAAAAATAACCCAAAAATGCGGATTCCGATTATTGGCAACGGCGACATTAATAGCGGAGAAAAGGCAAAAAAACTACTCGATGAAACAGGTGTTGACGGACTAATGATTGGCCGCGGGGCTATTGGCAGGCCCTGGCTTTTCCGCGAGGTAAAACATTTTCTTTTAACCGGAGAAGAGTTTCCGCAACCTATAGTTGCCGAAGTGGTGGATGTGTTGAAAGCCCAAATGTTGATGAACCTGGAATGGAAAGACAACGAGCGTTCCGGGATTTTGATGATGCGCCGGCATTTTGCCAAATATTTTCCGGGATTACCGAATTTCCGGGAGCTAAAAATAGCTTTGCTCCGTGCTGAAACAAACGAAGAGGTAGGCAGAATTCTGGTAAAGATTGTAGAACAATATGGAGATTATAAACTCGACTTTAATAATTCAAGCCTGAAATGAAAAAAAATAATTATACCCAATACTTTTCTGAAGATTCGCTGTGGGAAAAGCTTAAAAAGTACGCGAAAGAGGCTGGGGCAAAAGTAGTTTATGCGGTTTTGCTGCTTTACTATACAATGAAAGACAAGGGTACCGGTATTAAAACAAAACTTAGTATTGCTGCCGCGCTTGGTTATTTTATCCTTCCAACCGATGCTATTTTCGACCTTACCCCGCTAATTGGCTATTCCGACGATTTGGGAGTATTGTTGTTTGCCCTTTCCCAGGTTTCGAAAAGCATTACCCTTGAAATAAAAGAAAAGGCAAGGCAAAAACTGAACGACTGGTTTGGTGAAGTACCACCTGACGATATTAAGGAAATTGATGAACGGACGAGTTGACAGACATTCGTTAACAGACGTTAAAGTCTGATAATGAAATCGATCTGGCACATAAATTGAATAAACAATTCATGCAAGGAGGCTTCAAAATGATGAAGCAGATGTTGAGGGATAAGATGATTGGAGGATAACCTTGCTTTTTGTTTTTTGTTTTTTGAGAAGGATTCTACCTTCGAATTGTTAGCGAAATAGCCTCGGGAAAACCGGGGCTATTTTTTGTTGCGAACTTTTTTGTCCCCGCTAATTTTCAATACTTTTGAGGAGATAATACTTGCCTATGCACGGATTTGATTTTTCTACATTCCAATGGATTTTATTTGCAGTTTGTGGCATGTTGGTCGGGATGTCAAAAGTAGGTGTCCCCGGCGTTTCGATGCTGGTTGTTCCGGCGCTTGCCATCGTGTTTGGCGGGAAAGCTTCTGCCGGTATCTTGTTACCAATGTTGATGATGGCCGATGTATTTGCAGTTAGTTACTATCATCGCCATGCCGAGTGGAAATACCTCTGGAAACTGCTTCCGTGGGCTTTTGTTGGTATTGGAATTGCGCTTTGGGTGGGGCGTGTGGTAAACGACGAGTGGTTCAAAAATATTATGGCGATTCTGGTTTTCCTGTGCATCGGTTTGATGGTGTGGAAAGACCGTCAAAAAAACGCTACCCTTTTCCCTAATACCTGGTGGTTTGCTGCTCTAATGGGTGTACTTGGCGGATTTGCCACAATGATTGGAAACGTTGCCGGCCCCATTTTTGCGATTTATTTGCTGGCCATGCATTTGCCTAAAAAATCGTTTATCGGTACCGGAGCCTGGTTTTTCCTGATTGTCAATTTTTCAAAATTCCCCCTGCATATTTTATTTTGGGAAACCATTAACCTGCAAACACTTACCCTCAATGTATTTATGTTACCTGCCATTGCCTTAGGTGCATTTTTAGGGATTGTTCTGGTAAAACAAATTTCTGACAAACTATATCGTACTGCTGTTATTGTTTTAACTGCGTTATCTGCATTTTTATTACTGATATGAAGCAACTTATTGATTTCTTTGAAGATAAAAAGGTTGAGTCGGTTCTTGACGTCGGAACCGGCCCCGGGCACTATATTCCGATTCTGGAGAAAGTATTTCCGGGTGTAAAAATTTATGGGGTAGATCCTGACCGGGACGTACTGAAAGAAGCTGCCAATACTTATCCTTTTGTAAATTTCTCTGTTATGAAAGGGGAGACACTTGCCTTTGAAAACAACCGCTTTGATGCGGCAAGTATTTCGATGGCACTTCATCATCTTTCCGATGTACAGGCTTCGTTAAAGGAGATGCAGCGGGTGGTAAAACCAGGGGGCTGGATGATTATTAACGAACTTTTTAGTGATCATTTGAATTCCGCCCAGGAAGTCCACAAAGCAATGCATCATTTCCGAAGTAAAATTGATCGATTAAATGGGGTTTGCCATAATAGCTCGTTCAAAAAAAGTGAAATTCTTGAAATGGCAGAAGCCTCAGGCTTAAAGATCCGGCTTTCTTTTGAGTATAAAAGAGCTGCCGCGAGACCTGATGTTTCAGCTATTGAAGAAAGAAAGACAAAACTGTACGATGCTGTGGAAACAATAAAGGACAAACCTGAATACGAAGGGTTCAAAAAGGAAATTCCGTTGATAGAAGAAGCACTCGACCGGTATGGCTTTGAAATGGCTACGCGGCTGGTTTTGGCAGGAGAAGTATATAAACCGTAAATCCGAAAAAGGAATATGCCTGATAAAGTAAAAATCGAATTCAGGTTGTTAGAAAAACTATTGAAGAGTAATCGGTATCTGTTCACCAAAAATGGTAAACACTGCCTGGTTGTTACAAAGATCTCCCGTTTCAGAAGACGGCCGGTAATCAATTTGGCAGGATAAATCATAGTTGGGCAGATTTACTGTTAGCAAGCCTTCCATTATCCAGCGGCAACAAACATTGGTATGTAAATCCTGCTGTGTACTCATTTCATAAGTGTAGCCATCCGAACTTTTTCCACTGTGTGTCCCCGAGATCAAATATTCATCGTCGCAATAATCTTCGGTATTTCCGGTTAAGAGGAAGTGTGTATCATAACCGGCAATCCACTCGCGGGAGGTGGTTTGGTTAAAAGTAAATTTCTTTCCGGTGGATGAAGTTATTGTACCATCTTCAATTTTACAAGAGTATTCCGGATGATTGTTTGCGTTTAACCCTTTGTATTGAGCGGTTTGTGTTCCCTCAATTTCGTATCCGTCCTGTACATAATCATCAGAAGTAATGATCCAGGTTGCGTTCACCTTACTGGCAAAGTTACTGGCAGAAATAACAATTGCCCCCTTTCTCATCCTTCCGTCAACTCCCTGAATATACTCTGGACCATAATTAATCCTGATGGTTTTAGGCCAGCTGGTAAGGTCTAAGGGATCAATGCTTATCGTTGGGTAGTTAACATTAACAATTGATGCGCTCTTCAGCGAGTCTTCCACTTGTTCTGAACTACGGAAAGCTTCTTCCTGCATACTTGAAAACAGATCGAAGGCGGTAACAGCTTCAGTCAGAAGGGTTTCTGTTTCTTCGTTACTGATTGTCTTCTTTTCAATATCGTTGCACGACCAAAGTAGTGTTGTTAAAAAAATAGTTGTCAGGAAAATCAGGTTTTTCATAGGAATTTGTTTTAGGTTGTTTTTCAGAAGGCCCGATTCAAAAATCGGCCTCCGCTCTTGAACTTAGGGCTTTAAGTTACTATTTTTTTTGATATGTGTTTAAACAGTAAAGTTTTACGACGTTTGTTTAAACAGAAAAATAAAAAAGCTGCTCCATCCGGAACAGCTTTTACTATCATGATATTGCTTTTCTACTAATAAAATTTTGCCCGTTTGTCAACTATTTCAACAGCATTTTCATGTGTTTGAATAGCCTGAGAACTGGCACGGATACTAAGTGTTTGTGCTAACCTGTTTTGTTCCGCTTCAACATTTGCAGAAGGGTTTTCAGTTTCCGAAGTTACCACTACTACAAACACCCCATTATTTCCGGCAACAGGTGCGGAAATCTGATCAACTGGTAAACTGGCAACTGTTCCAATTACAGCGGGTTCCAATCCTAATCCCGGAATCGAGAAGGAATTAAAATTGATATTGCTTGCGTTTTTAACTTCAGTATTCATTTCCTGTGCAACAGCATTCAGGTCCGACTTTCCGGCCAGTGCTGTTTTTAGTTTTTCAACCAGGTATTCGGCTTTTTTCTCCTTTGTAACGGCGAGTTCGATCCGTGCGCTTACTTTCTCAAAAGGAGCAATTCCTTCTTCCGTAACGTTTGTAAGAACAGCAATTACAAAATTATCACCCAGTTCAAATATCGTTGATCCCTGTGTTGTTTGAAGAAAATCGTTTACTTCCACTTCGAAAGCTGACTTTACAAGTTGTCGGGCGTTTTCCAAACCGGCAATTTCACGGTCTCTTTCACCCAAATTAGCAACACGCTTGGCAAGTTTTTGCTCGCTTACCGCAGCATCAAAAGCTTCGCGATTTGTGTTCTCGCCTGCAAATTTGCTGGCTAAAGCATATGTATCCTGGTACGTTTTTGTACTTGGAACCACGTTGCGGGTTAAGTAGGCAATCTGGACCTGTGGAGTGAGTTTTCCAAGCTGGGTTGTTTGGATTACATGAATCCCAAATTGGCTGATTGCGATACTTACTTCACCTTTTTTATTATTGAAAGCGGCTTCTTCAAATGGTTTTACCATCATGTTCCGGCGGAACCATCCCAAATCGCCACCATTAACTGCCGATCCCTGGTCGCTTGAATTTTCGCGTGCCAGTTTGGCAAAGTCTGCCCCGTTCTCAATCAGTGTTTTCAAGCTATCGGCCAGTGCTTGTGCAGCAACAGCTTCTGCCTGAGAATTTACCGGTATCAGAATATGACGGGCTTCAACCGAGTCGGGCATCATTTCCGATTTGTGCAGTTTTGCCAGTGTAAATGCATCGCCATCAGGATAAGGCCCGAATACATCGTTTACCTGTGCTTTTTCATCAAAAACCCAGGCTGCAATATTTTCCGGGAGATCTTCTTTTTTGTACCAAACATTTTGGAAAGCTACATCAGAATTCGCATTTACAAACTGAACGTTATCTTCTGTTTTGGTAAAATCACTTTTAATATCGTTGATCCATTTTTCAGTATCTGTATAATCTGACTCTGAGGGTTTTACCGGGTATGTAATGTATTCAATTCTTCTGCTGGTTGCTTCTTTATAATCGTCCTGATGTGCCGCATAATATTCTTTCAGGTCTTTTTCACTTACTGTTACCTGGTCGTCGGCAACTGTACTTTGTGCCAGAGTAATATAGTCGAAGTTTACTGTTTTCCCGGCAGCACTTGTACTTGCTTCAGCCTCTTCTTTGGTTACATACAATCCTTTTCCAACCATATTGGCATATTCTGTTTTGGTACGTTCTTCAACTATCTGGTTTTCGAGATTCAGCCAGTATGCGCGGTTTTCCTGGGTAACGGCACCGGTTTCCATTCCTTTTAGGAAACGAACCACTGCTGCGCGGTCGAACTGACCGGTTTCAGGATTACGGAAAATTTGTTGAACGATGGGGTGAATGTTCGCACCTTGCAACATGTCAAACAACTCGTCGGAACTTACGTCGATGCCTAAATTTTCATAAACATCACCCATCACAATTTCACTGATTTGTTGCTGCCAGGCCTGATCTCTCACTTGCGCCCACATATTGTCATCAAGCTGTGTAGTGCCGTAATTTTGTTTGAATATTTCACCTAACTCTTCCACTTTTTTCTGAAAGTCAGGGTATTGAACCGATTCGCCGTCAATAACACCTATTTCTAAACGGTTTCTTTGAAACATCGACGAACCTCCCTGGAGCATATCACCAAGGATAAATGCTGCTAATGAAACACCGATTACAATTGCTACTAACAATCCTGCTCTCGTTCTGATTTTTTGTAACGTTGCCATTGATTTACAGTTATTTTAATGCAAAATTTTGTTTGATTTTTTCGAGCTACGAAGATAACAATTTTAACTATTTAACACAGCGATTTAATTTTTTTTTACCCCGGAGTGTTTTGTGTTCTTAATTGTCAGAAAATGAATATTTTATGATGTTGCAGAAGGGAAAGTTTAATTCTCTGCGATCGTGAGCTTTACCAGTTCTATTTTTGTATTGCTTGCTTTTAATATTTTGAAGTGGAATTTTCCAATTTTAATCACCGAATTGATCTTTGGAATACTTTCGTGGTGGAACAATATAAAACCGGCAAGCGTTTCAAACTCTTCTGTTTCGGGTAAATCGAAAAAGTACTTTTCGTTTAGCAAATCGATCTCGGCGCGCCCCGAAAAAATAAATTCATTGTTACTTATCTTTTTTTCTACAATGTCACTGGTGTCGTGCTCATCTTCAATTTCCCCGAAAATTTCTTCCAGTATGTCTTCGCTGGTTACCATTCCTGATGTTCCGCCAAATTCATCTACCACAATGGCAATACTCCGGTGCTCCTGGATAAAGGTGCTTAGCAGCTTATTCGCCGACATCGTTTCCGGAACAATCGCTACTTTTTTTATAAAAGGCTCAATTGATTTTGGGTTATGAAACAACACAGAAGAATGAACATAGCCAATAATATTATCGGTGTTTTCTTTGTAAAACAAAATGCGTGAATAGCCGGTTTCTACAAACTTTTGCCGCAGTTCGGCAATCGAAGCTCCTACTTCCAGCATTTCAATTTCAGGCCGGGGAACCATTATTTCGCGCAGTTTTACTTTCGAGAAATCCAGGGCATTTTTAAAAAGTTTAATCTCCGTTTCCACCGTTTTCTCCAGTTGCTCGGCACGGCCCTGATCATTTTCACTTACAAACTCGTCCAGATCAATACGGCTGAATACCGGGTTTTTCTGCCCTTTTGCGATGTCGGTTTTTAGTACACGTTTCAGCAGTGTATTGGTTATACCAATTGAGAATCGTGTAATGGGGTAGAACAGTACGTAGAAAAATGCCAGTGGGATTGAAAAGAAATTGAGTAAGGAATTGGGGAATAAGCGGAACAAGGTTTTTGGCAAAAACTCGGAGAAAAGCAAAATAATAAAGGTTGATATTATTGTTTGCAAGAAAAGTACAACCGATGCCGATTGAAAATAAGCATTAAAAAAGGGTTCGAGTAAGGCGGCAAAAGCAATACCGTAAATTACCAGTGCAATATTATTTCCTACCAGCATGGTAGCAATGTACTGGCCTCCGTTTGTTGTTACAAACTTTAAAATGCGTGAGGTAAAAGGTTCCGATTTTTTGTCGAGCTCAAGCCGTAGTTTATTGGCTGAAACAAATGCTATTTCCATTCCGGAGAAAAAGGCCGAAAGTAGCATTGTCACCAATATGATCAGCAAATAATTGTTCATTTCGCACGGTTCACTTGAATTGAAGTACCCGGTTTGAATCCTGTTTGGGTATTTTTACTTCCGGGGCAGGAGTAGTATCAGCCGGTATTGGATCAGCAACCGGTGAACTACCGGCAGTGTTATTCACCGAAACGTAAATACTTCCTTTTGGATTTTTTATTTTCCAATTCAGCATATCCTGATCCGAAGTTAAACCAATTCCCGTAATAATTTTGTCTTCGCTAATAATTTTTACATATTCTTCGGTTTCAATCTTTCCGGCTTTTTCATCCCATATCAGATGATCGGTTTTTAGCGTATCGCCTTTTGCGTTGGTAACAACTACATTGTTTTTTGCTTCCCAGCGTTGTTCTTTTAAAAATTGTTTGGCATAGTTGGCCGTAATGCTTGAAACGATTTTTTTATTAGCGTCGTACTTGATCAGTTGCATTCCTTCGGGAAATTCAGAATAGGTTTTTCCTTCGTCTTCGAAACGAAGTAATTTTGGGGCTTTTAGCAGAAAACGTACCTGTCCGGAGTCGGTATTAAGCATTTGAAAGTTTAAAGCTTCCAGGGTTGGGAGGTTATCGGTTAATTCAAGGGGTTTAATCTTTGCAATTTCATTGTCCTCGCAGGCAAAGAAAAGTATTGCAGTCCCCGCCAGGAGAACTGCAATACCACTTTGTTTTATGCGCTGTAAGATTTTAGAACCTAATTTTTGTATTTTCATTGATCCATCCTCCAACATGGTAGGTTTGACCTTCTTTCATCTGTTCCATAAAAGCTTCCTCTTTATTTGGGAAATATTTACGGTATTTTGAAACATTTTCAGTTGCTTCTACAGTACAGTCGGCCCCGCTACGTGCTTTTGCAAAATAATCGCATGCCAACCAGAAGATGGCTTTTTTCTCAATGTCGGTCCCTTCAAATTTTTGAGAAGCGGCAACATAGATATTTCCAATCAGCATGTTTGCTTCGCACAAGTTTGGATTAAGTTCCAAAGCACGGCGGGCATCGTTACGTGCGCCCACCAGGTTTCCGTCTTTTATGTAACGCAATAATCCTCGTTCGTAATGGTACGAAGCTTTTAATTCGTTGTCGGTTTCCTGGTCAATAGCCATTTGGTAATATTCCCTGGCTTTTTCTACATCGTCTTTTTTAAGGTAACGGCGGGCCATGTTAAAGGCAGCTTCTGCTGATGGATCCAACTCGTACAAACGCTCGGTTGCTGTTGCAAAAAGTTCCGATTCGGTACAATTTGCTTTTCCTAAACGGCGCAACATGGTTTTTATGTAGTCAATGTCGTCTTTTTTGTTTTCAAATTCGGCAGTAAAAATTTTAATCAGAACTTCACAATCTGCTGCCCCCGATTTTCCAAAAAGATCTTCGGCAAGAGGAATAACTGTTTCCTGAGCGTCTTTTACTGCTTTGGCATCTTTGTTGGCGGCAATAATTTCTTTGGCCACTTTGTTTGTGGTTTCGTAGTTCTGAACCACTTGTTCTTTGGGTAACTCACCTAATTTGAACAGGGCAACAGTAGTTTGCATAAACAGGACTAATACTGTAGGTTCGGTTTTTTCACCCTGGAGTTTAATGGATTCGTTCAGCCATTCATATCCTGATTTATAGATTTGTTTCAGTTCGTCTCCCTCCAAAACATCTCCTTTATCGGAACAAAGTTTGTATCTGTATGTCAACCATGCGGTTCCTTTACGGCCTAAAACATATCCTTTATCCCCAAAATATTTGATCCGCTTGTCGTATATTTTCATATACTCGTTGATCAGTTTGATTCTTTCTTCTTTGGTTTTAGCCTTTTCAATAAAGTCTTCATACATTTTAGCCCCCTGTATGTAGGTATTCTCTGTAGATTTTGGATATTGATTATAAAGTACCTGCCAGTGAGGTTTGGCCGATTTGTAATCTTTCTGCTTGTAGAATTCAAGGTATAGTGAATATTCTGTTCTGAATGTTTCGTCGCCCGCTTTAATGAGCTCGTCAGCAGTTCCGAGATTAACTTCGCCACTGCCTGCACCTTCTTCAGCATCGCCCGAAGGCAATTCTCCGGAAAAGGCGTAGTCAAAAACATCACCTGTTTTGCCTTCGATATCCAGTGTTTTTCTATCGTCGATAAAAGTAAATCTGATCCATTTTGTTTTTGCATCAGCTGCTACTTCATATTTCCCGTCGAAGCTGGTCATCATTGATCCGCCTTTGTGGGCTTCAACAGTTATTCCGGCAGCAGGTTCCCCATCCATATAAACCGTACCTTTCAATACTCTTTGTGCTTGCGCAACGGTGATGCCGGTAATCACCGTTACTGCGAAGAAGAGTGTTATGCGTAATAAAGCTTTCATAATAGTTTTTTATTTTTTCAGTTTAATTTTAATCAATTTTGCGAGTCATAAACCATAAATCGTGCAAGTTGGCACTCAGGTTAACTTTTGCATAATTTTCGCGCACTAAATTATATTTTGTTGTCCCTCTTTTTCCAAACTCAGCCGATACGTTAATCGTAGAGTTTGAACGATAGATCGGTATTCCCAACCCAAAACTTATGCCAAAGTCGTTTATCTGTTGCCCGTTTAGTTTATGGTATGTTTGTTCGTATTTAATACCTGCCCTGTAGGCGACCCTTTTCCAGGCATTACGGATGGAGAATTTCTCAGGGATCCATTCGCCCCCCACTGCAAATTTATTTAAATCAGTCAGAAATGCACTATTTTCTCCCATTATCGTTGCTTCGCTCCATCCCTGGTGATAGTAATCAAAATTAAGTTCGTAAACATTTTTCTTTGAATACGAGAGGCCAAAGCCGATGGTTGTCGGGAAAACGATTTTCCCATTTTGTTCTTCTTTTATATCGAGGGTGTCCTGATCACCTACTTGGTTGTAGTAGATATTTTTTAGCACAATATCTGATTCAAAAGCGGTATAAGTTGGTTTGCTTTCAAATACAGCAGCCAAAACCAGTTGTTTTTCCTTTTTCAGAGGAACAATAGCCTGGGCGCCAAACTCCAGGCCAAAATCAGAAATTCGTGTTTGAGAATATCGTTGCAAGAGGTAAAAATCGGCAGATGAAAATGTTAACTCCGAGTTTTTGCTGACTTTCCCGAAACGGTAATTGAGGTTCATCCCGACCGAAATATTTTTATGGGGCTGAATGGCCAGTCCCCAGTACGCGTCTGAGATGGTTCCTGTACCATAATAAATAGTACGTGCAGCGCCACTGTTTTCAATATCTTCGTTTACCTCTATTTGGTAGCCTACATCGGAATAAGGAGTCAGGCCGATGCTGGTTGCCATCCACTTATTAATGCGGAAACTCATCGAAAAGTAATTGAAGTTAATATCGTTGGTTTTTGATTTACTAATTTCGCTGGAATAGCGGGCAAATTCACCTTTCAAACCAAATTCAAACAAAAAGTTCAGCGAATCGGTTGCGGTGTATGACGCCGGATTGGCACTGTTGATCTGAAGCGGATATCTGCTGGCAAGCGTTGCGCCCCCCATTCCTGCTGTTCTCCCAAAACTGTACGATTGCAAATCACCCAAGCCATACCTCGAATAAGGTGATGAGGTACTGTTGTTGAATTGTGCAAATAATATAGCCGGGATCATTATCAACCCGGCGATCAATATAATTACTCTACTATTTCTCCCCATTATGTTCTAAAATGCGGTTTAAACCCAAGCTGGTTAAATTAAAGTGTACAAAGAAAGAATTTTTTAATTTGTTATCAAAAAATTCGGCATCCCCGCCTGTGATAATAACCTTTAAATTTTTATAAAATTCTTTAAACAATGTAATTGTTGTATCTACTTCATATACAGTTCCGTTTTGAACCCCTACTCTGATAGCATCCGTTGTGTTGGTGCCATAAAGGCTGTTAATCTCCCCTTTTTCAACGAGTGGAAGCTTTCCCGTAAATTGATTTAGTGCCTTAAGTCGCATCTCAATTCCGGGAGAGATGTTCCCTCCTAGGTATTTTCCTTCGGCAGTAAGCAGATCGTATGTAATGGCTGTTCCTGCATCAATAACAAGTACATTGGTATTTGGATGAAGATCGAAAGCGCCCACTACGGCTGCAATCCGGTCTTTCCCAAGTGTTTCTTTTGTTTGGTAGTGGTTTTCAATCGGAAGAGGGGTATTTTCGTCTAACTCGATAAAGGTCTCAAAACGTGTTTGTAAAGCCTGTTTGAGTTCGTCCGAATACGCTTTCACACTCGAAAGGATTACTTTTGTAAGCGCGGGATGTTCATTTTTCAGAACATCAATATGCGAAGGTAAAAACTCGTTTACCGGAACCGTTATCAAAACTTCTCCCCGGTTAAAAACGGCAAATTTAGTGCGTGTATTTCCGATGTCTATTACCAGGTTCATTTAGTCGATTATACGTTGGCTGATGTCGAGTGCTTTTACAGAATGTGTCAGCGCGCCGATCGAAATATAATCTACTCCGGTATGTGCTACTTTTTGTATCCGTTTAATGGTCATGTTGCCCGAAGCTTCAATTTTTGCACGGCGATCAATGATTTTTACACATTCTTTCATTTGCGCAGTGCTCATATTATCAAGCATGATGATATCTACATCAGCAGCCAGTGCTTCTTTTACCTGCTCAATGGTGGTGGTTTCAACTTCTATTTTGATACTTTTAGGAATACTTTTCCGAATGGCGTTAACCGCATTTGTAATTCCTCCGGCCACCTGAATGTGGTTGTCTTTGATCATTACCATGTCGTATAACCCGAAACGGTGATTGGAAGCACCTCCCATTCGTACGGCATATTTATCGAGGTAACGATATCCCGGCAGTGTTTTTCGCGTATCCAGAATCTCAACTTTTGTTCCTTCAATTTCTTTCATGCAGAGGTGTGCATAACTGGCAATCCCCGAAAGCCGCTGTAAAAAGTTGAGGGCTTTGCGCTCGCCGGTAAGCAGGGCGCGGTAATTTCCCTTAAATTCGGCAATCACATCTCCGGGGACCACTTCGCTTCCGTCGGGTTTTAACACCTGCCATTCCAGGTCTTTATCAAACTTTTTGAATACCATCTCAGCCACAGGGAGTCCGGCAATAACACCTGTTTCTTTTGCTACAAAGCGGGCTGTTTTTGTTTCTTCCGGATCAATTAAATTATTGGTTGTAATATCTCCGTCGCCTATGTCTTCTGCGTAAGCCAGGTCAAAAAGTACCTCGGCCGAGCGCAATGTTTTTTCGTCCATCATACCCTTTATTCTCTAACAGGTTCAAAATGAATTTCTTTGTTTATCTCTTGTATGCTATGCAACTTAAAATCCGGATTTTCACTTTGGAAATCTTCCCTGATGTGCCCACCCCGGCTTTCTTCCCTTTTTAATGCAGCCCGGGCAACCAGCCGGCATATCGCAGTTTCGTTTTGGATTTTAAGTAAATTGTATTCGTTTGTATGGTCCTTGAATTGTTCTGCAATTTCATTTAGTTGGATCAAAGCATCTTCCAGGCTCGTTTTATTGCGAACAATTCCCAGATTGTCAGACATAATTTTTGCCAGTTTGTTGCGGTAATCAAGGAAAATGGTTTCGTTGGTTTTGTCAATGTAAACGGGTTCCGGCAATTCAATATCGCCCGGCAAAGTTTTAATTTTTGAAGCCTTCTCGCTTGCCCTTTTCCCAAAAACCAGGCATTCTAGTAAAGAGTTGCTTGCCAGTCTGTTTGCTCCCATAACTCCTGTTGAGGCCAGTTCGCCACAAACAAACAAACCGGGAATATTGGTTTCCGCATCCAGGTTGGTACGTACACCTCCTACCATGTAGTGTGCCGCCGGGGCAATCGGGAGTAAATCTTCGGTAATGTCAAAACCAAAACCCTTCAAGTGCTGTTTGATGTTGTGGAAACGTTTTCTGATCTTCTCCTTGTCGAGATGTTTTAGCGACAGATAGATAAATTTATCTTCCGATTTTTGGATTTGCCTGAAAATGCTGTAAGCCACCACGTCGCGGGGAGCCAGTTCTGCCAGCGGATGAATGTCTTTCATAAAACGTTCACCCTTATTGTTGAGCAGCCAGGCACCTTCTCCACGAACTGCTTCGCTGATTAAATACGCTTCCTGATCGGGAACGTAAAGTGCCGATGGATGAAACTGAATAAATTCAATATCAGCAATTTTGGCCCCTGCTTCGTAAGCCAGTGCAATCCCGTCGCCGGTTGCAGTATGAGGATTGGTGGAACGCGCAAAAATCCTTGACATTCCACCGGTGGCCATAATCACTGCTTTCGATTTAAAAACAATATTATTCCCCGTTTTGAAATCGTAGGCGTGAAGCCCCTGAATACCTTTGTTATTGATCAGTAAGCGGATCGCAGTTACATATTCAAACGATTCGATATTATTTTTAGCCTTTACCAGGCCCAGTTTGAAACTGGTTACCTCTTTTCCGGTTGCGTCGCCACCGGCATGCAGAATCCTGCGTTTCGAATGGCCTCCTTCAAGTCCCAGAACAAAATCCTTTCCTTCGCGGTCGAACTTCATCCCAAGATCGATAAGCTCCAGCACGCGGTCGCGGCCTTCGTTTACCAGAATTTCTACTGCGTCGTGGTCGCATAACCCACGGCCGGTTACCAAAGTGTCGTGTAAATGTTTTTCAGGTGTGTCGTCTTTCGAAATAGCCGCAGCAATTCCTCCCTGTGCATAATAAGAATTACTGGTGTCGAGTTGCGATTTTGTAACAATCGCTACCCTTCCATATTCTGATGAGTGATAAGCAGCCGAAAGGCCCGCCAATCCACTTCCTATTACAACCGTATCAAATTCAAGTACTTGCATTATGTTTTCCGCTTCCCTCAAACAAGCGTGCAAATTTAGCATTTCTTTTATGCAAAAGCATATTATTTATCATTAATAGAGACTTAGGTTAATCGACATTAATATTATATCGAAAATTCAACCGATTCATTCTTTCCAGACCCGATGAAATTGTAATTCATACATTATTCAAAAGACTGATTAAACCCGAATAGCATTTTAAAGTCATTAAATTGTCAATAGAAAACATTGGTCCGAAAAAACCGTAAAAGCGCAAAATCAAAGAACAACGCTGATGTTATCAGAAATTTATTGATTTTTGTGTTCAAAATATTTGAAAAGGACGCTTACTAAATCTAATAGACCATGAGTTGGAGAAAAATCACTTTTATTGTTGTCGCCTTAATTATTTTATTGGGCGGATCGGCAGCACTTTCCGAATTGTTTGTTTCAATGAAACCTGAGCCACCCACAAAACCGGGTCAGGATTTGAAGCGCTTTGTAAAAGCCGAAGCGGTGGAATACACCGATGTAGTTTCGCCCTTAACGCGCGAAGGCCGCGCGGTATCGGGCAGCGAAGTGGTACTGGTAGCCGAAGCCGCCGGAAAAATTGAGCCCGGGACAGTGCGCCTGCGGAAGGGCACTAAATTTCAACAGGGCCAGTTGCTGGCCGAAATTTACAAAGATGAAGTGGAGCTGGCCTTAAAAGCACGCAAAAGTAGTTTCCTTACTACCATGATTTCTTTGCTGCCCGACCTGAAAGTTGATTTCCCCGAAGCGCTTGAAACCTACGAAAGCTTTTTCAGGCAGATTGATTTGAACAGGGGCCTGCCCGAGTTTCCGGAAGTGAACAACGAAAAACTAAAAATATTTTTGGCCAGCCGTGGTGTTTACAGCGAGTATTTTGGCATTAAACAAGACGAAAAGAAACTGGAACGCCACTCGTTGTATGCTCCGTTCGACGGTACTTTTTCGCAGGTAAATTACGAGGTGGGCGCCTATGTAAATACCGGTGCGCAGATTGCAAAAATGATACGAACCGACAATATTGAAATTGAGGTGCCGGTACCCAACGGCCAGAGTAAATGGATAAAAGTTGGCGATAAAGTGGGTGTGCACGAAAAAGACGGCAGCGATGTGCTGAGCGGAACCGTGATCAGGATTTCGAATTTTATTGATGAAAATACACAGTCGCGCAGCATTTTTGTGCAGGTGGTAAGCGCCCCGGGGCACGAACTGCTTCCGGGCGAATATAAAAAAGTGAGCTTCCCGGGGCAGGAAATAAAAGGTGCCATGGGAATTCCGCGCAATGCCGTTTTCAATTCCAACGAAGTATATGTGGTGATTGACGGCAAGCTTAAGAAACGCGAAATAAATGTGATCAAAACAAACGAAACTACACTCATATTTAATGGTTTAAAAGAAGGTGCCCGGTTGGTTGTTCAGCCACTTATTAATGTAAAAGAGAACACACCTGTTAGTATTTTGGGCGAAGAGCAGCCGGCAGGGCAGGGATCAAAAAAAGCTAAATCAACCAAAGAACAGGCATAGTTATGAAGAATAATCCTATTGCACTTTTTGTCCGCTTCCCGTTCTATGCCAACCTGATTCTGGCCTTTTTTATCATTGTTGGCGGAATCAGCCTTTACTCGATGAAAAAGTCCTTCTTCCCGGAACGGCAATCACACATTATTAATGTAAGTGTTGCCTATCCCGGAGCCTCTCCGGTTGAAATGGAAGAGGGCATCACTTCGCGGATAGAAGAGGCAGTGCGTGCGATTCCCGGAATTTATGAGATCAATTCGGTGTCGTCAGAAAACAGTACGCGGGTTACTATTGAATTTGAACCGGGTTACGATATTGATGAAGCACTGATTGAAGTAAAAAATGCGGTGGATGGAATTTCGGCACTGCCAACGGCTTCGGAGCGGCCAATTGTTGCCAAAACACGAACTACCTCGCCGGCTGCCCGAATGGAAGTAACCGGAAATGTTGACCTGATGACCCTGAAAAGTTATGCCCAGCAGGTGGAAGAAGATTTTCTGGCCTCGGGATATATGAGCCAGGTATCGATTTCGGGTTATCCGGCACTGGAAATTTCGGTGGAAGCCCACGAAGAAGATCTCCTGCGCTACGGCATTACATTTACCGATTTGCAAAATGCCATTTCAAATAATAACCGCGATGTTTCGGGCGGGCAAATTCGTTCGGCGGAAGAGGAGTTGCTGATTCGTCTTCGCTCGCGCAGTTCCGATCCGAATAAAATAGGGAACATTATTTTACGTGCCAATACCGATGGTAGTGTGATCCGTATTCGCGACATCGCTTCAGTGAAAACGAAATTCTCGGATGTTCCGAACAAGGCAATCGAAAACGGAAACCCGGTGATCAACCTTCGTGTGAATAAACTGATTACCGAAGATCTGGACGAGATTGATGCCTACATAAAAGACTATGTGAAGACCTTCAACGCAAAAAATTACGGGGTTAAATTAAAGCTTTCGCGTTCTTATCTCGATGTGTTAAAATCGCGCCTAGCCTTGCTTTACACCAACGGCGGGCAGGGTTTGATACTGGTTGTACTGATTCTGGGAATTATGCTCAGCACCCGTCTTTCTTTGTGGGTGGCCTGGGGAATTCCGGCGTCCTTCCTCGGGATGTTTATTATTGTGAATGCCATGGGCGTTACCATCAATATGATGTCGCTTTTTGGGATGATCCTGGTAATCGGTATCCTGGTTGACGATGGAATTGTGATCGGCGAAAACATTTTTCAGCATTTTGAAAAAGGAAAAAGCCCGATGCGGGCAGCGGTTGACGGAACAACCGAAGTAGTACCAGCCGTTATTGCATCGGTATTAACTACCATTGCTGCTTTTTCTCCGCTTATCTGGATTACCGGCCGAATGGAAATGATGTACGAAATGGCGCTTATCGTAATTTTCAGTTTGAGCGTTTCCTTGCTCGAAGCCTTTTTTGTATTGCCGGCCCACCTCGGAAACAAGCATGTGCTGAACCGGAAAGTTTTGCATTCGAAAGCTACCGGTGTCCGAAAATACATCGAGAAGTTTTTTAGCTGGCTGCGCGATTATGCCTACGACCGGGTTTTAAAACTGGTCATCGAATGGCGCTATATTGTTGCAGCTGTTCCGGTGGCCATGATCATTATTACCATGGGATTAATTGGCGGGCAGATTATTAAAACCACCTTTTTCCCGCGCATGGAATTCGACGATTTCAACATAAATATTGCTTTTACTCCCGGTTCGGGCGAACAAAAAACCATGGAATACCTGCAGCGTTTCGATAGTGTGGTTTGGTTGGTAAATGCCGAAATGATGGAGGAATACAAAGATACGCTTCCGATTATCGAGAGCAGTATTATCAACCTGGGTTCGGGTTTCGATCGCTCTGAAAGCGGCGCCCACACCGGAAATGTTGACGTTTCGCCACGAAACTCGGAAGAAACGGGAATCAGTTCTTTTGAAATTATCGAACGCATAAGAAAGCACCTCGGCACCATTCCCGAAGCCGAGAAATTTACCATTGGTTCGCGCGGCCGTTTTGGCTCACCGGTTTCCATCGGTCTACTGTCGCGGAATATTGAAGAACTGGAGCACGCCCGCGACTTTCTGATGGATAAACTGCACACTTATCCGCAGTTAAAAGACATTGTAAATACCAACGCCATGGGTAAGGAAGAAATTCTTCTTCAGCTAAAACCCAAAGCGTATATGCTGGGACTGAACGAAGTGACCATTGCCAACCAGGTTCGCCAGGCATTTTATGGCGGACAGGCACAGCGTCTGCAGGTTGGCCGCGACGAGATACGCATTTGGGTACGATACCCTGCCGAAGGACGCGCAAAACTTGGTCAGCTGGAAAGTATGAAAATTGTGACTGCGCAAGGTGAATATCCGTTTACCGAGCTGGTAGATTACAAAAAACAACGCGGCCCGGTAAACATCAACCGTTTTAACGGTCGCCGCGAAATCAGGGTGGAAGCCGAACTGGTAGATCCGGATGCTTCGGTAACCGAAATACTCAACCGGATTAAAGCCGATGTAATTCCCGAGTTGCATATGCTTTATCCCGGTCTTAGAATCGAATACATGGGGCAACAGAAAGAAAGTCAGCGAAATATGGGCGACCTGTTATTCTTGTTTCCAATGGCTTTTCTGGCTATCGTTTTTATTCTGATGGTGAATTTCAAATCGTTTGAGCAGCCGCTGATTATTCTGATTATGATCCCGATTTCGATACTTGGTGCGGTTTGGGGCCACGGAATTCACGGAAAGCCTTTGTCGATGCTGAGCTTGTGGGGAATTGTAGCACTAACAGGTGTAATTGTAAACGATGCGGTGGTATTCCTTTCCAAATACAATTTACTGATTACCGAAGGTATGAAAGTAAAAGATGCGATTGTTGAGTCGGGGAAATCGAGGTTGCGGCCCATTATTCTTACTACGCTCACCACTTCGTTCGGGCTGTTCCCGCTGGTGCTTGAAAAAAGTTTCCAGGCACAGTTTCTGATCCCGATGGCCATTTCGCTGGTATATGGCGTGGCGTTTGGTACTTTGTTTATTCTGCTGTTTTTCCCGGCATTAATTATTATTCTGAATGATATCCGAAAATTTGTTCGCGAAACCTGGACGGGCAAAAAATTTGAGCGCGAAGAACTGGAAATCGCCTGGATACATTCGCAACGAAAAATCGATGAAACCATTGATGTACAACACGAAAACCAAGAACATGAAAGTCATTAGAATAATCGTTATACTTCTGTTTTGTGCCACAACTGCCGGGGCGCAGCAAGCGCTTTCGTTAAGCGGTGCCATTTCAAAGGCGCTCGAAAATAACTACGGAATAATTATCGCCAAAGGAAACCAGCAGATTGCCGAAATCGAGAATAACTGGGGGACTGCCGGCCGCTATCCTTACATCAATTTGTCGGCTGCCGATAATAATTCGTACAACATAAGCGAGGGCGACAACAATGTAAACAACCGTTTTACGGGGGGTGCGGCACTTAACTGGACTTTATTCGACGGTTTTTCGGTGCGTATCAGCAAAACACGGCTCGAAGAACTCGAAAACATGTCGAAAAATAACACCGCAACCTTGGTGGAAGGAACCATTCAGTCGGTGATTCTGGCCTATTATGATGTGTTGCTGCAAAAAGAAAAGCTGGCCAATGTGCAGGTGGTGATGGAGTTATCGAACGACCGTTACGATCAGGCACAACAGAAAAAGGAATATGGTTCGGCGGTAACTTACGATGTGTTGCAGGCCCAAAATGCTTACCTCGAAGACCGCGCGAATTACCTGTTGCAGGAAGTAGCCTATAAAAATTCGAAACGCAACCTGGCCTATTTAATGGCCGAAAAAGAGCAGGTGGATTATGAATTAACAGAAACCTTCGAGCCTGTTTTGACAGAATACACGCTGCCCGGTTTGGAAAGCCAGATGCTGGCGAACAACAAAAGCATTCAGTCGCAATTTATTAACCTGCGTTTGCTCGAAAACCAGATTGCAGCTGCCAAAAGCGCCTACTCGCCGAGCCTTGATTTTACGGGTGGTGTTTCGGGAACAACAACTCGCCTAAAGCCCGAAAGTGCCGATGCCGGCTGGAGCAAAAGTGCTTCGTTGTACGGTAATTTCACGCTGAGCTGGAACCTGTTTAGCGGCGGTAACCGGAAGCGCGCCGTACAAATTGCCGAGATCGATCGCCAACTGGCCGATGTGGAAATGACCGACATTCAACACGACCTGACAAACCAACTGGCTAATTTGTTCGAGTTTTACCAGGTACGTAAAGAGCTGCTGGTGCTGGCAAAAGAAAATATTGAAGCGGCAAAACTCAACCTGCAGATTTCGCGCGAGAAATTTGAATCGGGAGCCATCAATTCGTTTAATTTCCGCGATGTACAACAGATTTATCTGAATGCAGCCCAGGGCGAATTACAAGCCATTTACAATTTTATCGATGCACAAACTTCGCTGCTGCGTTTGGCCGGAGTAATTGTACAGGATTACGAGTAAGAAAGAAAGCCAGGAACCGTTTTACTGTTAAGCAACATTTTAGTATTTCATTATAAATAAGGGTTACATTCGCCAAAAGACAGATGTCATCCTTGTTTTTCGCATCAAAATGAAAGACGGCTCAACTGTTAGTATCGCGCGGCTTCGTCGCGAAATGGTGCTGGAGAAGCTGAAAGGAATGTAACCAACATCCTTACTTCTTACTTTCCTTCTTGCCCTGCCAAATTTACACCGAAACTCGCCCAATCTCCATTCAACTCATTTCTTCCGGATTCCTGTTGGGATATTTGAAGCGTAAAATTTCAATAATCTATTAATTTTAACGCGATGAAGAAAATCAACTTATTACTATTTCTTATTTGTATTCTTTTCCAAACAATTTCTGTAACCGCAGGTAGCACGGTTGAGAAGATTAATCTCTCCCCAAAAATAAAAAAGGGGGATAGTTGGAAAATGGTAGTTGATATTGGTGGGGTTGACTACAAATGGAATTTTGACTCTACCAAAAGTACTCTACCAGGTTTGTTTAAGAACCTTATGTCATCACAAAATTCGAATCTAAAATTTAGATGGGATGTTAATTGTGTTGAATCTACAAAGGAAAGTTTGGTATTGCATTTTGTCCTGGAAAATTATGTAGTTGAGAACAGGATGATTAGTAATGATTTAGACTACCTGGTATATAACGATACTGACTATCCGCTGACATTGAATCAGGAAGATATCAGTATGATGAAGGATGTTCTCGGCAAATCTGTTGTTTTAGAAATTCCGTGGAACTCCGACTCGGCGATAACTTATATTAGAAACGATTTTAAAGAAGAAAAAAGATATTCCTTCCCGGCGTTTACTTTTCAGAACAAAAAAGAGGCGAAGAATTATAGTGTGCAGTTCGGTTCTTTTAAATATGCCGGATTAGCTGTGGACTTGTTGAATATTTTAATGACGCAATGGCAGGGAATGGTTCCAAAATCTCCGGTTAAGATTGGAGATAAGTGGAGCTCTGAATTCCAACTTCTTAATGACCCGGCAAAGGAAATGCAGGTTAATTTAAATTTTCAGTTAAGCGGGATCGATAAAGATTATGCTTTTGTTGAAGTAGTTTCCTCTGAAGGTAAAGAGAAAGCAATGATCAATCGCGAGACCGGGTGGTTTTCGATCTTAGGCAACAACTCCTCTATCCGAACTTTTAGCTACAACTTTTCAAAGCCAAACACACATCTCGAAGTGGACTTTGAGAGTGATGAACTGGACGGTGAAGCATTATTTGAGGTAATGTATCCGGCTGGACATAAAACTCAAAAGGTTAAGGTGAAAAATGGGAAATTCAAATTAGATCTCGACCTGAAAGAGCCGGTTTTAGCAAAAATAAGATTTAAAAAACGCCAATCAACTATTTTTTTAAGACCACTCATGGATGTAAATGTGACGTGGAATAACGGAAAAATACAGGCAACAGGCTATGGCTCGGAAGATATAAATTGTGTTGTTCAGGCTTTTAGCGAATATTACTATCTGGATCATTCTACCAATGATTATCCGAAAGAAAAGATAGTAAAGGAAATTCACGATTTAAGAAGCCGGATCGATAGCATTGTTAACGGTTTCGGTCCCACCATTTCTCTTGATTGTAAAAATTACATCTCAACCGAAACGGAATTTAAAGTAGCCTCCAGCTTTGTTTCAGCGCTTGACAGAATTAGCCTTGAGGAACACACAACGTTTCCGGCGTATAAACCGAACGATCTTAATCGCTTGCACGAGAATAAAAATTATTTCCGCAAATACCTCGATACGGTGCAAATCAACGGAAGTTTAAGTTTGTGTGCAGAATCTTACCATCAATTCATTAAAGATTACCTGGAATTGGAGGAGTCTGAATTTCTCACTCAAAGAGGGCGGAGGTATGATGAAGATAAATTTGCAGAGAACATTCTTTTTGCCGGAATCCAGTATGTTGGTTATCCTTACTTTTATTCGGTTTACGATCTGTTAAAATCAGAAATCTTAAAAGGGAATGCTTCACTTGTTGAAAGGGAACTGGATGATTTTTACAACCTCCCCGGGGGAGAGGAATTGAAAAGTAGTCTGAAAACAGAGATCGCTGAAATGGAGCCACTGACCCCCGGAAGACTATTTCCTCTTTCTGAAATAGTTGATGTCGATGGTGAAGCTCAAAAGTTACCCACGGGTGAGCTTTGTATTGTTGATTTAGATGCGTCTTTTAATAGTCAACAACCTCAACACAAATTTGAATCAGAAGAACTAACCCGAATAATTGCAAAAGACGACCGGATAAGCAAAATTAACTATGTGGTAATTCGCCCTTACTTTGCAAAAGGCAGAATGGTAGAAACTCCGGATAATGATACTGTAAACTTTACTCATATTTATTTACCTGCTGAAGATATTACCACTTTAAACTCGCTTAAATTGATTGATGGCAGGAGTCGAATACTTTTGCTGGATAAAGACCTAAAAATTATTAATAACAATATTGGGAGAATAACCTATTACTCGGGGCATCATCTGGAAGAGATTATAAACCGGTATTTCGAATTGAAAAACCAACCAAAATTAAAAGCCGATACACGTCGGCTTTTAATCATTATACTTATCAGCTTGGTTTGTTTTGGCTTTCTATCCTGGTTCGTAATTCGGCTTCGTACGCAAAAAATTTCTAAGCGCGAAGCTGCCAAACGTAAACTCTCGGAGTTGGAATTACGCGCCATACGTTCGCAAATGAATCCGCATTTTATGTTTAACGCATTGAATTCCATCCAAAACCTGGTGAATAAAAACAAGATTGAAGCGTCGAACATTTATCTTTCTGAATTTGCCGAAATGATGCGGCTGGTTTTGAATAACTCGGAAAAACAACTGGTTCCATTGGAAGAAGAAATTAAGCTGATTCAATCTTACTTGGAATTGGAAAAGCTTCGCATTCCTTTTGAATTTGAAATTTTGATGGCTCCCGATATCCATCCGGAGGAAGAAGAAATTCCGGGGATGTTGATTCAGCCTTTTGTTGAGAATGCTGTTATACACGGGATTGCACCTCAAAAAGGAGGAGAAATAAAAGTAGCATTTACCAAAACAGATCATAAGATTTGCTGTGAAATTATAGACAATGGAATGGGTATTTCGAAACGCTCGAAACAGCGAAACGGAAACGGCAAAGCCATAAAAATGATGGAGGAGCGAATTAAAATTGTGAATGCGCAAACAACAGAAAAGCTTACTTTCGAAATTATTGACCGGAACGAAATGAATGAAAAGGGAACACTGGTAAGGATTGAAATTCCTGTTTAGACTAAGAAATCTTGAATATGAATAAAATAAGAACCATACTGGTTGACGACGAACCCGGAAACAGCGAGAACCTGCAAAACCTTTTGGCGAGGTATTGTCCGCAGGTAGAGGTTTTAGCTTGTATCGATAATATTCATTCTGCGGTTGAAGCTATCGTTCAGCAAAAGCCGGAACTTATTTTTTTGGATATAGAACTTATTGAAGGAACCGGATTTGATTTGCTGGAAATGATCCCGACAAAAAACTTTGAGGTGATTTTTGTAACCGCGTTTGACAAATACGCGCTTAAAGCCATCAAATTTTGTGCGCTCGACTACATCTTAAAACCGGTAAACATTAAAGAACTGGTGAAAGCTGTTTCGCTTTTTGAGGAGCGCCGGCAGGAGAAATTTGACAATAAAAGAATGCAGGTTTTGCTCGAAAACATTTCTGCCTCAAAGAAACGCATTGTACTGCCCTTGTCTGATAAAATGGAATTTGTTGAAGTTGACCGGATTCTGAGGATTCAGGGAGAAGGGAACTACAGTCATGTTTACCTGAATTCAGGAGAGAAATTCTTGGTTTGCAAAGCCTTAAAAGAGTTTGACGAATTGCTTTCCGAACATAACTTTTTGCGTGTTCACCAGTCGCACCTGATTAACCTCAGCGAGGTGAAATCGTACATTAAAACCGACGGTGGTTACATAAAAATGAACGATGGCTCGTCGGTGAGTATCTCGCGCCAAAGAAGAGAAATGGTGTTGGGTGTTTTGAAAGGTATTTAGTAAAAACTAGCTTACATCTGCTGAATCATTTCCCAGGTTGACCGCTCAACCGGAATTCCATGTTTTAGATTCTCGTTTCGGGTAGTGATAACCCGTTCTCCCGGATAGCGAATTTGTGTACCTTCAGTAATTGTTGAAGAGGCTTTAAAATCATCAATTATCCCTGAAATTGTTTGATCAATTGCCGGATAGTTTTGCAGCTTCTTTAAATCGATGCAAATGTAAACCTGCGAAATCCCATACTCTGCTTCATGTTTACTCACATCTTTTGTGGCCAGCCCGGCAGATAAAATGCTTGCCAGAATATCTAAAAGCAGCGATAAGCCTGCGCCTTTCCAGTAGCCAATCGGCAATCCGCGCATCGTTTCCAGAATCTCGTCGGGCGAATCGCTTAGTTCATCATTTTTGTTAAAACCACCGGGAAAGGGCAACTTCTCACCTTCAATTTTGGCCGCATCTATTTTTCCGTATGCAAATTGTGTCATGGCAAAGTCGAGAACGATGGCTTCATCTCCAAACGGAATAGCCAATACCAGTGGATTATTTCCAAGGCGACTGTCTTTCGCTCCCCATGCCGGCATGTTGCCTTCGGTGTTGGTCCAGCCAATAAATACAAAGCCGTTTTTTGCAGCCTGCCACCCGTAAGTTCCGCCTCGCATCCAATGGTTGGTGTTGGCAATTGCTATGCATCCAATCCCATTGTCCGAAGCCAGTTTCATTGCTTGTTTTGTACAAAATTCTGCATTTAAAGGGCCGGGGCCAAGATTTCCGCTCCATTGTTCGATGGCTCCTGCGCTACTAACTTTTTCAGGTTCAGCATCTGGTTTTATAAAGCCTTTTTTAAGGTATTCCACAAAACGCGGAAAACGGTAAACGCCATGTGAGTAAATTCCTTCGAGACTGTTGATAGCAAAAATCTCTGCACACTTTTCGGCCCGTTGGTCTGAAAAATGATGATCTACCAGAATACGTTTAAACTCTGATTTCATTTCATGAAAAGGAACCTTTATTTTTTCCATGCTAAAGTTGTTGAAGGGTATTGTTTACCTTTTCCAGCAAAGTCGGTACTTTTTTGTATGGATCGCCTTCTCCCAGTGTTTCCAGTGGTAAATAGCCGCGGTAGCCGTTATCCCTGATTATTTTGAACAGCTTTTTAAAATCGGTTGGCGTTTCTTTCCCGTCTATCCAAATGTTTTCCTTGATTTGCCAGGTAACAGCATATTTGATATTTTTCTGTATCTCTTCAAACGGATCGTGTTGCCGGTAACTGCCAATATCGAGATTTAGCCCCAGCCACTCAGAATCAACCATTTCAAAAATACGATCAACATCAGCAGCAGTTTTTATAAAGTCGTTGTGATTCTGAATTGCGATAATCACACCGTATTGCTTTGCAAAATTGCAACAGGTTTTCAGGTCTTTCGCCATCCATTCAAAAACCTGATCGCGCGAGTAGCCTTGATGATCGTTTGTTCCGGCAAAAACCCGAACGTTTGGAATTCCCATTTTTGCAGCGGCTATCACCCATTTTTTTATCATTGAAATATCGGTGTTACGGCTATTCTCATCCGGATTGGCAAAGTCGTTTCTCACGCCGGTCCCACTGATATCAAGACCGAGCAAAAAAGCCTGTTTCTTAAATTTCATCATAAACTCATCGCTCGGAACTTCGGGATAAGCGGGGAAATAATAGGCTGTTGGATCAATGGCATCAAAATTATATTCGGCACAAAACTCAAGGACATCAAATAAATCTAACTGCTTATCTCCTTGGGTCAAGTTGTTTTTGTAATATCATTAAATGTAACTGGTGCTGTATCTACGGCTTGTTGCATCAAGCGATAAAATAGTTTTCCTCGGTATGTTGATAGCTTCCG